>JAJYWG010000029.1 GCA_021791615.1 Actinomycetes bacterium
GAGCGCGTCGAGGGTCTCCTCGACGGGGGTCTCGGGGTCCGGGAAGTGCTGGTAGTAGAGGTCGATGTACTCCGTGCTCAGACGTCGGAGGCTCCGCTCGCAGGCCGCCATCACGTACTTGCGCGACGCACCGGCCCGGTAGGGGCCGTCACCCGTGCGCGAGGAGAACTTCGTCGCGATCACGACCTCGTCCCTGTGGCGCTGGAGGGCACGACCCAGGAACTCCTCGGAGTGGCCCTCCCCGTAGGTGTCGGCCGTGTCGAAGAAGGTGACGCCGGCGTCGAGGCAGGCCTCGACCACCGTGCGCGACGCCTCCTCGCCGATGCGCCTCCCGAAGTTGTTGCAGCCGAGCCCGAGCACCGACACCTGGAGCCCCGAGCGGCCGAGCGTCCGCAGTTCCATGTCCAGGGTCTAGTTGCAATACCGTTTAGTTAAGTTACACCGTGGTAGTCTGGCCCCGTGCCCAGGGCCGGGTGGGTCAAGCCGAGCGATGACCAGCGCCTGACCGATCACGTCGCGCTCGGGGTGCTGACGAGGACCTTCCCCCCGTGGCTCATCGACGCGGCCATCGAGGCGACGGGCAAGACCGAGAGGCGCAGCCGGCTTCTCCCCGCGCGCCTGGTCGTCTACTACGTCATGGCGATGGCGCTGTTCGCCGACGCAAGCTACGAAGAGGTGGTCCGCAACCTGGTCGAGGGGTTGTCCTACCAGTCGGGCTGGCAGGCTCGCTGGGAGGTGCCGACCAAGGGGGCGATCTCGCTCGCCCGGGCCCGGCTCGGCCCCGAGCCGATCAAGGAGTGCTTCACTCGGGCTTGCGTACCGCTTGCCACCGAGGCGACCCCCGGTGCGTTCTACCGCGGCTGGCGACTGATGGCGATCGACGGCACGACCTTCGACGTGCCCGACACTGCGGCCAACGACGAGGGGTTCGGACGCCCTGGCACCAAGAGTGAGGACCGCTCTGCTTTCCCCCAGCTACGTCTCGTCGGACTTGCAGAGTGCGGGACCCACGCGATCACCGGCGTCAGCATGGGTGGCTACAACGACGGGGAGAACGCGCTGGCTGCCTCGTTGGTCGACCGGCTCGCCCCGGGCATGCTCGTCCTGGCCGATCGGGGCTTCGGCGGCTCCTACGAGCTGTTCGGCGCCTTTGCCGCGACCGGCGCGGAGCTGTGCTGGCGGATGAAGAAGAACGCGGTGCTTCCCGCCAAGGAGCGCTACGACGACGGGTCGTTCCGCTCAGAGCTCGCCGGCACCAAGACGCGCCCGGCGCGCCAAGTCCGCGTCGTCGAGTACGAGATGGACGACCCCGGCCGGCCCCAGGCACAAGAGACGTCCTACCGGCTCGCCACGACGATCCTGGACCCCGAGGCGGCCCCGGCCGACGAGCTGGCCGGGCGCTACGCCGAGCGATGGGAGTTCGAGACCATGCTCGACGAGGTGAAGACCCATGCCCGAGGCAAATCGGTCGTCCTGCGCTCGAAGGACCCCGAGCGGGTGCGCCAGGAGGTCTACGGCTACCTGTGCACCCACTATGCGATCCGAGCACTCATGACCGAGGTTGCCGAACACGGCGACTTCGACCCGGACCGGATCAGCTTCACCCGGTCGCTACGAGCCGCGCGACGCAGCGTGCGGGCCGGCGTCGGCACGAGCGCCACGGCCGTCGCCGAGGCATCCCAGATGGTGGTCGCCGAGATCACCCGAGAGCTGCTCCCCGAGCGACGGCTGCGGGCTGCGGGTCGTGTCGTAAAGCGCAAGATGAGCAACTGGGGCCTGAAGCGAGCCCCGCACCGCGACTGGGCACAGCCCGAGCGCTGGCCAAGGGACGCCGTGAGGGTGCTGCCTGCCCGTCCCTCCTAACTAAACGGTATTGGGTCTAGTTGGCCCGTGGTGCTCCGGGCACGTCCGATCCCTGGCCCGCCTCGATCGGCTCCCCTCCAGGCCAGGTGCGGGACCCATCGTGCCCGGGGGGCTCGCCACGGCGAGCGAGACTGCGAGACTGGACGCCATGCTGGAGCCCGGCCGATGTCCGACCCGGACGTGACGCCGTTCGCCCGCTTCGACGACCTGCGCGCCGGCCGGGCCATGGCATTCGAATCGCAGGGCAGACAGCCGCTGGTTGCCTACCGCCCACGAGAAGTCGTACCGGTCCTCCGCGCCGTCGAGCGGGCGACCGCGGCCGGATCGTGGGCAGCGGGCTTCGTCTCCTACGAGGCGGCGGCCGGATTGGGGGCGGCGCTGCCAGTTCGTCCTGTTACGCCTAGCGATGTCTTCGCAGAGCTGCCGCTGGCATGGTTCGGGCTCTTCGCCGCCCCCCGGTCCGTCGGGCCGGTGGGGACCGGGCAGGAGGCGGGTCCGTGGTGCTCGGCGGGGCAGGGGTGCTCGGCGGGGTCGTGGAACCCCGACTGGGACCTGGCCGACTACGAGCGCAGGTACGACACCATCCGGGGACGAATAGCGGCCGGCGACACCTACCAGTGCAACCTCACCGTACGGCTGCACTCGAAGGTCGTCGGCGATCTTCGCAAGCTCTACCGGGACCTCGCCCTCGCGCAACGCGGCGCGTACAACGCCTACCTCGACACCGGGCGTTTCGTGATCGTGAGCGCGTCTCCAGAGTTGTTCTTCGAGTGGAGGGGAGACCGCTTGACGACGCGCCCGATGAAGGGCACCGTCGCCAGGGGCCGCTGGCCAGGCGAAGACGCCGACCAGGCAGGCAGGCTCGCCCGGTCGCCGAAGGACCGGG
>JAJYWG010000214.1 GCA_021791615.1 Actinomycetes bacterium
GCCGGGCGGTGCGTCGACGGCCAGGCGTACCAGGTAATACTGCCCCGGAAGGAGATCCGGCACCTCGACGAGACGAAGCCGAAGCAACGCGGCCGCCGCGCGCCGCTCGACGCCGACCACCTCGGCGTCCTCCCACATCCGGGCCCGGTCGGCCGCCAACCACCGGTCGTTCGCCGCCCCCGGGACCACCGTTCGCGTGGTCACGGCCCGGCATCCACCGAGATCAGGCACGCCTGGGTGCGGCGGCGCACGTCGTCGAGCACGACGATTGCCACGACCATCTGCCCGTGGAGCGCCGATACGACGGCAACAGGCAAGCGTCGGCCGGGAAGGCGAAGGTGCGTGGTGCTCCCTCCGGAGTGGCCGATCCTGCGAAGCGTGCCGTTCCCGTGGTCGGCGACCCACAGGTCCCCGTCGGGTCCGAGCGCGAGTCCGGTCGGCCAGCGCAGCCCCACCTCGGCGCCGACGCCGTCGCGGTCACCCCCAGGGGGTGAGCCGGCCACCGTGGTGACTTCGCCGTCGGGGGTGATCTGCCGGATGGCGTTGTTCCCGGTGTCAGCCACGTAGCAGGTGCCGTCCACATCGGCGGTGATCGCCTCGGGCCGACGGAACCGGGCGGCAGAGCCTCGGCCGTCGCCGTAATCGTAGATGGAGCCTCCAAGAGTGGTGACTACCCCGTCAGGGGTGATGGTCCTGATGCGGTCGTTGCCGGTATCGGCCACAAAGCAGGTTCCGTCAGGACCGAGTGCCACGTCTGAGGGATACCGGAAGAGGGCCTCGTTGCTCGGCCCGTCGCGATAGCCGTAGACGCTGCCAGCAAGGAGGCGCAGCACCCCGTCAGGCGAGACGGCCCAGACCCGGTGACCGGTAGCGTCGGCTACGACGAGGGTCCCGTCGGGAGCCAGCGCGAGACCTGCCGGGCTGAGCACCTGCCTCCCGGCACCGGTGGCGTCGGGGAGTCCGCCCGACGGTGCGGCAGCGGTTACCCGCTCACCTCCGTCGCCGATGCGCCAGATCGTCCTTGAGGTCGCGTCGGAGACGAAGAGGGTGCCGTCGGGAGCGACGGCGATGCCCGCGGGGCGCCCGGGGAAGGCGAGGCTCGGATCGGTACATGCCGACGCTGCGCCGAGCACGCCGATCTCGCCCTTGTTGGGCTCCTGTTCTTCGGCAACGAGAACGGTCATCGCGGCCAGCTGCGGTTCGGTGTCGTGCTCGCCACGCCATGGAGGGCGAGTCGCTCGTCGAGGGCTTGGACGGTGAGGAGGGCGAGGAGCTCCTCGGCTCGAGCCGCACACCGACGCTCTGGGCCGGCACAGCCGCCCGCTGCGTCGCGGAGGAGCGCCCTGGCTGCGGTCGACACTCGCTCTTGGCCACGTCGGACGAGGCGGGCCTCGGCCGGAGGCAGGCGGACGAGGGTGGGGAGCTCGTCTTCGAGGTGGTGAACGAGAGCGTGTACGAAAGCACCAATATTCTCGGTCAGGCGCGCCGTGTCGGCGTCGCCGGCCGCAGCGTGCGCCTTTCGAGCGAGGGTGAGGAGGCCGTCGTGATCGAGGGATCGCATGGTCAGACCGCCTCCTTGGTCGCCGGGGACATGACCCACCGCCTGTGGCACCCTTCACCGAGGGCTTCTGCCGTGGTCGGGGCAAGCGGGTCGGTGAACGTGGCGGTCCCGACGTCGACGGCGTGTGGAATGCACCGGCGGGAGGAGTTACGGTCCGGGTCGACGCCGGACGCTTCTTTCCTTGTCCGTGCCATCGGGATCTCCTGTCGTCGGCTTCCTCCACTAGTATATCTGTTGGAAGCTAGAAAAACGAGGGTGCTCCGTGGACCGAGTGGTGATCGTGGGCGGGGGCTTCGCCGGCCTGGCAGCCGCTCGGCGGCTGGCCGACGCGCCGGTCGAGGTGGAGGTGGTGGACCAGCACAACTTCCATACCTTCCAACCGCTCCTCTATGAGGTGGCGACCGCAGGCCTCGACCCCGCCGACGTGGCGTACCCCATCCGGACCGTCTTACGGCGCACGCCGAACGCACACTTCGTCCACGGCCGGGTGTCCGGCTTCGACCTTGCCACGCGCTCGATCCGGCTCGAGGATGGCCGGACGCTCTCCTACGACCGACTCATCGTGGCGAGCGGGGCGGCGGCGGCCGTCTTCGGTGTGCCCGGAGTGGTGGACAACGCACTCTTCCTCTACACCCTCGACGACGCCCGCTGGGTGCGTAACCAGGTGCTCGCCGCATTGGAGCGCTCGGACGCCTCCGCCGACGACACGCTCGCACCCGTGATCGTGGTGGTCGGCGGCGGGCCGACGGGGGTCGAGACGGCCGGGGCGATGGCAGAGCTGATCGACATCGCCATCCGCCACGACCGGCTCCGACTCGACCCCCAGCGCACCCGGATCGTCCTCCTCGACGCCAAGACGCGTCTCCTCCCAGGTTTTCCTCCCGGGGCGAGCGCGTACGCCGAGCGGACCTTGCGCGCCAGAGGGGTGGAGGTCCGGCTCGGGCTCGGGGTCGATGCGGTCTCGCCGGCCGGGGTCACGCTCGCGGGCGGTGAGCTGCTCCCCGCGACCCTCGTGATCTGGGCGGCAGGGGTGGCCGTGGACGGCACCGTCGCGGCGGACCTCCCTGGTCGACGGGGACCTGGGGGACGGGTGATGGTCCAGCCCGACCTCTCGCTCCCGGACCATCCGGAGGTGTTCATCGTCGGCGATGCCGCCGCCGTGCCCGACCCTGGCGGAGCGACACCA
>JAJYWG010000526.1 GCA_021791615.1 Actinomycetes bacterium
GCACGACATGTTCGGAGCGCACCTTGTGGGCATGGAAGCGAAGGCACGGCCAGCCGGAGCTGTCGGCTACGACCGGGCCTAACGGGAGGGCCAAAGCGTCACCAGAGCGCAGGCCCGTTCCTGCCAAGAGCACGACGAGGTGGCGGTAATCGGGCCGGAGGCGTGCCAGGTTCGGGTCGGGCTCGATCTGGGCCATGACCTCCTCGGGCAAGAACCGGGGCAAGTGGGTGCGCCGGGAAGAGACCTCGTCGTGGTAGATGACCGCGTCGGCGGGCACCCCAGGGGCCCAGCCGTAACGGCGGTTCTCCTCGAGCAAGGCCCGCAGGAAGACCTTGGAGAGCGCCTTGGTGCCCTGCGACAACGGCTCCCGGGCGGTCCAGGCGAGGTAGCGCTCGAGCGTCGCCCGGCCGAGCTGGCCCGGGCCGGACAGGGAGGGCTCGTAGCTCGCCAAGTAGGCAGAGAAACGCTTGAAGGCGAGCACCGCCGCGCGCACGGTGTTGAAGGCGTGGCCGAGGTTGAGCCGCTGGCGTGCCCAGGCCTTGGCGACGTCTTTCAGCCACGGCGGCCCGAGGCCGGCGAAGCTCACCATCGCCCTCCCCCTGGCGGCGCTCACCCCCAGGTCCGCGGCACGCCAGGTGTCGGAGCGGTAGACGCGCTCCAGCGCGTCCGCCTGCCCTGGGACCAAGCGCAGATCCGAAGGGTTGTCGGCGGCGCTCATCGCTCTGCCTCCTCGGGCCACGCCCCCGAGCGCACGAGCGCAGCGCGCAGGTCCTCGACGCTCAGGTGCGAGTAGGTCCCCAGCGTCGTCGTCGGCGAGCGGTGGGTGAGCAGCGTCGGTACCACCTCGAGCGGGGCCCCTTTTCTCAGGAGGTCGGTCGCGTGGCTGTGGCGCAGCATGTGGAGGTTAAAGCCGACCCCCGTGCGCTCGGCCAACCGGCGGACGAGCTTGTGCACGGCGTCGTAGCGCAGTGGCTCGCCATGGGGCTCGGCAAACAGGTTCACGAATACGTAGTCGCTGTCTGTCTCGCCGTACTCGTCGAACATGTAGGCGCTGTAGAGGCGCACGAGGCCAGCCGAGACCGGGAGGCTTGCCACGTCCAACGTCTTGGCCCTCGCCCCGTTCGCGTTGTCGTCCCGGGGCACGATGCGTACTTCGCAGCGGTGGGAGACGAAGCCCGAGTGGCGTAGCCCGAGGGCTTGGCCGATGCGCATCCCTGTTCCTGCCAAGAGGCAAAGCAAAAAACGGTCCCGCAGGTGCTCGCACGCACAGACGAGGCAGAGCACTTCGTCTTCTCCCAACGTCTTGGGCAACCGGCGGCCCTCGCGCAGGCGGAACGGCCGGGTAGGCACCGGGCGGCCCTTCGTCGCGTGGTGCAAGAAGGCCTTGTAACCACCGCGGTTGGAGCGGCGCCACTGGACGAGCGCCTTGGCGAGCTCCACGCCGTCGCGGGCGTGGTAGTCGTAAAAAGAGCTCAAGGCAGCAAGGTGGCAGTTGACCGTGGCGGCAGAGCGCCGGGCACTGCCCCCCTCCAGCACGACGACGTTCGGGGCCGGCGCCCGTAGCCAGGCGATGAAGCGGCTGACGTCCTCTGCTCTCACCTCGTCCCAGGCCACCCCGACGAGGCCCAAGAACTCGGACCAGAGCTTCAAGCTCATCGCGTACGCCCTGGCCGTGTTGGGCGAGCGGTCGAGCGCCTGCAGGTGCGCCATGTAGCCCTCGACCGGCGTCACCACCTCGCCAGCGTCGTCCAAGACGGTCCAGGGCTCTTCCCCGTCTGGCATCACGACCTTCTGGGCACGCACGGCTTCATCCCTCTCCGAAGGGCAGGAACGCCCGCCAGGTGGCGTAGTCGTCGTAGCGGCGGCGGGCGGTGGACTTGGCGACAGCGAGCCGCGAGGCGACCTCGGCCCAGCTACAGCCCTGTTCGAGGGCGTCGGTCACGGTGCCGGGCAGGCAGCTCTGCGCCTCGGCCACCAAGCTCGCGAGGCACGAGAGCTCTGCCCTCGGGTCGCCCGGGGTGCCGCCCCGGGAGCCGACGAGACAGCGTAGCGCCGCACCGACGAGGGCCCAGGTGTCGGGCCCGACATAAGGCTCCAGGGCCCTGTCGCACCCCGTTTGGTGGGCGTCGGGGCCCTCTTCGGCACCGGCCCCGCAGGAGCAGCGTGGCTTGGCGGGCAGTGCCTCGGTGCCGAGGCAGACCTTCGGCAAGTAGCTGGGCATTGGCATGGGCATGAAGCGTATTCACTTCAGGCTCACAGGTAGTGGATCCCCCGATGGGGCTAGCAAGGCAGCATGTCACCCAAAGAAGCCAAGTCCCGCTACCGCCAGATCATGGCCGAGATCGCCAAGGTCGGCTTGTGCTTGCCCGGGAGCCTCGTCGAGCGAACGAGCCGCTGCGGTAGCGCTGGCTGCCACTGCCACACCGACCCCACCAAGCGCCACGGGCCCTACCCTTCTTGGACCCGCAGCGTCGGCGGCAAGACCGTCACCCGTACCTTGGGCCCCGACCAGGTCGAGCGCTATAAACCTTTCTTCGACAACAGCCGCCGACTGAAAGAATTGGTCCAAGAACTCGAGGCGTTGTCGGTCCAAGTCGTGAGTGAGGCCGAGGGCTGGGGTACCCCGCGCGAGGGGTCACACAACGTGGGCGACACTCCAGATAACGTGTCCTCGACGACCGTCCAAGGGCACTAAAGCGACATCGAGGACACCCTTAATCCTGCTCCAGATAACCTATGATATG
>JAJYWG010000095.1 GCA_021791615.1 Actinomycetes bacterium
CTTCCAGCCGCCACGCAGCCAGGAAGGTCGGGCACGTACGCCCCCCAGGCGTCGCCTTCCTGCTCGATCACGACGACGTACTCAGTCACCACTCTGCCTTCCCACCCTGCCGGCCTGCCGCCAGATCGATCCCAGCGTACCCTTCGGCACCTCGTCACTCGGCTTGCCTGCCACCGTCACCGTTCCCGGCCGGTCGGGATGGCGGAACTGGCGATGAGAGCCCACCTGTCTGTCCAGGCGCCAGCCGTCACGCTCCAGGGTACGGATGACGTCTCGCACCTTCACGAGTTCAAGGTACGGGATCGATGTGACGATCTCCTCGAGCCGTCGCGCTCGCTGCGCTACCGCCGCTCTCGGATTACGCGCCGTGGAAGCGATTCCCCAGCGAAGTCGCTGGTCGTCGGGTCGGCGCCCCCAACCTCCCAGAATGCGAACCTCGAACCGTTGGTGGAGGCGCCAGCGATCAGCCTGGCCGCCCGGTACGCCAAGGTCCGACGCGAGGGCTACGCCAAGTGAGGGCGTCAGAGGAGCGCGAAGAACTCCGCGGGCGTGAGACCGGCCTGTCTGAGCACCGAGCGGAGGGTGCCGGTCGCAAGCTCCCGATGCATCGGCACGATGACCGTTCGATCACCGCCTCGGAGCTTGACGTGGCTGCCTCGCTGACTCACCTGCACGAAACCGGCCTTGGACAAGGCGACGATGACGTCGGCACCACCGACGACCGGCAGTGCCGGGCTCACGCCGACAGCTGGACCGTCGCGATGATGGGAGGTTCGACGACCTCGGGCATGGTCTCGTCCTCGAAGTACAGGTCGAGCGCTTCCCGCAAGTTCGCCAAGGCCTCGTCGACCGTCCGACCTTGGCTGGTCACCTCGACCTCCAGGGCGCGCGCGACGTACCACCCACCCTCGTGCGTGACCGCTGCGGTGAACTGCACGAGAACCACTCTACGGCGTAGTGGTTCGCGCCGTGGAAGGTCCAACCCGATGAAGACGCTGGTAGCGGAAATGGCGCCCCCGGCAGGAGCCGGGCCAGTCCTCCGACGCGTGGTTCTCCGACGCGTGGTTCGGCTGACCCGGCGGTTGCTCCTGACCTAACGGTTCCCTCACGCCTCCAAACCGGGCGAGCCGTTTGCGCCTGCCGGGCATGGCGACAGTGTCACCTCGTTCCAGACGGCGAGTCGCATGGCCACGCCCGCTCTGGACGGTAGGCGTCGGTCACGAGTGTTCGTAGAAGTGGTGCGAACCCAGCACCGCTCCCGCACGTCGTTTCTGGTGTTGCCGGCCGATAAAGGCACCCCACGTGTCCTCCCTTGCCGGGTTGCCTGTGACCAGCAACGGGGCACCTTCCGGCAAGGCTTGCATAGAGATCGGCATGACTTGCTTGAGATGGTACGATTGCCGGTGACAGGCAAGGAGGCAAGGTGCCAGCAACCCAGGAGAGCGAACGAGAGATCCTCGACGCCGCCGTCGAAATCCTCAGCCGGCGCCTGCCCCCCAATTGGGTCGCGGAACAAGCTACCGTGCCGGATTCCGACATCGCCGACCTGGTCATTAGGACGCCAAGTAATCAGGGCCAGGCATACTTTCTCGTCGAGGTCAAGACGGACGTCTCCCCCCGAGACGTCGGGACGCTCTTGGACGGCCCATGGCGGAAGTCGTGGCGGCGCCGGATGGGTAACCAACCGATCCTCCTTGTCGCCCCGTACGTCGGCCCGAGGGTCCGCGAACTCCTCATCGAGGAGGGCATTGGTTACCTCGACCTCACCGGCAACGCTCGAATCAGCAGCGACTACCCCGGGGTCTTCATCGAGCTCCAGGGCGCGACCCACGACCCCCGCTCCACCAAGCCACGAGCAGCCATTCGCGGAGCAAAGGCGGAGGCGGTCGTGCGGGTCCTCGTTGATGCGGCTCCGCCGTATGCGGGTGCCGAGGTGGCAAGAGCTGCCAAGGTCAACGAGGGATACCTGTCCCGAATCCTCGACACCCTGGCTGACGAGGGTCTCATCGACCGCGAACGGTCAGGTCCGGTGACTCGAGTCGACTGGCCGGCGTTGCTGCGACGGCGATCCCAGGCGCTCGACCTGTTCCGCCCCGCCAGTACCTACCGCTACGTCGCACGCCAGGGCGCCTCCGCACTGCTCGACCGACTGCGCAGCAGGGCTCCGTCGGGCCCAAGACTGCCCACCGTCACGGGTTCCTTCGCCGCCGCCAGGCTCGCGCCGGTCACCGCGCCAACTCTCCTCGTCGTCTACACGCCGAACCCGCGGAACCTTGGATCGGAGCTCGAGCTGCTACCGGCCGAAGCCGGAGCCGACACGGTCTTCATCCGGCCGGACAATGAGTTCGCCTTCGCGGGGTCGAAGCGAGACGGCGGGATCGCCTGGGCAGCCCCGAGCCAGGTCGCCATCGACTGCCTGGCTGGGACCGGCCGGATGCCGTCCGAGGGAGATTCGCTCATCGCCTGGATGCAAGATAACGAGGGCCACTGGCGGTACCCGACGATCCAAGGACTACTCGCCAACGAGTCTCGCACGGGGGCCTGAGCTCGTGACGGACGCGGCCCCTGAGTACGTCGCTGCTCGGACGGTCTTGCTCGACGTCCTTGAAGCACTCGGCTCGCAGCGTGAGGCGTGTGGCCGATCACCAGAAGTCGCGATCGGCGATCAACAGAATTCGCGCTCTGACTTGACCCAGTAGCGCCCCTCCGAGGGATCCACCACCGGCGGTGGCAGCCCCTCCA
>JAJYWG010000177.1 GCA_021791615.1 Actinomycetes bacterium
GGGCAGCTCAGGGCCGAACGTCCTGTTCGGCCCGGGTCTCGTCGCCGGCACCGGGCCCGGGTGCCAGAATTCGGGCGTCGGACGGTCGCTGCGCCGACGGGAGCTCGGCGCGCGCAGCTCCGCTCAGCTGAAGGAGGAGCCATGGCCGGATCGCCCACCGAAGGGATCAAGACGGTCCTCTACCCCGTGTCCGACTTGGAGGGGACCAAGGTCCTCTACGCCGCCCTGCTCGGCGTGGACCCCCAGGTCGACTCGCCCCACTACGTGGGCTTCGATGCCGAAGGGCAGCACATCGGGCTCGTCCCACGTGGAGGTCCGCAGGGACCCACGACGCCTGTTGCCTACTGGCACGTGGCGGACATCGAGGCCAAGCTCGCCGAGGTGACCGCCGCGGGCGCGAGCGTCCAGGACCCGCCACGCGAGGTGGGTCGGGGGCGGCTGGTGGCCACGTTCGTCGATCCCGACGGCAACGCGCTCGGGTTGATCCAGGACCCCTGAGCTCCGTGAGTCCGCCGCAGGACGCTTCAGCCGGATGGCTGACCGATCACTCAGGTGCCCGGTTCGGCTGGCCGGCTCCGCTGGTGATCAGCGCGCGGAGGCTCTCGCCGATGTAGCTGCTCCACGCGTTCGAGCACAGCTCGTAGCACTCGAGGCGCGGGGTCAGACCGACGTGGGTGAAGCGGACGTGGGTGGAGCGATCCTGCTCGAAGACCTCGAAGGTCACCGTCGTGCCGTTCCACTCGCCCTTGTCCTCGATGAAGGTGAGCCAGCTGTCGAGCACGAGCCAGGAGACCTTCCGCGGGGCGTCGACTTCGGTGACGCGGATCTTGCACCAGTGGATGCCGGGCACTTCGTAGCTGAACTCGTCGCCGACCTCGGACGTGCCCCCTTCGATGGAGCCGGACCACCAGGCTCGCACGTCTCGGATCGCCTCGAAGACCCGCTCGGGCGGTTCGGCGACGGCAATGGTCGTGGTGAAGCTGGTCATGGTCGACCACCCCCTTGCTTTCACCCCTACTTGTGTGATGCAAGGCATTCTAGCGAGAGGACTTGTGTGATGCAAGTGGGTCGGTAGACTCGGGGAGGTGCTCGGCAAGACCTACGACGACCAGATCTGCTCGATCGCGCGGGCTCTCGACGTGGTCGGTGAGCGGTGGAGCCTGCTCATCATCCGGGACTCGCTGTTCGCGGGCGTCACCCGCTTCGGCGACTTCCAGCACAACCTCGGCGTGGCGACCAACGTCCTCGCTGCCCGCCTCGAGGGCCTCGTGACGGCGGGGATCATGGAGCGTCGCCGCCGCCCTGGGCGTCCGGAGCACTATGAGTACGTGCTCACCGAGAAAGGGCGTGATCTCGCACCCGCGCTGATCGCGCTGACCGCCTGGGGCGACCGCTGGTCGAGCCCCGACGGCCCACCGATCCTCTACGAGCACGCCGCGTGCGGGGGCGCGATCCGCCAGGAGATCGCCTGCGCGAGCTGCGGGCCGATCGGCGCTGCCGAAGTCGCCGCCCGTCCCGGTCCGGGCATGCCCGCCGACCATCTCGCGAACCGTCGTCCGGCTCGTCCGGATCGTCCGGCACGTCCGGGTCGTCCGGCACGTCCGGATCCCACGGCTCGTCCGGATCGTCCGGGTCGCACGGCTCGTCCGGGTCGGGACTGATCCCGGCGTGCCCGACCCCGTGCTCGCCCATCCCGGCGAAGGAGAAGGAGACCGACATGCTCATCCACCCGTGGGACGCTGCGCTCGACGACACCGAATGGCAGGACTGGCTGGCGTCCCACGAGCACTGGGGAGTGCTCGCGGTCAACAACCTCGACGCCGCACGCGCCCCGTTCGTGCTGCCTCTGCACTTCTCGGTGGCCGGCGACGACCTCCTCGTGCACCTGGCCCGCCCCAACCCGGTGTGGCCGCACCTCGAGGCGGCCAGCGAGGTACGCCTCTCCGTCCACGGCGACTACGCCTACATCCCGACCTACTGGCGGGCCAAGGCCGGCGGACCGGATGAGGACGGGGTCCCGACCAGCTACTACACCGCCGTCCAGTTCGTCTGTAGACCCACGATCGTCGACGACCCGGAGGGCAAGGCGAAGATCCTCGCCACCCAGCTCGCCGACCTCCAGCCCGAAGGTCATCACGCCGCCGTCTCGGCCGACGAGCCCCCGTACGCCCGCATGCTCCCGGGCATCCGCGGCGTCCGGCTCCACGTGCTGCGCGTGGAGGCCAAGTTCAAGTACGACGACGCCAACCCGGTCGAGCACCGCGAGCGCGTGGTCGGCTACCTCGAACAGCGCGGCCATGGGCTCGACGCCGGGGCCGCTGCCCAGCAACGGCGGCGTCTCACCGCGATCGGCGAATGGGGGAGCCGACCCCGGGGGAGAACTGCCGAAGACGCGGCGGTCACACCCCGAGCGGCAGGGACGCCTGGGCGGCCGCCGCCCGCTTCCTCGTGATCTCGCAGTAGCCGGGGTCGACGTCGTAGCCGACCCACTTGCGCCCGGTGAGGGCGGCCGCCACGGCGGTCGACCCGCTGCCCATGAACGGGTCGAGCACCCACTCGCCCACGTAGGTGTAGAGCTGGATGAAGCGTCTGGGCAGCTCGACGGGGAAGGGGGCCGGGTGCTGCACGCGCCTCGCCGACTCCGGGGGGATCTCCCACACCGAGAGGGTCGAGGCGATGAACTCGTCGGCGGAGACGTCGCTCACGCCCTTCACGACCCGGTCGAAACGACCCTTCGA
>JAJYWG010000478.1 GCA_021791615.1 Actinomycetes bacterium
GAAGCCCGTCGGGGAAGCGACAAAGGCCCGGTTGGAGGCGTGCAGGTCGGCAACCCAGTCCTCGACGGGGCGGTCGAGGAGCGAGCCCACACCAGAGGACGCGACCATGGCGACGACCGGCCGCACAGCAGCTGGCTTTATCCCCCTGCCCCGCTCGTCGTGGCGGTGCTGCAAGACCAAAGCCAGCTCGGTACGGCAGCGTCCTGGCAGTGAGGAGAGGTCGAAGACCTCGCTGGCACGTTGGGGGCAGAGCTGGCGCACCGGTGCGGCGCTGGCCACGAAGGACGCGATGTCAGGCTTCTTTTGGTTGACCCAGCGGGAATGATGGGTGGCGCAGAGACCGCGCGAGCGCGCCGGCCGGTCACAGCCGCTCACCGCGCACGGCTTGCCCGCAAGGACCGGGTCGTCTGCGCTCGGCCGGATCACGGCGACGTCGAACTCTGGCCGGAGCAGCGCCGCCAGGCGTGCCGTGACTTCATCGGGTGCTGGGACGGGAGCGAGCGCGCTCACCTGACACCAGCCTTGACGAGCTCGGCGCGCAGGTCCTCTACGCTCAGGTGGACATAGATCTGGCTCGTCGTAGAGACGCTGGCGTGGGTGAGGAGCTTGGAGACGATCTCGACCGGCACCCCGGCCCTTATCCACTCGCTCGCGGCGGAGTGGCGGAGCATATGGAGGTTGAAACAGATGCCCGTGCGCCCTTTCAGCCTTTCGACCAACCCGGCCACCGCCGAGTAGGACAGAGGGCGACCGAGGGGCTCGGCAAAAAGGTTTACGAACACGTAGTCCGAGCCGACCTCGCCGTACTCCTCGAAGAGGTACTCGCTGTAGAGGCGCATGAGGGGAGCCGAGACCGGTACCGAGGCTCGGTCGCGGCACTTGGCACGCGCCCCGTTGGCGTTGTCGTCCCGTGGGACGATGTGCACCGTGCGCTCCCGGGAGACCACGTCGCTGTGGCGGAGGCCCAAAGCTTGGCCTATCCTCATGCCTGTTTCCGCGAGCAGGGCCAAGAGAAAACGGTCGCGCAGGTGCTCGCACGAAGCGAGCAGCGCACTGACCTGCTCGGTGGAGAGCGTCTCTGGGAGACGTCCCGGGGCCCGCAGGCGCACCGGGCGGCGAGGGGAGCGCCGCGCCCGCCCGCCCACCTGGTCCAAGAAGGGCTTGTAGGACCGCCGACCGCCCCGGCGCCAGTCGACCAGTTCGGCCGCCACCGCCACCCCCCGTCGGGCATGAAAGTCATAGAGGCCGAAAACTGCCGCCAAGTGCCGGTTGACCGTCGACGCGGCGCGGGCCGAGGCACCGGCGTCGATGACCACCACGCCTTCGGCCGGGGAGCGCAGGGCCGAAACGAACCGGCCGACGTCGTCAAGCCTCACGGCGTCCCATGCGACGCCTCTCGCCACGAGGTGCCCGAAGAACAAGCACAAGCTGGACGCGTAGGCCCTGACCGTGTTCGGCGAGCGCTCGACCGCTTGCAGGTGGGCGAGGTAGCTCTCCACCGGCTCGACCGGCTCGAAGCGCTCGTCCACCACTGTCCACGAGGCCGCCCCGCCAGGTGCCACTAGCCGTTGGACCAGCATCGGGCCCCGACCTCACCGCACGCGGTCACCAAGGGCCACCGAGCCCTGGCTTGGCCTTCGCGCCAGTGCCAATAGCAGCCGTAACGACGCTCGACTTCCAATGCGTCCCCGTGGAGGCGCTCCGCGACCTCGTCCCAGCTGTAGCCCCGCTCCCGTGCGTCGGCGACGGCGTCCCACGAGAGCCTGTCCGCCTCATAGGCAAGGAACCAGATGGACGACAAGACCGCTCCGGCGTCAGCGGGGCCGAGGGGGGACCAGAACCTCGCCAGCTCCCGGAGGAGGGCCTCGACGAGCTCGTCCGCGTACGGACCGTCCCAGGGCCGCACTCCCTCGGGGCGTGGGCCATGACGGACGCTCACTGGTGCTGGCTCTTTGGGGGCTTCGCCGCCGTATCTCGGGCCAGAGGGCACTTCCCTGAAAGTAGATCATTCAAGTCACCGGGTGGTGGGCCCTCGTTGCGCGATAGCAACGGGGCATGCCAGGACCACAACCGCAAGCCAGGCGCCGCCAGCGCCAGATCGTCGCCGAGATCGCCAAGCTCGGGCCCTGCCTGCCCGGCAGCTTGGTTACCCGCACGACCCGCTGCGGCACCCCTACGTGCCGCTGCCATACTGACCCTGCCCGGCTCCACGGCCCCTACCCGACCTGGATCCGCAAGGTCGGCGACAAGTCTATTACCCGCACCCTCAGCCAGGGCCAGCTAGAGCGTTACGGGCCGCTCTTCGAGAACGCCAAGCGCCTGCGCCAGTTGGTGAACGAGCTCGAAGAGCTGTCGGCCCGGGCAGTCGAGGAGGCAGAAGGGTGGCAGCGTTGAAACGCGAGGCGTGGCACAGCTACATGAGAGACGTCAACGACGAGGTGCTGATAACCCGTCTACGACGAGGCAAACCGGGACGCGAGGGGCTCGTTTGCCACTTCGTAGACACACGGGAAACCGGTGTAGATAACGACCCGGTTCCACTTTGAGGTCCCCGGCGGGTAATGACAGCACGTGATGTCCAGCCCGGACTCAGCGGCGAACCGGGCGAGATGGTACTTCCACGCCCGTAGCCGGTAGCCGTTGGACCCTCCGGCATCTGCGGTGACCAAGAGCCTTGTTGCGCCAGGGAACCGGTCTTTGCCCATCTGGGCCCACCACCGCCTGATGGCTTCA
>JAJYWG010000012.1:0-2319 GCA_021791615.1 Actinomycetes bacterium
GGCCATCGTGCTCAGCTCGGCCAGGAAGAAGGCCAGGCCGACTGCTCGGCGTTCCCCTTCCGAGACGATGTGGGCGAGTTCGACGGCCTGAGAGGTCACGAGACGAAGTTCGACCGTCGTCTCCGCCAGGGCCGTGTGCATATCGATGGAGATCGGCAGGTGATCGCAGTGCAGTCGCTTGAGCTCCTCCGCGAGCGCCGCCGCGAGCGCCCCGCTGAGCAAGACGTCAGTCAGCTCTCGTTGCTTGATAGTGATCTTGTTGGTCGCAAGGGCACTGTGCACGCCGTCGAGTCTCGCCGCTTGGGAGAGGTGACCCCGCCAGGCGATGAACTCGTCGAGGCGCGCGGCGAGCGCTTCCCGCGCCTCGAGCTCACGGAGCTCCTTACGCAGCGTCTTCAGCTCATCTTCGTCGGTGGTGGAAAGAAGCTGTGCGGCGTGGGCCGCGCGACCGGCCGCCCAGGCCCGCAGCTCCTCGATCGCCGCATGAGGCTGGCCGACCATGGCAACGGCTTCGGCGGGGCGGGTGCGCATCGCGGTCAAGTGTGCAACCGCCCGTTCCATGTAGCCGTCTATGCCAGCGGCGACCTCGACACTCACGGCACGGAGACGTTCGAGGAACGCGGCCCTGCTGGTGTCCACCTGGCCCGGCTCGCAGTCGCGCAGCGCAGCCTCAAGGGCTCCTGCAGTCCGGGTGGCCGTCGCGTGGACCTCGCTCTTCACGTGCTGTTCGAAGTGCGACATCCGCTCCGCGGCGCCTCTGCCGACCTCTTGCAGGCACAGCGGGCAGGGGTCGCCCTCACCCGGCGGGAACTGAGCTCCCGCACCCTCGGCGAAGGAACGCGCAGCACTCCAGAGGATCGTCCACGGTTCGGACCCCACGCCGGGAAGCGGGCCCGCCGCGAACTGCTCATTGGCCAGAGCCATCGCGTCACGGGCAGTGCGGTCGTCGGCGACCGCCTGCCGAAGACGGGCGGTCGCCTCGGCGCCGGTCCGCAAAGCCAACGTCTCAAGGGCCTGGCACAGTTCCTCGGCAGCCGTGGCGTCGGCCTGGGCCGCGACTGCGTCAGCGTTGGCCGTTGCCGCATCCGCAGCGGCTACTGCCGCTCGCAAGATTCCCAGGCGGGCCCGGCTCTCCTCGTCCAGTATGGCCAGCTCGGCGAGATTGGGATCGCTCGCGTCGCCGCGCAGCTCGCGCAGCGCGGAGCCAACCGCGGTGTCCTCGCCGATTCCATCCAGGGCGGGCTGGTAGCCCATGAGCTGGACCCGTTCACTCGCCACGCTTGCCCGTAGGCGGTCCTGCAACGCGGCAAGGCGGGTGAGTACGAGTAGTTCGACCGGGATGTACTGGATGACGTTTTCCCGATTCACATAGAGTTCGGCACACGCGCTGTCGAACACCGCGAGACCAGGCAGGCGGAGGACGCCGTCGCCACGGAGCGGGGTCCGCTGCTGGTACCGGTCCGAACCAAGGACGTACTCGACGTCGGCACTCGGCTTCTCGGCAGAGGGGGAGTAGACGTTGCCATATACGGGGCAGTCGCGGTCGACGCTGTAGCACACGGACTTCAGTCCCCGAACATAGCTACTCTTGCCCGACGCGTTGGCGCCAAAGACGATCGTCAGCCCATCAGGGCAGAAGTCGATCTGCGCGTCATCGACGACGAGGCCGACCCCGCGAAGTAGCCCGAACTTCTTCAGCTTGGCAACCGGCCCAGCATGCATCCGCGGCAGGTCACCGGGGCTGAGCGGCACCGGTTCGCGAGCAGCCGCTTCCGTCGGAACGCCCAATGCTCCCTTGACCACAAGGAGGGCCTCGTCAAGTTCGTCGGTGCTCGCCTCAGGGCTGCCGGCCACCCGGCGCGCGAGATCTTGCTGCCATTTCGGCAGCGTTCCAATCCACCCGGCGACCGTATCGCCAACACCCATACGTCAGTATCTCGCACAGACAACCCAGGTGTAACGACCAGCGGCGATTCTCGAACAGTCGACAGGTGGCTCGGCTTCTGACCCGGTCCGACCCGCCGTGCGGCAGGACCCGCTGCGGGCTCGACTCTGCATTCCTTACCCACCTCAGCGTGGGATGGACTCCTCAGTTGGCGTCACGCCGTCAACCCCGCCCGACTGGGCCTGAAGCCCGGCACAGGATGGGGCAACGACGCACCAGGCTCAGGGGAGCTGCTCACGGGTACGTGCTCCACAGGCCGACCGCGCCGACGGCGCAGGTGGCGATCCAGAGCAGTCGCTGGAGCCCGATCGTGAGCGCTCCGGCAACGAGACCGAGGAGCCCGAGAGCGGCTGCTGACCAGGTTGCAGCCTTAC
>JAJYWG010000012.1:2329-2725 GCA_021791615.1 Actinomycetes bacterium
TGTCTTGGTTTGCCATCTTCATCACCTCCTTCCTGGTTCGGTGCGCCTGCCACCACCGGGTGGCTGGCGGATGCCCAGCGTACGAGGCGGTTCTGCTCTCCCACCACCATCTCAACCGGGGGATGTAACCTTGGTGCGATGGCCCGTCCCGCTAGCCCTGCCCGTGCCACGAAGGCCCTGGTCGCGGAGCTGCGCGCCCAGGGGCTGGCCTGCTCGGCGCGCCGACTAGAGGACTGGCGGCGCGTGGGGCTCGTACCGAGGGGCCACCGGCGCTCACTCGGCCGTGGCCGGGGGACCGAGGTCGTCTATCCCGACGACATGGCCGAGCGCTGCTGTCAGGTGGCGACGCGCATGCGGCGGGGCCAGCCGTGGCAGATGGTCGCGTTCTCGCTGTTC
>JAJYWG010000410.1 GCA_021791615.1 Actinomycetes bacterium
TGGCGCCGCACTTCGTCCCACTCCCTAGGAGCGCGGGTCACAACCCGCCAACGACCCGTGGACGTCGGCTGACCAGGACCCTGAAGCCCAGGCAGGGAGTTCGAGCCGGTCCCGCCGCCAGTAAAGAGCGTGTCCGCGGGCCCTCCTGGGCGCAGCGGGCCCGCTGCGGTGCCTGTCAGGCCATCGCAGCCGTGGCCACCCGCTGGTTCCCGAGCTTGCGCAGGTTGTGGCAGATGGCGTGGAGCGTCCACTCACCGGTGGCCCCGGCGAGGCCGCGCAGGCGGAGGTGGCCGGCATGCTGACGGACCTTCATCTGACCGAAGGCGGGCTCGACGATTGCCTTTCTGCGGGCGTAGTCGGTCCGCCCTGACTTGGTGCGGAGCCGCCGAGCCATGCGCTCACGTGGGGTGGCGTCCTTTGGGATCCGTCCGCGCGGAGCGTCAGGCACGCGCTCGTGGTGCTTGAGGCGTCCCGTGGCAATGAGCCAGTCGTGCTCGGAGCCGTGGGCCTTCTTCAGGTTGTCATCCGAGCAGTAGCCGGCGTCGGCGAGCATCACGTCGGGGTTTCCCTCGATGCCGGCGGCAGCGAGGTTGTCGGCCATGCGATCGGCTATGGAGAAGAGCTGGCCGACGTCACCCGCCGCCTGGGTGACCGAGACGGCCAGGATCACCTGGGCCTCCTCGTCGACGACCGCCTGGCCGTTGTAGGCGTAGTGGAAGCCGTCGTTGGTCTTCATCATGCGGGATTCGGGATCGGTGAAGCTGCGCTGGGCCCGCTTGTCGGGCGTCGCCTTCTCGGCCGCCACGGCGGCGGCCTCTTGCACCTCGTCGTCGCTCCTGGCTTCCTTCTCCGCCTTGGCCCGAGCTTTGGCTGCCGCCTTCTCCTTGGCGTCGTGCTCGATCGCCTCCTTGGCGGCCCTCATCTTCTGGAGCCGGGTCTCCCTGCGGGCGAGCTCGGCCGGGAGCTCGTCGCCGCGCCGGTCCTCTCCGAACGCCTCGTCCTCGTTTCGGTCGGCCGCCTCTGCTTCGGCCAAGAGGTCCTTCACCTCGGCCTCGAGCTGGTCGATGCGCGGGCCCAGGCGGTCGTAGCTCATCGCCTTGTGGCGCGACGCCGACGCCCGGAGCTTGGTGCCGTCGAGGGCCACCCGGCCGAGCTTCACCAACCCGGCCTCGGCGCAGCAGGCGAGCACCTGGACGAACAGGTCCTCCAGTGCACCCAGGTGGCGCCGGCGGAAGCGGGCGATCGAGCGGTAGTCGGGGGCCTGGTTGGCGGAGAGGTAGCGGAAGGCGACGTCGGTCCCACAGCGCCGCTCCATCTCCCGCGAGGACGTCACCCCGCACGAGTAGCCCCACAAGAGCAGCTTCAGCATCATCGTGGGGTCGTAGGGCGGAGCGCCGTCGAAGCTCTGGTAGGAGGCGTAGATCGGTGCCAGGTCCAACAGCTCGTCGACGGCTTCGGCGACGAAGCGGGCTGGATGGTCCTCTGGCAGCCAGTCGTCGATCGAGGGCGGCATGAGGAACTGCTGGGTCGGGTCGTAGGGACGAAACGTCCGTGCCCGACCGGCCGGAGCACTGGCCCGTCCCTTCGCGTCGGTCTCGTGGGCGGCAAACAGCTGGTCGAAGACCCCGGGCATCGTCATGGACGAATTCTCGTCCATGACGAGGGATTTCGCGAGCACCGCAACCGGCAGAACGCGCTGGTCACGGCCCACCTTCGGAGATTCCATCTCCGAAGGTCACGCTGGCCAGGTTGTGACCCACGCTCCTAGGCGACGGGGGCCGGCCGCTGCGGCCTGGCCCACGGTCTGGTAGCCGGCGGCCTTGATTGGGCCGAGCCGCAAACGTCCCTCGGTCGTCTCCCGGATCCTCCCGATGGGCATGGCGAGGAGCTGTTCGGCCACCATGGTCTCGACTGCACGGTCATAGACCTGGCGCGCGGTGACCCGCCAGGCGCGTGGTGACTCCAGGGTGTAGCTGATCTGGCCTCGCAGCTCCGAGGCGCGGCGCACGAGGGACTTCGCGTCCCCGATAGAAGGTCGTGCCTGTCGGGTCTCGCCGCTGTCGCTCACCAGTGCCCCGGCAACCGTCAGCCGTCTTCGAACTCGTGGGTGTCGAACTTGAGGGTGCGGGCGTTCTCGTCGACGGTCCGCCGGACGTCCTCGGGGAAGCCCCCGCCCGCCGTTGCCTCGATCTCCACCGTGATCGTCACCGCGGCGTCAGCGCGACCGAGCTGGTTGACGATCGTGTCGGCGATATCCCCGACATCCCGGATCATCCGTAGCGGCTCCAGCGTCACCCGCCCGTAGAAGCGCGTCGGGGACGCCGGCGCTCGGATGGCGCGGTCGGTCACGCCGTCGTCGCGGGCCGCGAGCTCGCTGGTGGACTCTGTCCTGACGGCCGAGGCGGCCGTCTCCGAGGCAGGCGCCTGGTCGCGGTCCATCTGGCGCAGCGCTACCTCGGCTTTGACGACGACCGAGGCGGCGTCAAGCACGACCGCGGCGTGCTGGCCGGCCGTGAGGCCGACGTAGCGGTCGGCCTGCTCGTCGTAGGCGCTGGCGTAAACGAAGGTGTCGGTCGTCCAGCTCAACAGCGCGACGCCGGAGCGCACCGCGTCCAGCAAGACCGCCGAGTCGCGAAAGCGGGGAAGGTACAGATATTGGGAGTAGTCGCTCCACAGCTGTCGGAGCGTCACGTGGTCACCACGCCACAGCGGGACC
>JAJYWG010000220.1 GCA_021791615.1 Actinomycetes bacterium
CAGGCGGGCGGATGCCGTTGTCGCCGCGCACGGCGTCGTTCTTCAAGAGGCGCTGGAACTCCGCCGAGCTGCCATGCGCACCGGCGCGGGCGAAGGCCGCCGAGAGCGCCGCAGCTGCCGATCCCTTGAGCAGCTCCCTTCTCGTGAAGCGTGACATTGTGACTGTCTCCGGCTGGTCGTAAGCGGATCTTGACCGGATCTTGAGCGGCGGGGCGCGCTATTCCAGAATGTAGCCGCTATGGCAACGTTCGGGCGCTCGCGATCTTGTGGCCCGGCGTGCCGATGGCAAGACCCATGGCAAGGCCGATGGCACTATCCAGAAGAGCCGAAGCAGCTGAGCTGGCGATGGGCGGGCCCGAGTGCCGCCGGGTCCGCGTAGGGGTACGACTTCGAGGAGTCGCAGTTCTGCCAGGCCCCGGCACTCTGGTCGAAGTTGCTCGTGGCGTCGGGGTTCCACCATGCCACCTTGAAGGTCTGGCCTGGAGTGAAAGCTCCCGGACCGAACCCCCAGGTGCCGAACTGCCCGCCCGGTGCGGAGGTCGGCAGCGAGAACATTGCCTTCTCGAAGCTGGCGGGGGTCAGGTCCGGCCCGGCCATCTGCAGCGCATCGAAGAGCTGAAGGAGGCTCTTGTACGCGAAAGCGAAGTTCTCTTCGGCCGGTTGGCTGGTCGGATCGGCAGCCTTGAACACGCGGTAGGCCTCTTGCCGGTCGAGCGGGGGAGTCTGTCCTTGGCCGACGGATATCGCGTGCGACCACTGGTCGCTAGCGAAGGACTGGTCGTAGGCGTCGTTCCACCACTGGGTGACCCATTCGGGGTGGTACTGCTGCTGGTCCGCAGCGTTGGTAAGGAACACCGGGAACAGCGGGTCGCATAGGCAGATCACAGTCGTGACGCCGGCTGCCTTCATCTGGGCGGCGGCGCTCGTCGCCTGGCTCGCTGCAGTGCCGAAGTTGAACGAGTACTGGACCACTCGCACCGGTGGCGCTCCACAGGAGCGAAGGCCGTTCTCGACCACCTGGGCGTTCTCGAGGTATATGGGATTGTCCGGGGTTATGAGGCCGAACTTGCGGACCTCGTGGTGGTACGTGGGGCTTCCGGCGAAGGCGGCGGGCATTCCTGCCATGCGTTGGCAGACGACATCGACGATGCCCTGAGCAGACTTGGTGCCTGTTGCGATGCTCGAGTAAGCGAAGGGGCTGTACTGCTGGAACCACGATTGAGGGAAGTAGACGGGGCCGAACGCGATCACATGGGCGGCAGCGAGATCCTGGGCATAGGGCTGTGTCGTGTAGAGCAGTGACATATCGCCGAAGGCGCCGAGGGAGTATGCCGTCTGGGCGTCTGCTTGGGCACCCCCGAGGTCCTGGCCCTGGTCCTCTTGGAGGTAGTCGCCCTGGCCTTGGTATGGCTTCAGGACGACGCGGCGTCCGTAGAGCTCGAACTGGGTGTTGAAGTAGCGTATGTATGTCTGGAGGTCCGCGATCGACTGCTGCGGAGTACCGGCACCCTTGGAGATTAGCGGTTCGCTGGCGCCTATGACCCCTGCTTCGCCGGAAGTACTTATGCGGAACGTGATCGTGATGGTGGAGCCGGTTACGCCGTGCGCTGTGGCGCCGCCGTTGTTGCCGGCGAACGCCGGCACGCATGGGGGTGCGTAGGCAGACCACGTGAACTGCCGAGCTCCGGGTACGCAGCGGATTCCCGTTATCGAGGTGTCCGCACCTGCACCCGTAGCGCGCCGGGCGCTGCCGGTAATCGCGGAAGAGGCGCCGCCCCCGGCACCGGCTGCTCCGCCCAAGGCAGTGTAGATCGGGCCGCTCGCGCTGCCCGTGGCACTCCCGGCCGTGCCAGGGATGACCCGCCCGGCGGTCCCTGCCCTGCTGCCGGAGCGTGCTACTCCACCTGCTCTACCCGTAGAGGCGGCACCGCCGAATGCTCCTGATCCCTGCGCTTGGCTCGTGGGCGCCGATCGAGTGGGTGCCAGTGTGACGATCAGGGCGAGAGCAACAGCGCAGGAGATTAGCGGACTCCACCGAATGGCCACCTTCGCGGCGTAGCGCCGGAGCTCCGAGTCGAGCGTGCTTCCCGGCCGCGTGCCGCGGGTGCCGGCAGAGCGGGAAGTGTCCGCGATCGCCGGGTTGCCTGGTGTCGCTCCGTGTGAGCCCGCGCGTAGAGCGGCTCCGTCGTGTGAGCCCGCGTCTCTCCTCGGCGATGACTCCATGGCCCCAGGGGACTCCTTCGTGCTCGGGTTGCGCTTGGCTCGCGGGGAACGCCGCGGCGACACCAGGCTTGTGAGGGCGAGGGAGGACACGGAGAGTACGCGCGCTTGATCCGGCGTTCAGATGGGATCGCCTGTGCGACGTTCTCGGGGTGTGGATCGGCGTTCTCGGGGTGTGGGGCCCGTGGCCAGTTGCCAGTCACGGCTGGCGGGTGACAGCCAGCAGAGCTCCTCACCCCTCTGAGTGATTTTCGGCTGCGGCAAGTTCAGAGCGTGATGCCTCAGCGGCGTGCCACGAGTACCACGACGCCACCGTCTGATACGACCTCCAGCGTTCACCCCGTCGCTCGACCTCCCGCCGTCGGGCATGCGGCCGTCGGTGAACGCAGCCGCGAAGCCGCGGCGCAACCCGTAGTCGCCGAGCGGGAGCACGTCCTGGCGACCGAGGTGGTAGATGAGGAACGTCTCGGCCCTCCAACGTCCCACCTATCGCGCTGCCGACCACTTGTGGGACGCGGCGGTCTGTGCGGCGCTCCCCGGCGTGGGATGCCGGGGAGAGGCACCGGTTCACCTGGCTGGTCAGGCTTTCGGTGGGTCGTCCTCAGGCATGCGCTCCCTGCCAGGGTCGACGCCCGGTTCGAGGCCGTACCGAACACCCTCGTGGCAAGCTGGTACGCGATGGATGCCGACACTCACTACGAGGTGCTCGGCGTCGAAGCCGACGCCACCCAGGCCGACATCAAGGCCGCCTACCGCCGCCTGAGCCGGCAGGTGCACCCCGACCAAGGGGGATCTGGAGCGCTATTCCGCAAGGTCACCGAAGCGTACGAAACGCTCTCCGACCCTGCACGCCGTGGCGCATACGACGACTTGCTGCGCACGCCACGAGGTCGACCTCAGGCCGAGGAGCCTCCCGAGGAAGCACCCGGATGGGTCAGGGTCGACGACGTCTCGCGTGACGGCGACGATCGTGATGTCGCCGACGATGTAGGAGCGGGATGGCCCAGGCCAGGCGGCACGGGTTATCCGCCGGAGTGGAGCGCTGCCTCGGGCAATGAAGGCAGCTACCCGAGCGGCCAAGGTGGCGCTCGGAGCGCGATCAGCCGGCTGTTCGCGGTCCATCCTGCAGGCTTCTTGGTGGGGCTCGGGCTGCTTCTGATCGTCTTCTCGGGATCACTCGGCCCGGGCGGAGGTACGTCGCTCGGCTTCCTCGGCTTCCTCGTGGTGCTCGTCGGTCTGGTTGCGCTGCTAGGCAGTCGCCGGGTGGTCTCCAGTGGCCGGGTCCTCGGCTCGGTGGTCACGGACATCGACGTCATGACGGGCCCGCAGTTCGAGTCGTTCCTTGCTGCGCTCTTCACGAGGAGGGGCTTCCGGGTGCGCCACACCGGGGGGAAGGGCGATCTCGGCGCCGACCTCGTGATCGAGCAAGCAGGCAGGCGGACGGTAGTGCAGGCCAAGCGCTCTGGCGCTCCTGTTGGCCACGCTGCCGTCCAACAGGCCGTTGGCGCCATGGCCCCCTACGGAGCCACCGGGGCCATGGTGGTCACGAATGCCACCTTCACTGCGCATGCGACGGTGCTCGCCCGGGCAAACAGGGTCGTGCTGTGGGATCGCCGGGTGCTCGTCGCGGAGATCAGGCGCCACTCCGCGGCCGTCACAGGGGGGCAGGGCGGTCCCGCGGGTCTGTCGGGCGGGGCGCTGCTCGGGGCGGAGCTGCGGGCCGGGTTTCCGATAGTCGCACGGACGGTAGCCATCGTGCTCGGCGGTCTGATCGCGCTCTCGGCTGTCTCGGGAGCGCGATCTCGTCCGCGTCGACGCCCGCGGCAGCGGCGGTAAGCCGAGCCATGGCAAGGTTGCCCGCCACTCCCGCCACTCCCGCCACTCCCGCCAGTCAGCCGGCACGCCGGTCCGGCGGTCTTCCGGCGGAGCGGGGCACGAAGGCCCTTTCCTATGTTCCGGTTCCCAGGGTCGGGTTCGAGCATGTCCCCGAGGAGATAGTCGAGACGCTCGTTGCCGAGGGTATCCTGGTTGGGACCGAGGTGGCCGCGACCGCGAAGCCACCACTGGCCAAGCGCCGTGTCGAGGGTTCTCATTACCAGCAGATCACCGCCTGGTGGGCGAGCACGAGCTGCTATGTGGTTCTCGACGTTCGAAGGGAGCTCTCTCCGGCTGGGGACGGTAGGCTTCGCCCTGCCGGTGCGTGGTCGGCGGCGGGGAAGGTCTTTCGCCTGCCGGACACGGTGCAGGTGGCGGCCTCGGTGTGGCGCCGCCCAGGCGCCGCGGGTACGCCAGGCAGGCCGAAGAGCCAGCTCACAGATGACCCGCTCGATCTGCTCCCGCCCGAGGTGGCTAAGCCCGTGATGGGAGGAGAGGCGGACGCGTGGCGGGAGTCCGGCAAGGGTTGGGCCACCGAGACGGTTGTCGCCTCACGGCTGGTCGCCGACCGGGTCAGGGTCCTCCGTGCCACGAGGCAGGCACACTCCCGGGTGGCGCTGGGTGCTGCCGACTGGGCACTCGAGACGATCGACACCCCTGTCACCGGCTCGTCGGAGCTCTCGGTTGGGCGGCGGGGGAAGGATCTGCCCGGTACGCGATCGAAGTGGATCCAGTTCAGGGGGTGGTGAGGCTAGCTGCTTCCTACTTCCTGCCGGCTTCCTGCCGGACCCACAACCTGAGGGACGAGTCCATCCGGACCCAAGGGAACGACGCGATGGCATTTCTCGGCAGGTGGCGATCCCAGTCGGCGTGATCCCATATAGATTGCAGGCGTGCGCATCCTGGTCAGCGGGTCGACCGGCCTGATCGGTCGCGCTCTGTGCGCCAAGCTCGAAGCGTCCGGCCTACACGAGATCGTGCGGCTCGTGCGGCCGGCTTCGAAGCAGGTATCGCCCAGTGCAGGCGACGCCGGCTCGACAGTTCGCTGGGAGCCAGCGTCGGGCTGGCTGGACGGAGCGGCTCTCAGGGCGGCCGGGCCATTCGACGCCGTGGTGAACCTTGCTGGTGAGAGCATCGCAAGCGGCCGGTGGAGTCCTGAGCGCAAAGAGCGGATCCGATCGAGTAGGACCGCGTCTACGAGGCTCCTCGTATCCAGCGTTGCAGAGATCGACGAGTCCCCGCAGGTGTTCCTGAGCGCGTCCGCCATTGGCTATTACGGGGACAGGGGGGCTGAGGAGCTTAGCGAGGACAGCGGTTCGGGCAAGGGATTCCTCGCCGAGGTGTGTGTTGCCTGGGAGGCAGAGGCGAGCTTGGCGGCGGCAACGGGAGCCCGTGTGGTTATGTTGCGCACTGGCATAGTTCTGTCGAAGGACGGCGGCGCGCTGGCCAAGCAGCTACCGCTGTTCAGGATCGGCTTGGGTGGGAAGCTCGGGTCGGGTCACCAGTACATGAGCTGGATAACGCTCCGTGACGAGGTCGCCGCTATCGAGCATGCGCTCACAGATCCGATCCTGTCCGGAGCGGTGAACCTGGTCGCACCTGCTCCGGTGACCAATGCCGAGCTGACCAATGCGCTGGCCAAAGCCGTCTCGCGGCCAGCCATCCTGAATGTTCCTGGTTTCGCGCTCGCGGCGGTGCTGGGCAGGGATGCATCGTCTGAGCTGCTGTTGGCAAGCCAGAAAGTGAAGCCGGTCCGACTCGTGTCAGCAGGGTTCAGATTCGCGGATCCCGCGTTGCCGGAGGCTCTGGCGGCCTTGCTTTTCTGAGACGTGCCCGTCCTCGCCTGGACTCGGCGGTCGCCCCATCACGCACCTCGGCACTGATATCGAGCATCTCCTCGCCTACAACTGTGGAGGCTTTCTCCCACCTACCCGCAATCTCCGCTTGCCGGCGGTGTTCTCTGGTTGGCGGAGACGGACCGGTACCGGCAGGAAGGAAGCTTTCGAATGCACCTGGCATCCACGAGACGGGGACCGCTCTTGTGGCGGTCGTCGGTTGTCGCCGCCTCCGCGGGGATCGCCGCTGCTCTGACAATGAGCGTGACCACGGCACCGTCTGCGGCACCAGCTTCGAGCTTGGCTGCACCAGGCAGCCCTGCAGCCCCTTCGCCCGCCAGCCTCGCTTCGAGCGTCGCCGCAGCCGGCTCGCCGGGTCTGCGCTCACAGACCCGTGGCGCTTCTGTGTCGACATCGAACTTCAAGGCGGTCGGTAGTGCCAAGCAGGTCTATGTCACCGGCCTCGCACCATTGGCGCAAATGTCGCTCATCACCCCGAGAGGGAAGACCCTCTACACGCAGCGCGCCGACTCGCTCGGTGGGCTGCTGTTCCGCCACGTGCCGCCGGGCAAGGGGTACCGGGTGCGCCTGGCCTCGAACGGGCAAGAGTCGGCGCTGCTCACGGTGCACACCGACCGAGCGGCGCCGTGGGATCCGGGCATCTACAACCAGTCGATCCCGTCCAGCGGATATGGCTACCTGACCACCCGCGACGGGACGAAGCTCGCCATCGACGTGCACCCGCCGACCAGCCCGGCGGGCGAACCGGGCCTGCCGGCCGGCACTCACCTCCCGAATGGCCCTGACTACCTCCCGCCGTACCCCACCCTGATCGAGTACTCAGGGTACGGCTATGCGGATCCGGCCGGGCCGCAAAACGGCATCGCGGTCCTCGCCAATCTGATGGGCTTCGCGGTGGTGGACGTGAATATGCGTGGGACCGGTTGCTCAGGCGGCGCTTACAACTTCTTCGACCCGCTGCAGAACCTCGACGGCTACGACGTCATCGAGACAATTGCCCACCAGTCGTGGGTGCTCGACCACAAAGTCGGGATGATGGGTATCTCGTACGGCGCGATCAGCCAACTGTTCGTGGCTCAGCTCAGGCCACCGGCCCTCGAGGCGATCTCGCCGCTGTCCACCATCGACGCCACGGCGACGACGCTGTACCCAGGTGGCATCCTCAACACCGGCTTCGCCGTCGCCTGGGCGCAGCAGCGGCAGCACGATGCAGAACCCGCTGGACCCAACAGCGGGCAGTACTGGGCGTACCAGCGGATCCAAGCTGGCGACAAGACGTGTCAGGCCAACCAAGTGCTCCACGGCGAAGCGCCCAGCTTGATGGCGAAGATCGCCGCCAACGCCTACTACAACCCTGCTGTCGCTGACCCCTTGGACCCGGTCACCTTCGTCAACAAGATCAACGTGCCAACGTTCATGGCCTGCCAGTGGGAAGACGAGCAGACCGGGGGACATTGCCCGGAACTGGTCCAGCACTTCACCGGGACAAGCCGGAAATGGTTCACCTTCACCAACGGCGCCCACATCGACTCGCTCGATCCGTACACCTACAACCGCTGGTACGACTTCCTCGAGTTGTTCGTCGCTCACAAAGCACCCATAGTGAACGCGGTGCTGGTCCGAGCAGCCGCACCGATCGTCTACCAGTCGGCGATGGGACTCCCGCAGTCCGATGTCGTCACGCTTCCGGTCGACCCGATCCAGCTGATCCCGACGTATCATGCCGCGTTAGTAGCTTTCGAGAAGCTTCCGGAGATCCGGGTGCTGTTCGACAACGGTGCCGGCGTGTCGCCCACTGGGAGCTCGACTCCAGGCAATCCCTATCCAGGGTTCGTGCGCTCGTTCTCGTCGTTTCCCATCCCGGGCACCGTCGCCCGCACCTGGTATCTCGGGCCGGCCGGGTCGCTTGCCGGCCAGCCGCCGGCGAGCAGCGGAGTCAACTGGTACACCTCGAACGCGAGCGCCCTTCCACTCACCGACTACACGGGCAACACCGGCGGCGGAGGTTTGTGGGGTAACGCCTCTCAGTGGACGTGGGACTGGAAGCAGTACCCGTCAGGTTCCGCCGTTTCCTATGTCTCGGCTCCGCTGACGAAGAACACCACCGTCATCGGCGCCGGCGCCGTCGACCTCTGGGTGCGCTCCTCGACCTCCAACGTCGACTTGCAGGCCACCATCAGCGAGGTGCGTCCCGACGGGTACGAGACGTTCGTCCAGAACGGCTGGATACGTGCCAGCGAGCGCAAGCTCTCCACCAGCTCCAACAACATGTTCAAGCAGCCGAGCACGGCACTCGAGCCGATCCCCAGCTTCACCGCTGCAGCCGCCAAGCCCATGCCGCCCGGGCGCTTCGTGAAGGTCGTCATCCCGCTCTATTACGAAGGGCACGTCTACCGTGCGGGGTCGCGTATCCGAGTGACAATCGCCGCACCAAACGGCACCCAGCCCATCTGGTCCTTCAGCCAGACGGTGCCCAACGGTACCGCCACGGTATCGATCGCCTTCTCCAAGTCCATGCCGTCGAGCCTCGTTCTCCCGGTGGTCCCAGGCGTGAAGGTGACCACCCCCCTGCCGCCATGCCCGAGCCTTCGCAACGAGCCATGCAGGCCATACCAACCGATCGCGAACGCGCTGTGGCCACCCAACGGAGGCGGTGGGCGCTCGGTACAGCGAGCCAACAGCGTCACGGGTGCCGCTAGGACGGGCAGCTCTCAGCGAGGCGGTGGCTACCTCTGCGTCGTCACTTGCAATGCGAGCACGGTGGAGGAAAGGGCAGATCGGATACCGAACCTCCCAGCGTGGCGCCATAACCTCTGAGGGAACGTGTCGGCTCGCCCGCCCGAGTGGGGCACGAGTGGGACGGCACGAGTGGGACGGCACGAGTGGGACGGCACGAGTGGGACGGCACGAATGCGTTGACCTTTCCGGTCGGAGCCCGGTGAAGGCTTCCGCGCAGCAGCCCTTGGCGGTCGTCGTTCCCGGCCGGACGCTTCGACGGGTCCGGCCTCGAAACCGGGGTCTGTCTGGCACCAGCTGCGGGCCAGGATTTCCATCGCAAGAAGTGCACCGGAAGGTCGTTCTTATCGGCAGACCGTTTCACCTGGGTATCGCGCGGCCGGGGCTGCACTCGGGCGCGGCCGGTCCGAGAAAGGCTCGAGTGACGAGGGAGGCACGATGGTGCACGTCCGATCGGTGATGCGCTTGATGCCCAAGGCGTTGACGTTGTGCGCGTGCCTGTCCCTGGTGGCGTCGATGGTGCTGACGTTCTCGGCGTCGGCGCCCATTGGGAGTTTGGCGTCAGCTACCAAGCCCGCTGTGCTTCGGGTGGGCACGTATGAGAACATCCCCGGGCAGTACCAGTCCATCCAAGCAGCCGTCGACGCAGCCAATCCGGGTGACGTCATCCTGGTTGCCCCGGGCGACTACAAGACCACGTCGAGCAAGGCTCCAGCAGCAGCTCCGACCACGCCGGCGGGGGTGCTGATCACGACGCCGGACATCACTCTTCGAGGGATGAGCCGCAACAGCGTGATCGTCGACGGTACTCGGTCCGGGCCGCCGTGCAGCACCGTGACAAGCGACCAGAATTTCGGTCCGAGCGGTCCGAGCGGTCCCCTCGGGCTGAACGGGATCATGATCTACAAGGCTGCCGGCGTATCGGTGGAGAACCTGACGGCCTGCAACTTCCTGGCAGGCAGCTCGCCGGGCGGCAGCGGCAACGAGATCTGGTGGAACGGCGGCGCCAACAGCGGTCAGGTCTTCAGCGGCACGGGCTACTGGGGCGAGTACCTGACTGCCACGAGCACCTATTTTTCCGGCGAGAAGACCGCAGCCGAGTACGGGATCTTCTCGAGCAACTGGAACGGCGGCACCTGGAACCAGACATATGCCAGCAACTTCAACGACTCGGGCTACTACATCGGCGCGTGTCGGCAGCAATGCAATCAAACCGTCGATCACGCCTGGGCTGAGTACAACGCGCTCGGGTACTCGGGCTCGAACGCCGGCGGGAACCTAGTGGTGAAGAACTCCCAGTTCGACAACAACGAGGATGGGTTCGACACCAACAGCCAGAACGGTGACAACCCTCCTCCGCAGAACGGGTCGTGCCCGAATGGCGGCATTAGCCCTATCACCCACACGCACTCCTGCTGGGTGTTCATGGACAACTACGTGCACAACAACAACAATCCCAATGTGCCGACGGCGGGGTCCGCTGCCGCTGGCCCGGTTGGCACCGGCATGTCCATTTCCGGTGGGCGAAACGACACGGTCATGAACAACGTCTTCTCCGACAACAATGCCTGGGGCACGATCTTTGTCCCGTACCCCGACAGCGGCCCGCCATGCACCGGAGGGACCCAGTTGCAAGCAGTCTGCATCTTCGACGAGTCAGGCGACGCGCTCATCGGCAATCAGTACTCGCACAACGGGTCCTACGGAAACCCCACGAACGGCGACTTCGCTGCCACCAACTTCGAGCCGGGACCGACTGACTGCTTCAGCGGCAACACGGAGATCGGTGGGGGGCCGGTGACCAGCTCACCGCCGGACCTTCAGCTGCTGTACCCGAAGTGCACCGGCATGACCGTCCCCCCTGACCTCAACGCCTTGTTCACGGCCGAAGTAGCCTGCGACTCAGCAGCGATCTCGATCGGGCCGGTGCCCGGGTCGGCCCTGTGCCCCCCGGGAGCCAACTACCCGCGCCAGACTCAGGTGGTAATGCACCCGCTGCCGGGAGCCACCGGCCTCGAAGATCCCTCGTCTGCCAACCTCCCGTCGATGGCCAACCCGTGCCAGGGCGTGCCCGCCAACCCGTGGTGCCCGGCCAGTGGGTCGAGCAGTGGAGGCCAGGCCGGCACTTTGGCTGCCGGCTTCTCAGGCTCAATGGGGGGGCGGACCATGAACTGGCTGCAGGAGGCGATGGCGACCGCGTCGGGGTATCAGGAGCGCCGAGGCATCCCCGGGCGCTGACGGCGGCAGCAACATCACGTCCGAAGCCTGAAGAGGTGGATGCAGCAGCGCGCGATGCGCCGACGCGGGCACGATCCTCGTGCTGTTCCCGGCGCTTGTAACGACCCACGCAGGGGACAGTAAGAAGCCACAAAGGTACAGGTCAAAGGCATGACAGGGGCACAGGCCCGGAGGGCCGGATGGGCTACACTGGCCAGCGAGGAGAGGTGCGAGAGCGGCCGAATCGGACTCACTGCTAATGAGTCTCATTCCCTTCGCACTTTCCGGGCTCAGGCGGCACGAATCCCCTGAACACCCAGGTCACATCGCAATTCTTGGACCTCGGGCCTTCGCCATCGTTAGCTGCCGTTTACCGCGGTTTTCCACTGAGAGTGTGAACAGCGTGTGATCGGAGACCCCCCCCGCTCTGCTATCGGACCCATCCCACCTGAGTCCGATGGGACTGGTTCGCCGACCCTCTTGTCGACGAGTGTCGGCCCGCCTGCACGATTCCCCGCTCCCCAAGATCCGGCGGGCGGACCGACCTGAATGCGACAGCACGCGCGTATTGGACGTGGGTGACGCGGAGGGGGGACCTGCTCCCTTACCCCAACAATTCCGTAGAAGGGTCCCGGTCGCTGGCTTGCCTAGGGCTGTCGGGGCACATCTCGCCGTCATACCGCCGCGACGGTGTCAGCGCCTACGCATATCTCGCCGGGAACGGACATCGGAACCTCGCCTCGATCGTCGGCGGTATCGTCACCCACCCGAGCCGGACTCCTCACCCTGGCCGCCGCACGGCACATAGCGACCACGCAGTTCCACGCTGTCGTGCTCGCCGCCGCCCACGGCGTGTGGGCATACCGCCTTCGGCCACCACCCCACACCACACAACTACCCCTCGACCCTGCCATCACCACCGCTCAGCTCACCTGCGGTCCACCCCAGGTGCGCTGACCACAGGGTTCCGGCGAACACAACAATGTGAACCTCCCCCCGCCTCGTCCCAGCTTCTGGCTGGAACCATCTCATCAGCGCCCGGTGCCGGCCCCGTCGGCACCACCACGACCGCTCCCGGTCTCAACCAGTTCCAGTACACCGGAGCCGCCAGCTGCTCCCTCTCGACTGTGGTGCCCTTCCGGGTAACTGGTCCCGCCAGTCCTTCGCCGGCTGCTCTTGTTGCCATGGCTTCGACGGCCGACTGTCACGGGTACTTACTCGCCGGCGCGGATGGCGGGGTCTTCGCCTTCAGCGATGCCGCGGTCCCCTACTGATACGCGCTATAGGTGGTCGTACAAGGACACACGCGTGCGCACCGCTTGGCTCCCTGCTTGGCTTCCTCGCTCTTCAGGCAGGAGGTAGGCGCTTCAGGAGTGGCTCGGCATCGCCAAAGCGGGCTGAATCGGGTGTCTGTCCCTCCGAGAGCGAGCGAACGCCCGAGTGGAGAGCCACGGCACCCAGCAGAGCAGAGGCAGACTCAGGTGCCGACGGCGTGCGTGCCGTGGTGGCGCAGGTGCTCAGCGACGGCCTGGCGGATGATGTCCGCCTCGCTGACGTGCTCTGCCTCGGCTCGCTCGCGGAGGTCGTGTCGCATCTCGGGCGGGAACCGAACGGACAGAGACTCCGCTGGTGCCGATCCGATACGCGGTCGGCCCGGAGGCCGTGGCCGCAGTCGGTCGAGGTCGAAGCCAGCCTCGGCCTTCTCAGCCAGCCGGGCCAGCATCTCGTCGGTAACTAGCTTCCCGTTGCTTCTCATCGGGGGCCGCTCGGTCGGTTCATCGGTCATGGTGTCTGGCCTCCCTTGCTCCTCGGCCACAGGTGGGCGTACTTCGCCCGCATCCGCATGGCGTGGACCACCACCACGTCTCCGTCGTCACCGACCACAAGAGCCAGCTCCAGTGGGAGCCCGGCCCGATCCGGGCCGAGTGCTAGTACGGCGTCGATCTCAGCTTCGGCATCTGCGTCGTTGTCCATGAACGCAAGGTGATCCACGGCGTGACGAATGTCGTCGTCGGGGACCCCATGCCTGCGGGCGCTCCCGATGATCCACACCGTCACGACGATTATCGTACCGCGAAAAGCGTTCACGCGGTAAGCGCGATGAGAGACGCAAGGCTGATGTGCCACGCCCTGGTCGCACTCCCTGCCCTATATCTACGAGCGCTGCGCCGCCCGATCTCGTCTCCGATGTCTCTACGAACGTGATCGTGGCCGTAGCTGGGAATTACTCCTCCTCGGGCAAGAGCTACACCCCGTTCTCCCCTGTCCGCATCTGTGACACGCGAGTTACGAATGCCCGGCTCGCGGACCGGGTGGCGTCCATCCGTGGGTGTAAATGTCGACGGGCGTTGGTTCCTTCGAGAAGTTCCAGCTCAACGAAGGAGGGCCTACACCCGTGATACCCCGCTTGTGACGACCTTCGCCGGAGGGCCAGCATCAATCGGGTCGTGGTCGGGTGGCCAGCCGAATGCAGCCCAGGCTGCTGGCGTTGCATACGACGCCCGCTTTCTCTTCTACCAAGGCAACTCGCCCGGCACGTCTGCGTGGGGAAGTGCCGACCTGGTAGATGAGCGCAGCACCTTCGGTGTTCCAACCGCTGGGGCGTCCGTCTCTTACGGTCCATCGGGAAACATAACTGGCATCTGCACCACCTGGTGGACCGAGGTGGGTCGTCAGTCGGGGTCCAGCTTCACCTGTTGGTACATACACGGCATCGCTCTATTCGAGGAGCCCAGCGGCACGACCAGCTGGTTGCTCGCCAACCCGGCAGTGAGTGGCTTCGTCTACGACGAGGCGGGCAGTCCCTCCTCCGAGCCTGGCTGGATCCCCTCGTTCGGGCCTCCCGCATCCGAGCCTGCTGGGGCGACCCCAGTTTCCCTGGGGGTATAGGAACGCCGTTATTGGCTCCCTGGTTGCACCGGCACTGTCACTGCAGCGTGCCTCGCAGCCAGTGCAGCTAGACCAGCCGACGAGCCGAACGGGGCGGTCGGGATGGGCATCGGTTCGTAGCGAAGCGCCGCCGAGGCCAGCCGATTGTCGAGTCGTGGCCAGCGCCTTGCCCTCGCCACTTCTGTCGCATCCCGTGCTGAAAGGCCGGACTCTCTCAGACTCGAGACCCCGTGGCGCCAAGTGCCGAGGTGGCGTAGTGATCGCGGCTGATGGGCGGAGCACGGTGGATCCCGGTCCTGATGCCACCTACCGCGACGACCGGCTGAAGGTGCGCGCCTTTCCTGAGCGGGATCTCCTTGTTGGCTGTTGCGACGAGGACCTAGTCGCGGATCGGGTATTCGACGTACTGGGCGCTACGGTCGAGCTGCGCGAGCCGGGCGAGCTCGCTCTGCACGAAGTCGTGATGCGAGAACGCTTCCGCGTGGCAACGGGGATGGGCCGCAGCTGGCCGCGCGTGCAGGTACTTGCCGCCTTCGGAGCCAGGGAAGCTCCTCGGCTCATCCGGTTGATCGCCGACGCTGGATACGATCCAATCGAGGAGCAGTCGATCTGCTGGTGGGGGTTATTGGCCGATGCCGGGATGCTCTTGCGTCGCTACTGCCGGCCGTCGATCTCTAGCGACGCTCTCATCCGGCTCCTGGTTGCCGCTATCTCCGAGACTGCCGCCGTAAGTCCCGTGGTTGGCGGAGCTGTATCGGTCGGAGTGCTCGACTCCAACGGTGCAAGGATGCTCCCAGCTGGCGATGTGGAGGCTGTGGGGGCGAGTGGTCGCGCACGAGCAGCGTGCTGGAGCGGTTCTTCTCGTGACCCAGCCGCAACGTTGCAACGGCACGCCGTTGCAACGGCACGGTGATGGAGTCTTGCTATCGCTTGTAGTGGTACCGCACTTGGAGGACCACCAAGTCGGAGTCGACCACCTGGTAGACGAGACGGTGTTCGTCTGTGATGCGACGCGACCACGCTCCGCTGACGCCGTACTTTAGTGGCTCTGGCTTTCCGATCCCCTTGACTGGATCACGAAGTGCATCGTCGAGCAGGCGGTTGATGCGTTTCAAGACGGAGCGGTCTGATCGTTGCCAGTACGTGTAGTCTTCCCAGCCCTGTGAAGTGAAAACGAGCCTCACTCACGATCCAGCGGATGCTCGACTACGTTGCCGGACGCTGCCGCTTCTGCGGCGTCGAGCAGGCGGCGGGCATTGGCCGGAGATCGGAACAAGTAGGCAGTCTCCTCCCACGCTGCATACTCGTCTGCTGACATGAGCACGGCATTGCCGCGCTTGGACATGATCTCGATAGGCGCACGATCATTGTTGACCTTTTCGATGAGCGGGAACAGATTCCTGCGCGCCTCGCTGACGGTGATTGCCACAGCGCCTCCTATCCTTGTACGCGATATCGTACCGCATTCGGTTGCACGCTGGCCGGCTTCATGCATATCGCCACTGATATGCTAGCATTGTGCGACATGAGGACGCTCTACCTTCGCAACGTGCCTGACGAAGTTGTGGAGCGCCTGGAACGGCTGGCCGCCCGTGAGCGGATGTCCCTATCGGCGGTGGCGGTGAAGGAGCTCGAGGAAGTGTCACGCCGGGTGGACAACCCGGTGCTGCTTCGCACCCTCCCGGACCATGGCATCGATCCGGTCTTGGTCGTCGCCGACGTGGAAGCGGGGCGCTCCGAGAGGTGATCGTCGTCGACGCGTCGGCGGCGGTATCCGCTCTGTTGAACGCTGGCCCTGCTCGCCAGGCGCTGGCAGAGGAGCAGGTGCACGTCCCTCACCTGATCGACCCCGAGGTCGCGAACGCACTTCGCCGTGGGGTCGCTGCCTCGCTGATCGAACCAGGCGACGCATGGACTGCGCTCGATCGGTGGCGCCGGCTTGGCATGTCGCGCCATGCCGTCTTCCATCTGCTGGAGCGCATCTGGGAGCTTCGGGAGAACCTCTCGGCCTATGACGCTTCCTATGTTGCGTTGGCCGAAACACTCGGCTGCGCACTGCTCACCGCGGATGCCAGGCTCAGCCGAGCCTCGGGCCTCCGCTGTCCGGTGACCGTGGTCCCGCGGTAGCACCCACCGGCCTTATTGGCGAGTTCGGCATCCCCGGCGAGCTGGCGTTCGGTGCCGGCGATGGCCTAACGACCAGTAGCGTTCGGAGGAGCTGCGGCGGGATGTCGTCCCGGCCGAGCCGCCGGAAAAATCTCAGTTGGTTCCCGGGAACCAACTGAGATTTCTTGGCCTACGCAGGTACGATCTCATCTACTCCAATGCCGTTCCATGCCACCACATACCGCCCATCCGGGCTGCGGTAGCGGCCTGGTGGGTTGCCGGCGAGAGCACTGGTGTCGATGGCTGGGCCTGCTGGCCGTACGGTAGGCGGCTACACGCTCCGCTGCGCCCAAGATGGCTGTGCTGGTTGTGCCCAAGGGGGATGGTCGGAGAGCTGAGAAGGTGCCTGTGACCGCGATCCTGTGGGGAAGCCTGCGGAGCCATGCGAAGGCCTCGGAGGGCGGACGCGTGTCCGGGGTCAGCTCTCACCAGCGTTCTCTCCCGCGCTCGCGTTCTCCCTCTGTCACCCCCACCTTCTTTCTCCGCTTCCCGCCCGCACTTGCGCCCCCGAAGGGGCGCCGTGCGAGCTGTTCCCTCCCACTCTTGATCTCCCTCACTCCCGTTCTCCCTCTGTCATCCCCACCTTCTTTCTCCGCCACCCGCCCGCACTTGCGCCCCCGAAGGGGCGCCGTGCGGGCTGTCCTCTCCCACTAGCGAATTCTCTCTGATTCACGTCATAGAGCCTAATGCGCGTCTTTGTGCGCGTTCTCCCTGGTGCGAGCGTTATCCACAGAAGCCAAAATTCAATTCTACGCGCGGGTGTTTTGGTCTCTGACCAGGACCTCCATCTTTTGCGTCATTTTTTCGGCTACGAAGGTCCACCCCTCTGACCTGCACTTTTCAAAGCTGGGACATTCATACGGCAGGGAATGAAAACCCTAGTCAGAGCCATTGCCTGTAACGGGTTCTTGTTGTTGAGGAGCCGATGAGGTTCACCTGTGGATAACCACTGTGCGGCTTCTGGCAAGGGAGGCTGCTGGCGTTTCGACGTCGATTTAGGGCCAATACC
>JAJYWG010000171.1 GCA_021791615.1 Actinomycetes bacterium
GTCCCGAAGCATGCTCCATAGATCCATAGAATAGCAAGGGCGGCAGACCGAGTGTGACGCGAGAGCAGGACCGCGAGGAGGACCGACGTGCAGGCACGAGCCAACCGGGCAGCACAGGCCTTCGACGACCTCGCCGGCCGCTACGACGCCTGGTACGACACGGCGCCAGGACAGGTGCTGTTCGACCTCGAGCTCGGCGCCATCCGGCCACTGCTCGCCGGCACGGCCGGCCCACGGCTCGAGGTCGGGGCCGGCTCGGGACGCTTCGCCGCCGCGCTCCGCATCGACGTCGGCCTCGACCCTGCGCAGGCGCCACTGTGCCTCGCCAAGGCAAGAGGCGTCCGCGTGCTGCGCGGCCTCGGCGACCAGCTCCCATTTGCCGACGACACCTTCGGCGCGGTCGCCGTCATCGTCACGCTCTGCTTCGTCGAGAACCCCGCAGCCGTGCTCGCCGAAGTGGGCCGCGTCCTTCGGCCCGACGGTCGTCTCGTGGTCGGCCTCGTCCCACTCGACAGCGCCTGGGGCCGCTCGTACGAAGAGAAGGGACGCGCCGGCCACTCCTTCTATCGCCATGCACGCTTCCAGACCCTGGCCGAGCACCGCCTCATGCTCGATGTGGGTGGCTTCAGGCTTGTCGAGGCTCGCTCGACCCTGTTCCAGGCGCCGAGTGACGAGCCTGTCGCCGAACCGGTACGCAGCGGTGCGGTCGGCGGAGCCGGCTTCGTCGCACTCGCCGCCCAGCGGGAGAGCGCTGGCGCTGACTGACCACGCGGCTCGACCTTGTCCCTCGGAGCGGTTCAACGATGTCCGAGGCAGTCGGTCCGAGGCGCGGGCGAACCCAGTTCGGTTGCGAGGCCTGTCGATGGCTGGCAGCAGCCCTCCCTCGAAAGGTAGGTCCGCGTGTGCCATCACTCGGGTGCCTCGGCACGGCCCATGTCACCGTCTCGTGCGGTTGACCTTCGGGTCGTGACCCGAAGGCGCGACCCCGTAGTCGAGTTCTCGGGACCCGGCTCCCGTACCGACGACATTGAGTAGGGCAGCGCTCTGACCAGCGGGTGCGTTGGGTTTGAGGCCGAAAATCGCGCGATGGTCGTGAACGCCCCCCACCACGACCGCTGGTCAGGCGCGCACCTGGTCCTGGCCTCGAAGTGCTGGAAGGCCGAAGTGGTGGCCTACAGAACGTCTGTGGCCTCAGGCACCGACCCCCGGTCGTCGGATCCTTTCGCCGGTCGATGGACGCTGCCGATCAGACCAGGCGCGCGATCTTGTCCTGGTCGGACGCTCGGGCGGGGACGTGGACGGACATGGTGAGCCCGGGGTGGGCGGGGAACTTCACCTCGATGACGTCGATGCCGATGAGGCCGACGTCTGGGTGGCGGACGGTGATGCTCCCGGTGAGGGCTTGCTCGACGTTGTAGCGGCTCCACCACTCGCAGAACCGCTCGCTTTCTTCTTGGAGGGCGCCGATCAGCTCGGCGAAGCGTTCGTCGCCGGGGTGCTCGGCGGCCGCGGCGCGGAACTGGCCGAGAAGGTGGCGGGCGCGCTCCTGCCAGCCGACGGTTCTTCTCGCGGTGGTGCCCTTGGCGAAGTAGAGCCACATGAGGTTCCGCCGCCGCTCGGGGAGCGAGGCTGGCTTCCAGAGCCGGTCGAAGGGGTCGTTCCAGGCGAGGAAGTCAAAGCGCTGTCCGAGCAGGCAGGCGGGTGCGGGCTCGATGGTGGCGAGGAGCCGGGTGAGCTCGGGGCCGACGTCGTCGGGCAACTGGTCGGGCTCGGGGACCGCGAGGCCGGCGAGGCGCCGGAGGTGGCGGTGGGACTCGGCGTCGAAGCGCAGCGCCCGCGAGATCGCGTCGACGACTTGGGAGCTCGGGTCGACGGGGCGGCCTTGTTCGAGCCACGTGTACCACGTCACGCTCACACCTGCGAGCTGGGCGACCTCTTCTCGGCGCAGCCCCGGCGTGTTGCGCCGGCCGCCGACGGTGTAGATGCCAAGATCCTCTGGGTGCAGCTCGGCGCGGTGAGCACGCAGGAAGGCGGCGAGCTCGACCCGCCGGGTGGCTGCGGGGTCGGACACCGCGGTCCGCATGGAAGAAGCGTACCGCTGCCCTGGTAGTCGGACTGCTAGTAGGAATACCACCAGGCAGCCGGTAGCGCGGAGGGTTTACCCTGATCGTGGGCCGGTGTCACTTGAGCACCGCAGAGGCCCCCGGCCACGTGCCTCGGGTCGTCTCCGTCGAGCTCCTTCGGCGCCAGCTCTCGTGAAGGAACTGGCAGACACGTGAAGGCGATCACATGACGGAGAGCCGACTCGCCAACGGACACATGGCACGGAGAGCCACAGCATCGTCCGCCGCCCGCACGGTGCAGGACGCACGTGTGGCCACGGGGACGAGCCGTCGTGGATCCCAGCGCGGCCGGCTTGCGACCGGCGTCTTCACGCTCGCAGCGGCGGCCGGTCTGGTTCTCGCCGCCTGCGGCGGCGGTGCCGCATCGAGCACCACCACCACGGTTCGGGTGAAGCCGGCCAAGCCCACCCCGTCGTCGACGACCGACCCGGCGGCCGCAGCGGTGCTCGCCGCCTACCGCGCAGCGTCGGCTGCCTTCGAGCAAGCACTCGCCACGGCCAACCCCGAGGACCCAGCACTGGCAGCCACCATGGTGGAACCCCAGCTCCAGTCGGTGAAGGCCACCCTGCTGGCTGACGAGCGCGAGGGA
>JAJYWG010000273.1 GCA_021791615.1 Actinomycetes bacterium
TCGGTTGGACTGTCGTTGACGACAACTATGTGGAGCATGAGAGGGCTGCCACGTGGCTCCGGGTGCTGCTCGATGCCCAGGGCCGTTCGGTGGGGACGGCACGCGCTTATGCCGGCCGCCTGGCGCTTTACCTGACCTGGGGGAGCACTGCCGGCGTGGAGCCGGTTGCACCGGCCATCGACCAGCTTGCTGCGTTCGCACGCTGGCTCGAGCGCACGCCCTCGCGAAAGCACCGCAAAGGACGTTCACGGCGACGAGCACCGGGCCAAGCGACCCTGCTGCTCAGCTCAGAGCGCTCTCCGGCCACAGTCGAGGGGATCCTGGCCGCCGTTGTCGAGTTCGTACGCTTCGCTGCGTCCAGAGGCTGGTGCGAGCCAGAGGTGGCCGGTCGGCTGAGCACGCGCACGGGGCTCGCTTTCGCCCCGGCGAGCTGGGACCGGGGCGAGCGGACCGGCCGCCCGGTCGTCGAGCGGCGCATGGTCCGCCGGCGCCGGGTCGAGCGGCCCCCGGAGATGCTGAGCAGCGAGCAAGTCGGCACTTTGGTGGACGCCTGCTCGAACATGAGGGACCGCTTCGTCGTGGAAGCCCTCTATGCCACCGGCTTACGGGTCGCCGAGCTCTGCGGGCTCCACCTGATATGGAACGGCTTGTCAAATCAGCCATCCGACCTGATCCGAGAGCGCGAAACAACCAGCGTTGTCCGCGATGCCGTGTAGATCTGGCGCCAGCTTCTGATCGTCTGGTGCGGCTTCGCCCCTCTGGAGGGGGCCTTGCCCCAAGGGCTCGACAGCACGCCGGGGCTACGTGGGCCGGTTGGCCGTGGGCCAATTGGCGAAAGGCCGGTTGACCGCCACTCTGATATTCGTGGGTTCTCACAAGTCGGGCGTACGCAGGAAGTTGCCCCTGACTAGCTTCGTGCCGCTGGGAACTTGGCCCATGGCACATAGGTGGCTCGGGGATCAGCCCTGCCGCGGCGGCGCCCCGGCGTGCTGTGGGGCCCTCGGTCACCGGCTCACCGGCTTTGGGCGACCGAGGCTGGTGATGGAAAATGGCTCCTCCACCATTGGGTTTTCGCTTCGTACGAAGCGATGCCCCTGCATCGCTTCGCTGACGAGCCCCATGCCACGCCTGGAGGCGGGGTCAAGGCCCTCTGAGCGAGGACACGGAGCCCGGTGGGCGAGGCGAACGAAGTGAGCCGACGGCTTTGCCGGCGCCCACCGTGGCGGCGTCCCGCAGCGTGGCCTTGACGCCGCCGGGAGGGCGTGGCACCTGCCGGCCAGCACCGGCATGGAGGAGGCCACTTGCCCTATGAGACCATCTCGGCCCACAAGAAGCAGGCGAGCTCCCTGGCCACGGCGGCAGCCACCACGCTGGCCACGTTCTTGCGCGAGCTGAGGGCGCGGAAGCGGCGGGAGAGGCGCTGCTGGGCGGCCCAGGCGCGCGCCACGGTCGCAGGCGGCGCCCCCTCCTGGCGGGCCAGTAACCGGGCACCCACGCCCGGGCGGTGCGTGTAGGCCCAGGCGGACTCGCACAGCTGGTGGCGCAGGTGGGCGTTGCCGGCGTGGGTGAGCCCCGTGCGGTGCACGGAGCCCCCGCTCGAGTGCTCGCCAGGGACCAGGCCGGTGAAGCTGGCGAAGTGCTCGCCCTTGCCAAAACGCCTGAAGTCGCAGACCTCCGAGGCGACCGTGAGCGCCCCCAGCCGGTCGACGCCCCGGTAGCAAGACAGCCGGAGCACGGCGTCATCGAACGGGGCCTTGGTGTAATAGGGCACGAGGTCCACCGTCGTGGCCTCGAGGTCGGCCTCCCTTTCCTCCAAGACGGCCATGTAGTGGGAGAAGGTGAGGCGCAGCGCCTTGTCCTCGAAGTGGCGGGAGGCGAGCCAGTGCCGGTGCTGGACGGTCCACGCCGTCGCCCCGGCCCACACCTGCCCGTGGCGGAGCAGGAACTTGCCGAGCCGGTTGCGCGCCCGGGTCAGGTCGGCGACCATGTCGGCCCTCGCCCGGCATAGGTCCCTCACCGCCTCTTCTTGCGGCGTCGGGACCCTGATCATCACGAGCTCGCCGGCGCGGTACAACCTGGCCAGGCGCCTCGCGTCTCTTCGGTCCGTCTTCACCCTGTCCCCCGGGGCCTTGGGGATGAGAGAGGGAGCGGCGACCTGGCAGTTGATGCCCATCCCCGCCAGCTTGCGCTGCAGGTCGTAGCCCGTCGGGCCGGCCTCGTAGCAGACCCGCAGACCGTCGGGAGGCCCTTGGTGGGAGAAGAACTTGCGCACCGAGGCATCGTCAGCCATCAGGTTCGTCACCTCGGCTGTGTCCCTGCCGGGACGGATGACGGCGGCAGAGATCGAGATCTTGTGGACGTCAAGGCCTACCCAAGTGAGGTCATGACGAGCGATACTGGTCATGGGACGGTCGGCTCCTTTTGCTCAGCGTTACCGGTGAAGGTCTGCGGAAGGACTTCCTCCGCATGTGGCTCCTGCCATCTTCGGGTGGTTGACCCACGAAGTTGCTGGCAGCAGCCGGCCGTTCCATCCTGACTAGAACTGCTCGGCAAGCTCGGGCTTGGGGCCATGGTGCTCCTGTTCTTCGTCAAGATGGTCATCTGGGCGGCCGGCTTGGGGGGCGGGACGAGCGGCGGCATCCTGGCCCCAATACTCATGATGGGCGCCGCTATCGGGGGCGTGCTCGGCCACTGGCTGCCTGGAG
>JAJYWG010000203.1 GCA_021791615.1 Actinomycetes bacterium
GCTCGCTCCCGAAGAGGCCGAGCCACGCATCGAACTTGCCGTGGCGGCCGGCGGGACCGTCGTCGACGATTCGGAGGCTCCATCGTTCACTGTGCTGGCCGACCCCGACGGCAACAAGGTCTGTGTCTGCACCTACCTCGGGAGGGACTGATCATCTCCCCGGTCGCGGTCAAGGTGCGCCAGGCAACCCCGGACCGGTGGGCCGACCTCGTGCAGGCCTTCGGCCGACGGGGAGAAGATCCGTCCTGGTGCTGGTGCCAGCGCTTCCTGAACGCCAACACAAAGACGCCGGGGTCTGCGCCGGACAACCGCGGCGCGCTCCACCGTGAGATCGCAGCCGCCAGCGTGCCGCCGGGCCTCCTCGCTTACGTCGATGGACATCCAGCTGGCTGGACCCGGATCGTTCCTCGCTCGATCCTGCCCGCTGTGATGGGCAATCGGGCACTGGCGAAGCTACTGGTAGATGACCCTTGTGCATGGTGGGTGAGCTGTTTCGCCGTCGGCCATGGCTACCGGCGTAACGGTGTCGGGTCGGCCCTGCTCGGGGCCGCCGTCGACTTCGCCCGAGAGCACGGGGCGACGTCCGTCGAGGGACATCCCGTTGACGTGGAGAAGTTGTCGGCGAAGCGAACGAGCGGGTCCGCTCTCTTCACCGGAACGAGGGCCATGTTCACTGCGGCCGGTTTCATCGAGGTGGGCCGCACGTTTCCCACCCGTCCCGTGATGCGCCGGCTGCTGTGACGCATCAGGACGGGGTTCGGGAGCTATACGACTTCCACTCGATCTGCCGCCCCGATGCCGGGCCATGGAGGAGACCGGCGTGTACCGGTTTTGCTGCCGGTGCTGAGTCCAGCCGTCAAAGTGCTGGTCGCAGGCCATGGATGGCGTTCTCAGCACCGACACGACAAAGTCGGGTCCGACGGGCGCCGGAGCGAGAAACCGCTGGTCGGGGCGCCTGCGCTATGCAGCCGCTTGGGCGGTTGCCCTAATGCAGCTAGGACGCGGATTCCTTCTCCGGCACGCTTGGTCGGCCGGGGCCAGTTGCGATGCACCGCCCTCTTGACGCCGAACTTGCTCATCTTGTGCTTGACGATCCTTCCAGCGGCGCGTAGGCGCCGTTCGGGTAGGAGCTCCCGGCCGATCTCGACGATCACGGCCAGTAGTGTTTCCCCGATCGCGCGTGTGCTGGTGCCGATGCCGGCACGAACGCTTCGCCGGGCTGCGCGAAGAGAGCGGGTGAAGCTCACCCGGTCGGGGTCGAGGCCACCTTGACCGGCGACCTCGTTCATGAGGGCCCGGATCGCGTAGTGGGTGCACACGTAGCCGTAGATCTCCTGACGTACTCCCTCAGGGTTCTTGGATCGCAGCACCACCTTCGGGCCGCGTTGATGGGTCTTCAGCTCGTCGAGGAGGGTCTCGAACTCCCAGCGCTCGGGATAGAGCCCAGCGAGCTCATCGGCTGGCGCCCGGCTCGGGTCGAGGATCGTCGTGACGAGCCGGTAGGTGGTCTCTTCGCCCTGGCTGCGCCCCGGGTCGTCGATCTCATAGACGATCACCCGAACGCTCAGCACCTTCAGTTTGCGCCGCTTGTCGTCATTGATGATCAACTCGGAGCGGTGCGAGCCATCATCGAAGCGCTCGAGCACCGGCAGCACCGCTGACGACTTCACCCGCCATAACAGGTCTGCGCCTGTGGCGGCCATGGCCGCGAACAGCTGGTAGGAGCCACCGAAGCCCCTGTCGGCCAGCAAGAGAATCCCCGCTTTGACAGACCTGACGAGCTCGAGAGCAAGGGTGTTCTCGCCCGTCTCGTAAGGGCCGATCGCAATGCCGCACAGCGCGTGGGTACCGCACTCGCCGAGACCGACCATGCGGACCTGGGGGAACGCGGAGCCCTCCCCGCGAGCCGCGGTCGGCCGGCCGAACTCCTCGTCGTTGGCGGCGGTGTCGGGAACATCAAGGTTCGTCCCGTCGATTGCCATGAGCCGCAGGCCGCGATAAAACGCCCCAGAGGTCGACTCGGTCGCCATCGGCACGCACGCCCGATCGAAGCACTCCTTGAGCGGCGCGAAACCGAGACGAGCCCGCGCCTGGGAGATCGCCCCTTTGGTCGGAACATCCCAGCTGCTCTTCCAGCCGGTCTGATATGACAGGCCCTCAACGAGGTTGCGCATCACCTCCTCGTAGCCCGAATCGGCAAACAACGCGAGAGCGAGCACGTAGTAGACCACCAGGCGGGCCGGCAGCAACCTGTGGCGCTGCTCGGCCTTGCCGGCGGCTGCCACCGCAGCGTCCACCAACGACGCCGGGAACGTACGAGTCAGCACACCCACTGCGACATGGTCCGCCAGGCGCTGGTCGCTCTGCGGCTTCACCCACCCCACTCTCGGCACCGGGCCAGAATACGACAGGTGTAACTCTAACTAAACGGTATTGAACCTAGGCCCGAGAAACTCGCCGCTGTGTCAGCGCTTCGTCTTCCGTTCACCGCCCCGTGGCCTCACCAATCGAGACACTGGCTGCGCGTTCGTGCGGGAGCTCGCTACGAGCTACCGGTCGGAGAGTCGCCGAGCGTCGACGAGGTCATGGATGATCTGGAAGTCGCCAACGTTCTCGGTGAGGAGGGGCACTCCTTCCACGTGGGCGGTAGCCGCGATGGCGAGGTCGATCTGGCGGCGTCTCGGGTTGCCA
>JAJYWG010000110.1 GCA_021791615.1 Actinomycetes bacterium
ACATCTGGGCACCGGTAGTGGCTACGAGCGAGCTGGCGAGGTGCAGGTGAGCCTGGAGCACGGGGTGGTCGGTCGCGATCCACTCGAGCTCGTCTATGACGAGGAGGCCCCCGACGTTCAGCTGGGTCGCCCACGATGAGGCGACAGTGACGGGGTCCTCCAGGTGGGCAAGGAGGAGGCGGGCGTAGGCGAGGTCGGCCGGGCCAGCCGGGAAGGGCAGATCGCCCACATCCCAGGCGACAAAGCGGACCCCATCGGGTGCGCCGGCTCGTGCCCGGACAAGATGGGCCTCGGAGCGCTCCAGGCCGACCGTGAGCGTGGCGCCGGTTGCCTTCGCCACGAGGCGGGTCGTGTGCCCCGGCCCGCAGCCGAGGTCGTAGGCGAGCGCCGGTGGGCGCGCCACCGCCTGGGCGAGCAGCTCCTCTGAGGTGGGACCGAAGATCTCGCTGACAAGGGCGAGGCGGGCCGCCTCGACGTCGGTGTCGCCGAAGGTGTAGGTGCTATCGGGCGCGGGTGCAGCGCCAGCTTGGTGGCCGAGGTCCCGCTCGCTCTCGGGTGGGGGGCCATGATCTTCCACGGCGTGCTCCTCTTGGTCGGGGAGCTGTCCGATAAGCACGCACCTGTGAGCGGAGCTGCCCATCGGGCGGCTCCGGGCTTTGCGCTTAGGCGCGCGCCATGCCCTGTCGCCCCTGTCGGGGCCACCGGCACGAAGGAGAGCTGGGCAGGCGCACCCGGCAAGGATAGCCCGCCTGCCGGTCGGGAGCACCCCACCATGACCTGCGACGACCCTCGCAACGCGATGGCCGGATCGCTCCTCGGAGCGCCATGGCGCTTTTCGCTACCCCACGGCCAGTCGGGGCACGAGCCCTGCGGCCAGGCGGCAGTGGCGGGTCGGGAGTGGGCGTCACGGTCGGCGATGCGGACGGCGACATGCTGCTGTGCTCGGGTGGTCGACCATGCGGTCGGGTTCCCGCCAGACACGGCTGCCATGGCCTGCCATGGTGGCTCCATGGCGAAAGCGCATGCTGACAGAAAGGGGACCGCCACGACGGAAGTCACCTCGGCCGAGCGGAGCCACAGCTTTCGCGGCCCTGCACGCCCATGGCACGTTCGCCGTGCCGAACGCCTGGGACGCAGCGAGCGCGGCCGTGATGGCCGATGCCGGTGCGGTGGCGATCGCGACGACGAGCAGCGGCATCTCGTGGTCGCTCGGGGTCCCCGACGGGGAGCACCTGGCTGGGACCGAGATGCTGGCCGTCGTCGAACGCATCGTCGGAGCGGTCGATGTGCCGGTCAGCGGCGATCTGGAGTCTGGGTATGGCTCGACGCCTACAGAGGTGGCTGTCGTTGTCGGAAGAGCGGCCCGCTTCGGTGCGGTGGGCGCGAACCTGGAGGACAGCCCTGGGTCCGATGGGTTGCCGTTGCGGTCGATTGCGGTGCAGTGCGAGCGGCTGGCGGCTGCCCGGGAAGCCGCGGACCGCCACGTCGCCGGCTTCATCCTCAATGCCAGGACCGATGTCTATCTCGCTGGTGCCGGTGCCCCGGGGCAGCGGTTGGCGCTCGTCGTGGAGCGGTCGCGGCACTACGCGGATGCCGGCGCCGACTGCCTGTTCGTTCCTGGACTGGCCGATCCTGATGCCATCGCCGAGCTGGTCGTCGCCGGCCCGCCTCCCCTCAACGTGATGCTTGCCCCCGGGACCGGGCCGCCCGTCCATGCACTGGGTGCTCTCGGGGTGCGCCGGATCAGCGTTGGGAGCCTGATCGCCCAGGCCGCCTATAGCACCGCCGCCTCCCTCGCCGGTCGGCTCGCCGAGGGTGCGGCACCGGTGTTCGCCGGCACTGGCACGCTGGCCTACGCACAGCTCCAGGGACTGCTGGCGCCGATCGCTGATCGGCGCTGAGCGCGCCGGTATCCGCCCTGAGGGCGACTTCACTGTGATGTCGTAATCCCGCCAGCCGACCCACGTCACGAGGTGGCCCGCTGTCTGGGTGCACGAGGACTTCGAGCGCTGCTACCGGGCCGTGCAGTCCAAAGACGTCCGTTTCGACGGCTGGTTCGTCACCGCTGTCTCGACGACGAGGGTCTACTGCCGGCCGAGCTGTCCGGCCCGCTCACCCCTGGCCCGCAACGTCGCGTTCTACCTGACTGCCGCAGCGGCCCAGCATGCCGAGTTCCGGGCCTGCAAGCGGTGCCGTCCCGACGCGTCGCCCGGCTCTCCACAGTGGGATTACCGCCAGGATGTGGTTGCCCGGGCGATGCGCCTGATCGCAGACGGCACCGTTGACCGGGAGGGTGTCGCCGGTCTGGCGTCGCGCCTCGGCTACAGCGCCCGCCAGGTGGAACGCCACCTCGTGGCCGGGGTCGGTACCGGGCCGCTCGCGCTCGCTCGGGCCAATCGGGCCCAGACCGCACGGCTGCTCATCGAGACGACCGCCATGGCCGACAGCGAGGTCGCGTTTGCTGCGGGGTTCTCGAGCATCCGCCAGTTCAACGACACGGTGCGCTCGGTGTTCGCCGGCACCCCGAGCGGGCTTCGTGCCCGGGCCATGGGCACCATCAGGGCCCCGGGCACCAGATCGGGCCACCGACCCGAAGGTCGTGGTCGCAGCGGCGCGGGACGGCGCCGACGTCGTCGGGCCGGCGAACGACGCCTACCTCGCCCGCCGGGAGGGGATCGAGCTTGTCGTCGT
>JAJYWG010000195.1 GCA_021791615.1 Actinomycetes bacterium
GTAGGTCTCGGAGTCATTGTCAATAGTTGTGGATGAGAGATCTCATTCAGGCGGCGACGGACCCGTCTTGGGTGTCGGTGTCGGACGTTCCGGCCGTCGTGTCGCTCCTCTCTTGTAGCTTGCCGTCGATGAAGGTGGCGCCAGCCCGGACGAGGGCGACGAGCTCGGCGCCGGTGACCTTGCGCCAGCGAGCCTGGGCTGAGTCGAGCAGCTTGTAGGCCATGGCCAGCCCGGCCTTGCGGGAGCCAGATCCTCGGGTGACCTTGGTCCTGAGCCGTACCGTCGAGAACGTGGACTCGATTGGGTTCGTCGTCCGTAGGTGGACCCAGTGCTCTTGGGGGAAGTCGTAGTAGGCGAGCAGGACGTCGAGCTGGCCGGTGATCTTGACGACGGCCTTCTCGAAGGTGCTGAACTCGTCGGCGAAGCGTTTGACGGCCTCTAAGGCCTCGGTGCGCGTCGGGGCGCTGTAGATCGCCGAGAGCGCCTCCTTCGCCTCGCTGTGCAAGCGTTTGGGCAGAGCGTCGAGGACGTTTCTCGTGACATGCACCCAGCAGCGCTGCTCGCGGGTTTTGGGGAAGACCTCTCGCAGTGCTCCCCAGAACCCGAGCGCCCCGTCGCCCACCGCGAGAACCGGTGCGGCGAGGCCACGGTCTCGCAGGCCCCGCAGGACCTCGGCCCAGCTGTCGGTGGACTCGCGGTAGCCGTCGGCCAGCGCGACCAGCTCCTTCGTCCCGTCGGGGCGCACACCGACGATCACGAGGCAGCAGAGCCGGTCCTCTTCCAGGCGGATGTTGAAGTGCACCCCGTCCGCCCAGAGATAGACGTAGTCGACGCCCGACAGGTCCCGCTCGGTCCACTCGGCGTGCTCGGCCTGCCAGGCAACTGTCAACCGGTTGACCGTCGAGGACGACAGCCCGGCCTCGGTGCCGAAGAACTCGCCCAACGCGGGGGCGAAGTCGCCGGTCGACAGTCCCCGCAGGTAGAGGATGGGGAGCACCTCGGTGACCTTGGGGGACTTGCGCATGTAGGCGGGCAGGATGGCCGAGGAGAACCGGCACCCCTCCCGGCGGTCATCGATCCGGGGCGCGCGCACCTCGATCGCCCCCGCTCCGGTTGTGACGACCCTCGGTCGGGCGTAGCCGTTCCCGACCACGAGCCGGTGGCCGGCGGCATCGACCTCGTCCGCGTGGGCCTCGAGGTAGGCGCGGCGCTCGGCCAAGAGCGTGACGGCCAGCATCTCCTTCGCCGCCAGCCGGCACAGCTCATCGAGATCGACCGTCGACAGGTCGGCCTCACCAACCGCGTCCGCGGTGGCGTCATGGACTAGCTTCAACATTGGCGTATCCCTCCCCGCCGGCGTCATCCGGCGGACTCCAGACCTCCTGACATAGCACCCGACTGACCCCGTTTGAGCTGCGACTATCCACCACCTCGGGTCCTGAATATGACATAATCTCTAGTGAGATATTGGAGATTCCGGGAGGTCGGATCGTGGCGGTCGCAGCAGCCAAGATGGGGTCGATGCAGCCATTGCCACTGGCCCCCTCAGGCTCCTCCCACGTCGCCGACGGGGTGGCCTTCCTCGAAGATGCAGAGGGCAATGGCTCGGTCTTCCTGTGGGGGATGGCGGCGTGGTGCTGGCGAGCCGGTGATCCTGCTGCCCGCCGCCTGGCCGCCGTGCAGCTGGTGAACTCGAAGGCGGCGAGACAGCGCCAGGTGGCCGACGCCTTCTCCGTGCACGAGAACTCGTTGGTGCGGTGGCGCTCGATCTACGAGGCCGGCGGTGTCTCCTCGCTGATGGATGATCGCCCCGGACCGAAGGGCCCCTCCAAGGCGACAGAGGCCAAGCGTCTTGAGATCACACACCTGCGTTCCTCAGGTCTGTCGTTGGCCGAGGTGGCTCGACGCACCGACGTGTCGACGGCCACCGTCCGCCGGGTCACGCTCGGCGTGGTTGGCACCGATCCCTCGGATCCGGGCGTCGATCCCGACGGGTGCAACGACGAACCGACAGGGGCAGCTGACGATGGTGAGCTCGTTCCCCTGGCCCGACCCGTCGATCGTTCGCAGGAGCGGACCGCTGCACGCTTCGGGCTCATCGACGAGGCCCCTCCGGTGATCTGCGAGGGTGCTTCGCTCCCGTTGGCCGGGGCCCTGCTCATCCTGCCCGCCCTGGTTGCCACCGGCCTGATCGAGATCGCCGCTTCGGTCTACGGCGCCCGCAAGGCGGCCTTCTACTCCCTGCGTTCGTTGTGCTGCTCCATTGTCTTCGCCTGCCTCCTCGGCGAGCCACGGGCCGAAGGGTTCACCAGGATCAGCCCCACCGACCTCGGGCGCCTTCTCGGACTCGACCGGGGCCCTGAGGTCAGGACCATCCGGCGCCGCATCGAGGAACTGGCCGGCATGGGGAAGGCCGACCAGCTGCTCGACCAACTGGCCCGCCACCACATCGAGTCCCGCGCCGATGCCACCGGCATCTTCTACGTCGACGGCCACGTCCGCGCCTACCACGGAGGACGGGAGGTCGGAAAGGCCCACGTGGCCCGCATCCGGCTGTCCATGCCCGCTGAGCTGGACACTTGGGTCTGTGATGCCAACGGCGACGGGGTGCTGGTGTGGGGGGCCACCCCCGGGGCCAGCCTGGCCGGCGAGCTGCGCACCGTGGCCGACAAGGTCCGTGCTCACGTG
>JAJYWG010000370.1 GCA_021791615.1 Actinomycetes bacterium
GCATCTCGCCCAGCTCGTCTTCGGGGCCGGGGCCGTGGAGGCCTCGTTCGGACGAGTCGCCGAAACGCTCGAGCAGTGGGGCTATCGGGACTCCCCGGCCGCCAAGCACCAGCTCCGAGGCGTCATCAGTCAGGCGTTCCTGGTCAACGGGAGCCCTTTGCTGGGGGACCTCAGCACCGAGAGCTTCGCCCGCCTCCGAGAGCACCCGGCAACCGGCACCTACCAGCTGCCAGTGCTCTACGCGCTCCAACGTGCAGTTGCCGTCCTCGGTCACTGTGACCCGCCGGTGCGCACTGGCCACAACGCCGCACCGATCATCGAAGGTGCTCATCCCGACTGGGTCCGATGGATCGAGCGCTGGCACGCCACCTCGACGCTCACGCCGAAAGTCCGGGCCATCATCCGCACGATCATGGCGAAAGCTGGGCGCTGGCTGGCGGCAGAGCACCCCGAGATCACCGAGCCCGCCCAGTGGACCCGCCAGGTCTGCGCCGCGTGGGTGGCGGCCGTCGACCGGATGGCTGTCGGCGACTACGTACAGCGGCGCGACGCCCTCGCCGGCCGGGTCGGCACGCCCATCTCCCCACGCACCAAGGCCCACGTCCTCATGGCCAGCCGCACGTTCTTCCGGGACTGCCAGGAGTGGGAGTGGTTCCCCCGCCGTTTCGACCCTTCGCGCGCTCTCGCTGTCCCGCACAGCATCGCCGCGTTGATCGCCACCGACCCCCGGGTCATTGCCGACGACCTGTGGGCCAAGCTCTTGTGGGCCGGGCTCAACCTCGAAGCCGGCGACCTGCCGGGCAACTCTGCGGATACCTACTACCCGATGGAGCTGATCCGAGCGGTGACCCTCACCTGGCTGTTCAGCGGGTTGCGCTCCGACGAGATCACCCGGCTCCGCGTCGGCTGTGTCCGCTGGCAGCACAACGGGAACCTCATCCCCGGCGACGCCCCCGACGTGCTCGCCGAAGACGCGATCTGCCTGCTCGACGTGCCCGTGCACAAGACCGGGACTGCCTTCACCAAGCCGGTCGACCCCCTTCTCGGACAGGCGATCGAGGTTTGGCAGCGCGTTCGGCCATCGCAGCCGAAGACCCTCGACCGCAAGACCGCCGAACGAGTCGACATCCTCTTCGCCGTCCGTGCTCAGCCCGTCGCCCGCAACTACCTCAACCGGACGGTCATCCCCGCCCTGTGCACCAAAGCCGGCGTGCCACCGGCGGATGTGCGCGGCAAGATCACGAGCCACCGGGCCCGCTCGACGATCGCCAGCCAGCTCTATAACGCCAAGGAGCCGATGACGTTGTTCGAGCTGCAGGCCTGGCTCGGCCACCGGAGCCCGGCCAGCACCCAGCACTACGCCAAGATCAGCCCAGCGACGTTGTCGAAGGCCTACACCGAGGCCGGCTACTTCGCCCGCAACCTGCGGACGATCGAAGTCCTCCTCGACCGCGATGCCGTCACTGCGGGGAATGCCGGCGATGGGGCCCCTTGGCAGCACTACGACCTCGGTCACGGCTACTGCTACTGCAGCTACAGCTTCTTCGAGCAGTGCCCGCACCGGATGGCCTGTGCTCGGTGCGACTTCTACATCCCGAAGCTCTCGAGCCGAACTCAGCTCCTCGAGGGCAAAGAGCACCTCCAGCGCATGCTCGTCACCGTCCCGCTCACCGACGACGAGCGGGCAGCGGTCGAGGACGGTCACGCTGCTCTCGGAGCGCTCGCCGAACGGTTGCGCGAGGTGCCCAGCCCGGCAGGCCCCACGCCCAAATCACTCGGCACTACTGTCACGGCGACCAAGCTCCCGAACGTCCGCCTGCGACCGACTCGGCGGACCAAGGGGACTTGACAAGCCAGATTCCACAGAATGGCGACGGTGATCGACCTGGCCAGTCGCCGGGTGGTCGGCTGGGCACTCGCCGACCATATACGCACCGAGCTGGTCGAAGATGCCCTTACGATGGCCGTTCTCACCCGCCGGCCCGACAAGGGCATGATCTTCCACTCCGACCGTGGAAGCCAGTACACGAGTCTCGACTACGCGACGTTGGCCCGGGAGAACGGGGTCGTCCTCTCGGTCGGCATGGCCGGTGAACGCCTGTTGACCGGCCAATGTGGAGGCTGGCCGGTGCTGGACGCCGGGTGGCTGTGGAGAACGGCCTCTACAAGGCCGAGTGCGTCTACGGACCCGACGCCAACGGCTGGGACGACGTCAGCCACCTCGAGCTGGCCACCCTCTCGTGGGTGCAGTGGTTCAACGAGGCCCGTCTTCACAGCCACTGTGGAGATGTACCACCGGTAGAGTTCGAAGCGGCGTTCTACGCTGCCCAGCAAGCCGACCAATCAGTGGTTGGAATCCAATAGCCACAGCCTCCATCGAACCCAGCGTGGTTCAGAGCGCGCCTCCCCGTTCGTACTCGAACTCGACGCGCACATCGCGTCGAGGCGCAGTGCCGAGGGTCTCATGACAGCGGACCCGCGCCTCGATAGAGGTCTTCTCGTCAGAGGAGACGACGAAGTCGTCGTCCCCCAAGGGCTTACTTTCCAGGCACCGGCGTACGGCTCAAGCACATGAGACGCCTTCACCTCGAAGTCGGGGTCTCTTGGAAATATCAGGAGCGGTGCTGCCAAGGCTCGATCGCATCCTGCGAGAGCCAGCGCCAGATCGTGGAGACGGAGATCTCGGCGAGGATGTTCCGCCCGATGACCTCGGCTCGGATGTCGGGAACGTAAACGCGGCTGAGCGGTACGCCGAGGCGGCGCGGCACCTCGCACGCGAGCGACTTGACGGCGACGACCACCTCAGGCGGGAAAGGCCGGGGGTCGAGCGCCCCTCGGACGCTCCTCCAGGCCGGCAAGGCCCTTGGCGAAGAAGTGCTTTCGCCATTTGGACACGATCACCCGGTTGGTATCGAGACGGGTGGCGATCTCCTCGTTGTCCAACCCCTCGGCCGTCGTGAGCATGATCTTGGCCCGGATGACATCTCGATACGGTGACGTATAGCGCCGGGCTCTCGCCTCAAGCTCGCGGCGCTGATCGGCCGTGAGGTCCAGCAGATACGGGCTTTTCCTGGTCATCGGCCCCCTCTCCGGGGAGCCCATAGGCTCCACCGGAGCCCCTGGTCACGTCATCGTCGTTACATCAATGTATTTATGCCGGGACCCACTTGGTGTCGCTGAGATCGGCTTCGGTTCTTGGTCCAGAGGTGTCTAGCCTCTGGTCGTGGACGAATCCGTGTGGCCGCGACCAGTCCCGTTGGTCGGTGATTCGACGTCAGCGGCCCAGCGTTCCGCGGATCCTGCAGGATGGTCATTCGATGCGATGACGGTGAGGGCAGTACACGCGGTCCTCGCCGCGAGGCGGGACGTCCGCCGCTTCCGGCCCGACGAGGTGCCGCCGGAGGTGGTGAGGCAGGTGCTCATGGCGGGCCATCAGGCCCCGTCCGTCGGGCACTCCCAGCCCTGGCGCTTTGTCGTCGTTCGGGATCAGAGAACGCGTGACCGTGCAGCGCTCATGGCCGACCGCGAGCGGCTTCGACAGGCCGAGATCCTCACTGAGGACCGGAGGGCGCGACTGCTCGACCTGCAGCTCGAGGGCATCAGGGAGGCACCAGTTGGGGTGGTTGTTGCCTGTGACCGGCGGGTGCCGGCCGGAGGCGTGCTCGGCCGGGCCAGCTTTTCCGATGCTGACATGTGGAGCTGTGCCTGCGCCATCGAGAACATGTGGCTAGCGGCTCGGGCGGTCGGGCTCGGCCTCGGCTGGGTGACGCTGTTCCTCCCCGAGGAGCTGGCTGGGTTGCTGGGTCTGCCGCAAGGGATTGAGACGCTGGGTTGGCTCTGTATCGGATGGCCGGACGAGAGGCCCCCCAGCCCCGGATTGGAGCGGCACGGCTGGTCGGAGCGCATGCCGCTCGAGGACGTCATCGTGGAGGAGCGTTGGCCGTCTGCTGACGGGCCCGCAGCTCCCGTGTCACACCTGGCCGGTCCCGAGCCTGCGTCGGTCGTCGCCGGGCGCGATGAGGGTGACCATCGACTGACCGTTCCCGGCTCGCTCGGGGTGCTCGACCTCATCGTGAACCGGGTTCTGGCGCTGCGGCCGGAACCGCCGACGTCGGGGACGCTCGTCGTCGCGGCCGGCCACCATCCGGTGACGAGGTACGGGGTGTCGGCCTTCTCACCTTCGGTCACTGCCGATGTCCTGGCGGCCACTCGAGCCGGCGTGTCGCTTGGGGCGGTGACGGCAGGCCAGGTCGGCCTGGCCGTCGAAGCGGTGGACGCCGTCGCTACCCGGCAGACCGGCGACATGGTCACCGCCGACGCACTTGATCCCGTCGATGTCGAGGTTCTCTTCCGCTCGGGGGAGGAGATTGGGCGACGGCTCGCGGAGGACGGGCTCGTCTGCCTCGGAGAGGTCGGCATCGGCAACACGACCGTAGCGGCCACTCTGGGCTGCGCCTTGCTGGGGATGGACGTGGATGAAGCCGTCGGTCTGGGTGCGGCGGCAGACTCCGCCATGGTGCGGCGGAAACGCGATGTCGTCGCGGCCGCGCTGAAGCGGGCCCGCTCGGCTCACGGTAAGCGGCTCTGTCAGCCGGAGGTGGCCCTCGCCGCGGTCGGCGGTCCCGAGATCGCGTTCCTCGCCGGGCTGACCGTAGCCGTCGCGGGAGCTCGGGCACCCGTGGTCCTCGACGGGTTGGTCACGTCTCTCGCTGCGCTGGTCGCCGTGCGCATCGAACCTGCGGTCCAGAGCGCCTTGGTGGCGGGCCAGCGCAGCCGAGAGTTGGCCCACGGCCGGGTACTGGCGGAGCTGGGCCTCGAACCGCTGCTGCAGCTCCGCCTGCGCGCTGGAGAGGGCGTCGGTGCTTGCCTCGCCGCCCAGATGGTGTTGGCGGCCGTACGCTCGCGCCAGGCGACGGCCACGGTCGAGGAGCAGTGCGCTAAGACCGACCTTCGCTGAGCGTACCGGCTACACGCTTCGACGCAGGAGATAGGTGTCCATCACCTCCTCGGCGTTCCCTGGCTGCGGGTCGCGCCGCCACGATCTCTTGGGCGGCGACGTCCGACTTGCCCTTCGGCGATTGGTGACTGCTGCCGAAATGAGCACCCCAGGAGATGGTGACCCCGGTCGGGTACTGCGAGCGTCTATGAGCGCTGTCGGCGCAAACGCGGCCCTGTCCCGCCGGTGCTTGAGACGCCAGCCAGCGCTGGGCCTTCCAGCGGCCGGATTCGGCAACCGCGACGCCCGTCCAGCGCGACGACCGCGCCGTTCGGCACTGGGTTCGAGACGTCGAACGCCGCGGCGATCCCCGTGACATGGGCCAGCAGGCAGCGGATCGTGTCCCCGTGGGTCACGACCACCGCCACCTCCGTCGGGTCCAGGTCATCGAGCGCGGCGGCCACTCGCTCGGCCACCTGGCGCGCCGATTCACCTCCTCCGATCGGCGCATCCGGGCCGACCCGGGTACCGGCCAGCTCGGCGTCGGTCTCTTCGTACCCCTACCCCTCGAGCCGTCCGAGGCACTGCTCACGCCAGCGCCCATCGAGGTGGATCGGGACCGCCAGGGTACCGGCAACGATCCGCGCGGTCTGGACCGCCCGGACCAGGTCGCTGGCGATCACGGAGCGGGTCGCCTGACCGTTCAGCTTGGCGTCGGCGTGGATCGCTTGCGCCGCGGCGGACGCCTGGCGCCGCCCGAGATCGATCAGCCCCGGGTGGGGGATCTGCCCCTGGGTCCGGCGCAGGAGGTTCCACTCCGACTGGCCGTGGCGGACCAGATAGATCATCGGTGTGGGATGTCCTGGCGGAGGAGGTAGGTGTCCATCACCCATCCTCGGCGGGACCGGATCTCGGCCCGCCGGGCCAGGATCGCGTCCGCCACCTCTCCCAGCTCGCCCGAGACGATCGCCTGGTCGGGGCCGCCCAGGTCCGCACCCCAGTAGATGTGCAGGCCGTCAGGATCGACATGCTGGAAGGAGCAGTGCCCGTCGAGCATGACGACCACGTCGTGGCAGGCCGAAGGGATCCCCTCCTCGGCCAACCGCCGGCCGGTCGTCACCTGGAGCGGCCGCCCGACCCGGGTGAGCGAGATTCGGTGAGCGGCGGCCAGCATCTGGATGCTGCTGATCCCCGGTACCACCTGCACCTCAAGGTGTCCTCTCGTCCGGCCGGTGTCGAGCACTCGGAGGGTGCTGTCGTAGAAGGCGGGATCGCCCCATGCCAGGATCCCTGCGGTCTGGCCCGGCTCGAGGTGGGTTTCCATGGCGTCGAGCAGGACATGGCTGCGGGCGGCAGTCCAGTCCTGCACCGCCTGGGCGTACGCTGTCGTCGAGCGGTCTCGCGGCGGGTCGGGAACCGTGACGAAGCGGTAGTCGCCGGTGCCGATGACCGCTCTGCACAGGTCCCGGCGCACTTTCACCAGCTCGTCGGCCGCAGACCCTTTCTCAAGGACGAAGAACACGTCGACGCTGCGCAGCGCGTCCAGCGCTTCTTGGGTGAGGTGACGGGGGTTCCCCATGCCCACGCCGATCACCTTGACCGTCCTCATCGCCGATCGCCGACCGCAGCAGCAACCGTCACGTGCTGTCCGACACGCTTGGGGATCACGATGCGACTCTCGGTTCCGGCCGCGAGCAGTGCCGCCGCTTCTGCCACGGGTGGGGCGAGCAGTCGTAGCGCAACCGAGCTTGGGCGGCTCGGCACTGCAACGGCCTCCAGCTCCCTACGGTCGAAGCCGACCAACCTCGCGCCGAGTTGGACCAGTCGCTGGTCGTCCACCAGCCGGCGGGTCGTTCCCACCACTGCCACCTCTCCCCATGCCCATCCGGTCTCGGCCAGCACCATGCCCACGACCTCTTGGAGATCGGCGAGTCGAGCGGACGAGGACATGCCCACGCCGAGGGCGAACATCTCAGGTCTCCGGCCCCCAGCAGACGAACACCGGGTTCTCGGCACGCAGGCGTACGCCGAGGCCGGCCGTCGACACCCCCCGGCTGATCGACAGCTCGACCACGTTGCCGAGCATGGCCGCAGCGGCGACGGCCCGATCGACGATGGCGTACGTGGCGACCACGACGCCGGTGGGCCGCAGTCGCCCGAGGACGGCGGCGAGGATCTCGGTTCCGCCACCTCCGACGAAGACGCGGTCGGGGTCGGGCAGTCCGATCAGCGCGTCCGGCGCCGCTCCATCGATCACGGTGACGTTGACGCGGTGGCGGGCGGCGTTCGACCGGATCCTGCCGACCTGGGCCGGGTCACGCTCGATGGAGAAGACGTCGAGGCTGGGCCGGAGGCGGCCGCACTCGATCCCGACCGAGCCGCTGCCTGCCCCGACGTCCCACAGCACCCCGAAAGGTGGGAGGTCGAGCTTCCCGAGCGCCACGGCGCGCACCTCGGCCTTGGTGATCATCCCGTCTCGGTGGTCGAACTCAGCCTCCGCCAGCCCCCATGCCAGGCTGGGCGTAGCTGGCCGGGCGGTCCGGCCGGTCAAGACCAGTACGGACATGGGGTCGAAGCTTCCCTTGGCGATGGACGCCAGATCGGACGCGACCACGACCTCATCTTCCTCCCCGAGGCGCGACGCGACCGCAGCGGTCGTCTCGCGTCCTGCTGGCTCGCCCGCCGCGATCAGTGCCTCGGCGACGACCTGCGGCGGGTTGTCCGGGGAGGTGAGGATTGCGACCGACGGTTGCGGAGACGACCGCACCGCCCGCACGGCATCGGCGAGCGGACGGCCATGGGCGGAGACGACGGACGCGTCGTCCCAGCTGAGACCCAGTCGGGCGAAGGCGAGGGAGACCGCGCTGGGTGCCGGGTGTACCCGAAGGAGACCGCTTCCCACCAGTGTGGCCAGCACCCTGACGATGCCGAAGAAGCCGGGGTCGCCGGAAGCCAGGACGCTGACCGCCCGGCCGGCCCTCGACGCGTCCTCGACGCGACCCAGGACCTCGTCGAGGAGGCCAGCGAGGACGACGGTGTCGGCCTCGGGTCGGCGCAGGGACGCCGTCTGGGAGAGCTGGCGTGGCGAACCGACGACGACGTCGGCACTGGCGAGGGCCTCGACGGCTCGGGGACCGTAGGGGTGGCCGCCGTGAACGCCGACCACGGCGATCGGTATCCGGCCGTGGCCGAGTGCCGCCGTGGCCGCGCCGGTCATCGCGCCGGCCGGAAGGTGTGGCCGAAGCAGGCCGAGTACACATGGCTGGTCGCGGGAACGTCGACATCGGCCAGAGCGTCTCCGACCAGGATCATCACGCTGGTGCGCTTCCCCAGTACGAAGAGGTCGTCGGCCAGGCGGCCGAGGGTGGAGCGGCGGACGATCTCCTCTGGCCAACTCACCTTATACCCGATGACGACAGGCGTCGCGGTGGTGTACGCCGAGCCTTCGCACAACAGCTCCTGTGCCAGCGCGTCGGGGTCGCCGGCCGACAGGTACAGCGCCATGGTGGCTCCTCGGCGGGCCAAGGCGGACAGCGATTCGTAATCGGGGACCGACGCCGCCGTGCGCCGGGCCAGACGCGTGAGCACCACGGTCTGTGCCACCCCGGGGACCGTAAGCTCCCGGCCCACCGCGGCGGCGGTGGCGGACACCGAGGACACCCCGGGCACGATCTCGTAGGGCCGTCCGTTGGCCCGGCACCAGTCGATCTGCTCGGCGACGGCGCTGTAGACGGTGGGATCACCGGAATGGAGCCTGACGACGGCGTCGTCGGGGTAGGCGGCGAAGACTCCGACGATCTCGTCGAGCGTCATGTACGACGAGTCGAAGAGGACGACCCCTGGCCGGCAACGGTCCAACAGGGATGCCGCCACCAGCGAGCCAGCCCACACGACTACGTCTGCTTGGGCGAGGCGGTCCGCGGCTCGGATCGTGATCAGGTCGGGAGCCCCCGGTCCTGCACCGACGAAGGAGATCACGCGCCACGCCCCCGAACGGCCGGCGAGCGGCGGGCCGGCACGATGGTGGTGGCCAGGTAGGACCCGGGGCCGGTGGCCAGATCGGCGAGCGGCAGGCAACGCTCTCCGGGCTGTCCCAGAAGCTCGCCGGCCACAGCGGCGCCAAGCCGGCCACGGCGGGCCAGAGACGCCGCGACCGCTGGCAGCTCCCGCCCGCCCTTGTAGATGACCACGGTCGAGTCGTCGCGATCGAACAGCGGGTCCAGCTCGGCGGGGTCGTCACCGAGGACCACCACGTTGAGCCGCTCCTCGTCTTGGGCGACGGTCGTCGACGTCATCGCCGCCAGCTGCTGAAAGGGGAGGATGCCGGGTTCCGTCTCGACGACCGCGCCGTGCTGTAGCGCCTGCACGGCTTCGGCCAGGGCGGGGAACGACGAGTAGAGGTGCGGGTCGCCAAGGGTGGCGAAGGCGACCAGCTCACCCTGTTGGAGGTGCACGGCGATCCGCTCGGCGGCCGCGGCCAGGGTCTGTCGCCTGGCTCGGGCGTCAGGACCGACGTGGAGCACCACCCGCTCGACGGCCACACCTGGCGCCGCGGCGTGGACGACCGCCTCTGCCCTTCCGGTCGCGTCGTCCGAGATGGACGCGGCGAGCACGAGATCGGCGGCGAGGAGGATCCGACGTGCCCGACCAGTGAGGAGCTCGGGATCACCGGGGCCGACACCGACCCCCACGAGGCACGGTCCGCCGGGGATGGGCCGCCGGGATCGCCGCTCGCTGGTGGGGGCGGGGCCGGCGGAGCGGAGGAAGCTTTCGAGCGCGAGGCGGATCGTGTCGGCCTCGGAGCGACCCGAGCGGGCCGCAGCGACCGAGAGCGCAGCTTTCAGGTCGTCGGGGAGATACACCGACGTCTTGCGCATCGTGGATCTCGGCCGACCGGCGCCCCTCCGGCCGACCGTGAGGTCATCGGGTGCCATGGCCAGGGGCACCGGGCACGGCGAGTGGGGAGCGGGCCGCCGTGGAGACGAACGTCTCGGCGATGGTCGGGTACGACGCGAGGTGGATGTGCAGGTAGGAGGCGAGGAGGTGCGGGGCGGCGAACCCGCCGGTCGTCGTTCCGTGCCGGCCGGCCAGGACCAGGGCGTCGCCGCCCGGGTCGGTGGTCGAGTAGTGGAATTCGTGGCCCCGGACCTGGGTCCCTGCCGGCCCCAGTGGTGACGGGCGGGTCGTCGCCGCCGACCGGTAGCCGAGTACACGCCCGCCGCCCATGGTCGCGTCGGCGTCCACCACCCCGGCCATGGCGGAGCCGTCGAGGCTCCGGGTCAGCCACAACAACCCTCCGCACTCGGCCCAGATCACGCCGCCCCGCCGGTGGTGGTCGGCCACGGATCCAAGCATCAGCTCGTTAGCGGCCAGGACCTCGGCGTACAGCTCGGGGAAGCCGCCGCCGACGAGCACGGCGGACGTCCCCGCCGGCAGCTGCTCGTCGACGCAGGGGTCGAAGGTGACCACCTCCGCCCCGGCGGCACCGAGTGCCTCGAGATTGTCGGGGTAGCAGAAGCTGAAGGCCGGGCCGGAGGCGACCGCCACCCGGGGTGGGGCATGGTCGCCGACGACCCATCGGGGCTGGCGCAGCGGCGTCGTGGGCAGGGAGGGAGCAGAGCGAGCCAGGCGCATCAACCCGTCGAGGTCGCAGCGTCCCGAGATGGACACGCCCAGGCGATCGAGTGCCTGGCGGACGCCGGCGGGATCCTCTGCGACCGGCTGCAACCCGAGATGGCGGCTGCGCCACTGTAGGGCGTCGTCACGTCGCAGCACCCCGTACACGGGCACGCCGGAGTCGGCGAGCGCGACCCGCAGCATCGCCTCGTGGTTGGCGCTGCCCACCAGGTTGAGGACCACTCCGGCGATGCGCACCGCGGGGTCCCAGGTGCGGAAGCCGTGGACGAGGGCGGCGACCGACTGGCTCGTGGAGGCCGCGTCGACAACCAGGACCACCGGGGCGTCGAGGTGCTTGGCCAGCTCGGCCGTCGACGACGAGGTACCGTCCGCAGCGCCGTCGAAGAGGCCCATGACCCCTTCGACCACCAGGACATCGGCACCCTCCGCGGCCTTGGCTGCCAGCGGGCCCATCAGGTCTACGCCGCACATCCACGGGTCGAGGTTGCGCGCCGGTCGGCCGGTGGCGACCGAGTGGTAGCCCGGGTCGATGAAGTCCGGCCCTACCTTGGCCGACGCGACGCGCCATCCCCGCTGCCTGAACGCCGCCATCAGGCCCGAAGCGACCGTGGTCTTGCCTGCCCCCGAGCGGGTGCCGGCCACGACCAGGCGCGGGCCGAGGACGGTCAATACTCGATCCCCTTGCGGGCGCGGATGTCCTGGTCGTACGCGTGCTTCACCTTGACCATCTCGGTCACGGTGTCGGCCAGCGCCACGACCTCGGGTGGGGCGTTGCGCCCGGTGACGATCACGTTGGTCCGCTGCGGCCGCGCGGCGAGGACCGCCACCACGTCCGCGACCTGCACCCAGCCGTACTTCACGATGTAGGTCATCTCGTCGAGGATCACCAGGTCGTAGTCACCTGAGGCGACCATCTCTCCAGCCACCTGCCAGGCGTGGCGTCCCCTGGCCTCGGTTGCGTCGAGATCTTGGGACTCCCAGGTGAACCCGTCGCCCAGCGTGTGCCAGTCGATCCCGAGATGGGCAGCCAGCTTGCGCTCGCCGACCTGCCACTTGTCACTCTTGACGAACTGGACGACACCTACCTTCCACCCCCGGGCCCAGGCCCGTCCCATCACGCCGAAGGCGGCCGAGCTCTTACCCTTTCCGGGGCCGGTGTTGACCAGGAGGCGCGACGGCTGGGGCACTGGCGCGACACTAGCCGTCCACCCACGGACATAGGGTACGGTGCCCTACGTCTTGGTAGGGTTCCCCGACGATGTCCCCCGCGACCAACATCGTCCCTCTCCTCGGCGAGGGCAGCACCGGTGCCCTGGTCCAGTCTGGTCTGGGACCCGCGTCGGTCTGCCCGAGCGTGGACAACGTGGTGGCGCGCGCGGATGGGGGCCTGGTCCGGATCCGCGTGCCGGGCGGCCGGATCGCCGCCGCCGCGCTCCTGGCGGTGGCCGACGCGGCGCGGCGCTGGGGCAGCGGGATCGTGGAGATCACCAACCGGGCTAACCTGCAGGTGCGCGGGATCCGACCCGACGCGGCGGCCGCCCTCGTAGAGGCGCTGGTCTCCTCGGGGGTCAGTGGCGGGCCCTCGGCCGACCGCCGTCGCAACGTCCTCCTCGATCCCCTCGGCGACCTGGACCCCGAAGCGGAGGACCTCGGCCCGCTCCTCGCCCCGCTCCTCGCCGCCCTGGACGCGGAGCCTCGCCTCGACGGGCTCGACGACAAATTCGGCTTCGCCATCGACGGCGGAGGGTCGTTCGGCCTTGCTGGCCGGCGGGCCGCGGTGGTCGCCGCCCCGACCTCGACGAGCGGCGTCATGGGCGTCTGCTGGGGGTGGGCGGCCGACGGGGACGAGGGGTCCCCCGCCCGGCCCCGGCGCGTGGCACAAAGCGAGCTGGTCGACGCGCTGGTCGAGGCGGCTGTCGGCTCGTTGGGCCGGCCCCGGGCAAGTGTCGCCGTGCCGGCAGCGAGCCCGGAGGCCGCCGTCCGGGTCACCGGCCCCCTCGGGACGGGAGCCGGCTGGGTGGGCGCCATGCCGACGCTCGGCCGGGCCGACGCTCACGCCATCACCGCCATGGCGACCGCGGCGAGGCGCTACTCGACGGGCCTGCTGCGCCTAACCCCCTGGCGGGGTGTCGTGTTCCCGGCCGTCGCAGCCGACAAGCGCGCGGCCCTTCTCGAGGATCTGCGGGCCGGCGGTCTCGTCGTCGACGCCTCCGACCCGGCTTCGACCGTCGTCGCCTGCGCCGGGTCGCAAGGCTGCACCTCGGGGCTGACCGATACCATCGGCGACGCCCGCCGGGTCATCGCGGCGCGTCGCGAGGCCGGCGCCCGTCCAGCGGCGTTGCACGTGTCAGGCTGCGCCAAGTGCTGTGCCCAGCACACCCCGCTCGCCGTGACCCTGGTCGGTTCGGGCCCCGACCGTTACGACGTCCACGCGGATGGTGACCTGCGGGCCCGGGCGGTTTTCTGCGCAGAGGCCGTGGCCATCGCGGCGGGCTCATGACGGTCCGCCGCTACGAGCGCGACGGGGCCGAGATCTACCGCCGGTCGTTCGAGACCATCCGGGGCGAGGCCGACCTCACGCAGGTCCCCGACGATCTCGAGAAGCTCACGGTGCGGATCATCCACTCGTGCGGGATGGTCGACGTCACCGCCGACCTTCGCTTCTCGGCCGGTGCCGGCAGCGCCGGGCGGGCGGCGCTCGCCGCCGGAGCCCCGATCCTGGCCGACGCCCACATGGTCGCCGACGGCGTGACCCGCAGCCGGCTGCCCGCCGGCAACGACGTCATCTGCACCCTGGGCGACTCCCGGGTTCCCGAGCTGGCCGCGGTGATGGCGACGACCCGCTCTGCCGCCGCCGTCGACCTGTGGGTGCCGCACCTGGACGGCGCGGTCGTCGCCGTTGGCAACGCCCCCACCGCCCTGTGGCGCATCCTCGAGCTGCTCGACGGCGGCGCCCCACGCCCGGCGCTGATCCTGGGTTTCCCCGTCGGCTTCGTGGGTGCCGCCGAGTCCAAGGAGGCGCTGGTCGAGGCGGGCCACCGCGTCCCGTACGTGACGGTGCTGGGCCGCCGGGGCGGCAGCGCCATGGCTGCCGCCGCGGTCAACGCCCTGGCGACAGAGCGCGAATGACGGGGCGGCGCGCCGCCGGGCGGCTGTGGGGGGTGGGCGTCGGGCCCGGTGACCCCGAGCTTGTCACCCTCAAGGCGCACCGGCTCATCCAGGAGTCGGGGGCTGTGGCCTGGTTCGCGGCGACCGGCCGGCCGAGCAATGCCCGGGCCGCGGCCGCCAGCCATGTCCGCCCCGGCCAGCGCGAGATGGCGCTGTACTACCCGGTCACCACCGAGCTGGCGGCCGGGGCCCGCTACGAGCGCCTGTTGACCGGCTTCTACGACGAGGCGGCGGACCGGATCACCGCCGTCCTCGACGAGGGCATCGACGTGGCCGTCCTCTGTGAGGGCGACCCGCTCTTCTACGGGTCCTACATGTACCTCCACAACCGGCTGGCCGGTCGCTACCGAAGCGAGGTGGTGCCCGGCGTCCCGTCGATCCTGGCCGGCGCGGCCGTGCTGGGCGCCCCGCTCGTGTGCCGCAACGAGACGCTGTCCGTGCTGTCGGGCGTGCTGCCGGGCGAGGAGCTGCAGCGGCGGCTGGCGGCGGCCGAGGCGGCCGTGGTGATGAAGCTCGGCCGCAACCTGGGAAAGGTCCGCTCCTGTGTCGCGGCCGCCGGCCTCCTGGAGCGGGCCTGGTACGTCGAGCGGGCCACCATGCCCGAGCAGCGGATCCTGCCCCTGGCCGAAGCCGATCCGGCCCGCGCCCCCTACTTCTCGATCGTCGTCATCCCAAGCGCAAAGGCCCCGACCCGGTGAGCGCGACCAGATGACCCTTCCCCGGGGCAGGGGCAGGCTCGCCATCGTCGGGCTCGGGCCCGGCGGCACGCCATGGCGGACCCCGGCCGCCGACGCGCTGCTGACCGAGGCAACCGATCTGGTCGGCTACACCACCTATCTCGACATGGTCGAAGCTTGGCCGGCCGGCCAGGTCCGCCATCCGTCGGACAACCGGGCGGAAGCCGAGCGGGCGGCGCGCGCCCTGGACCTAGCTGCCGAGGGGCGATCGGTGGTCATCGTGTCGTCAGGTGACCCCGGGGTGTTCGCCATGGCGGCCGCGGTGATGGAGCAGCTCGACCGCTCTGACCGTCCCGCCTCCTGGGAGGACGTCGACGTGATCGTCAGCCCCGGTGTCAGTGCCGCGCAGGCCGCAGCGGCCCGGGCCGGTGCTCCGCTCGGCCACGACTTCGCCACCATCTCCCTGTCGGACAACTTGAAGCCCTGGTCGGTCATCGAGTCCCGGCTGGCGGCCGCCGCGGCAGCGGACTTCGTGCTCGCCCTCTACAACCCGGCGTCGAGGCACCGACCCTCGCAGCTCGGACGGGCCCTCGCCGTCATCGGCGCCCACCGACGTCCCGACACCCCGGTGGTCGTCGCCCGCGACGTCGGCCGCTCAGCGGAGCGCGTCGAGGTGGTCCCGCTCGCCAGCTTGGACCCCACCGTCGTGGACATGCGGACGATCCTTATCGTCGGGTCCTCACAGACGAGGATGGTCGACGTGCCCGGATGGGACCGACGCGGCGTCTACACCCCGCGGCGCTACCCCGAGGTGTCAGCGGACGGGTAGACGTATCAGCGGACGCGTGGGAGCCCGAGCGACGCGCAGACCCACTCAAGCGCGTCGGCGACGGTGCTGGCCGACGGGCCGTCCGGCGAAGGCGGGCGGTCGACGACCAGGACGCCCACCCCCAGGTTCCGAGCCGCCTCGAGCTTGGCGGCGGTGGCGTCCCCGCCGCTGTTCTTGGTCACGACGAGGTCGATCTGCTGACGCGCCATGAGTGCCGTCTCCCCATCGACGCTGAACGGGCCCCGGTCGAGGATCACCTCTGCCGGGTGCAGGGGCATCTGCTGTGGAGGATCGATCGAGCGGACCAACCACCATCGCCGCCCGTCGGAGGCAGACGCGAAGGCATTGAGCTCGCTCCGACCGGTGGTCACGAACACTCGGTGGAACGGACCGCGGGCGATGTGTTCGGCGGCCGCCGCCAAGGTGGTCACGACGGTCCAGCGGTCTCCCGGCTGCGCCTGCCAGCGGGGCCGCTCCAGGCGGAGCCTCGGCACTCCAGTCTGGTTGCAGGCCTCATAGGCGTGCCACCGCATCCGCGCCGCGAACGGGTGGGTGGCGTCGACCAGGGCCGAGATCCGCTCGGCCCGGAGGTAGGCGGCCAGCCCCTCGGTGCCTCCGTACCCCCCGGTACGGCGCCGACCCGGCAGCGGTGCAGGGTTCACCGTCCGGCCCGCCAACGAGTTCACGACCACCACGTCGTGGCGGGCAGACAACGTCTCTGCCAGGCGGCTGGCCTCGGTCGTCCCCCCGAGCAGCAGCAGGCGAGGTAGCTCGGTCACGGTCGTCGCATGGATTGAGTGCAGCAGCGTCGGGCTGGTAGCGTCCGGGGTGGTTACAGGGAACACCGGTGAGAAGCCGGGGCTGTCCCGCAACTGTAACCGGGGAGCAAGCCCCACCTGAGGCCACGGTCCAGCCGGACGGGAAGGCCGGGGCCAGCGTCGATCCGGGAGCCAGGAAACCTGTGCCGACGGAGATCTCGACGCGGGAGACGTCAAGGGTGAACCAGTGGCAGCCGTCACATCCCTCGGGCACGGTCATGGTGTGCGGCACCACGTCCAATGCCGGCAAGAGCACGGTCACGGCCGGTCTGTGCCGCCACTACGCCCGGCGCGGGGCGCGGGTGGCGCCGTTCAAGGCCCAGAACATGTCGAACAACTCGGCGGTCACGCCCGCCGGTCACGAGATCGCCCGGGCCCAGGCCTGGCAGGCCATGGCGGCCGGAGTCGACGCCGAGGTCGCCATGAACCCCGTGCTCCTAAAGCCCATGGGCGAGCGCCGCTGCCAGGTGGTGGTGATGGGCCGCCCGCTGGGCACGATGACGGCGGCCGACTACCACCGGCTGAAGCCGGCGCTGCTCGACGTGGTCCTGGGGGCACTGACCGACCTCCGCCGCCGCTACGACGTGGTGATCCTCGAAGGAGCGGGCAGCCCGGCGGAGATCAACCTCCTCGACGCCGACATCGTCAACCTCCGCCTGGCCCACGACGCCGGGTTGCCGGCCATCGTCGTCGGCGA
>JAJYWG010000530.1 GCA_021791615.1 Actinomycetes bacterium
GACCCGGTGTTAGCGGCATGTACGGCTCCCGGTGGCACGGGCCGTGTCGTCACAAAGTATGGACGGCTCTGGCGAACGTCGCCCGTAGGGGGGTGAACGCAAAAGCGCGCTGCCTGGGCCACGACCAAGTGCGGTCGAGACTCAGGGAATTGACCCGGCCATTCCTTGTTCAACGCGCCGCCTGCACGGGAACACCAAGCACCCTGGCGAGCGCGCTCGTCGTCGACAACGAGACAGGTGCGGACGATCACGAGAAGTCGCGATCGGCGCTCAACAGAATTCGCGCTGCTGACCTGACCCGGACCTAACCTCGTAGCGCGCTTCTGAGGTGGCGCTTCAGGTTCGACTCGCGCTCTTCCAGCAACCGCGTATAGTGCCCGTTCTGGGGTGAGGGGTGCGGGAACCCGTGCACGCATCGGCCCGCGTCGAGCAGATCCGCACAGATAAGCCATTGCACCGCGGCTGTGGCGACCTTGCCGAGCGGCAGGACCACGGCGTTCGGAGCCATGTCCACTTTCGCGCCGAGGTAGGCCCGGACGAAAGAGCACAGCGTCGAATCGGCGAGGAGCGGATGGCCCTGCTGGCCGTTGTAGTTCTCCTTTGTGACCGACCCATCGGCGAGCTCCTTGGTGATGAACATCGGGAACCCGATTGCCGAAGCCGTGCCGAGAAGACGGTGGTGCTTCTCGGCGAAGAGATCGCCGGCTGTCTGAATCCCCAGCGTCTTGGGGAGCCCGATCCGGTTGAGCCCTGTGACAAGCCGCTCCCGCATCTGGCCAGAGAACGAGCCGACCGCGTCGGCACGGCGCAGCACCTCTTCGGTCTTCATTCCGGCCTCCAGGCACCGCTTCGCCTCTTGAAGGGCGTTCTTGGCCTGCTGCGCACCGCCGGTGATCCCGACCAAGATCACCCGGGCGTCTTTGTTCATCCAGTCCCAGGGGGCGTAGTAGAGCTCGAGAGGCTTCTTCTTCCACAGACGCAAGCTCGTGGCCGTGGGGTTCGGCTCTCGCTGGCGCATTACTGCGTCCCGCTTGTAGGTGATGCACCAGGTGGCGTCCATCGGGCAGTCCGCGTCGACGAAGCCGTGGTCGAGCGCCCAACGGGTCGAGCAGGTGTGGTCGATGCGGCTCACCTGGATCACGCCCTCACGCCGTAGCTGGCTGCGGTCGTCCGGAATTGGCGAGTCCACGACCATTGGTCCTGGACGTAGTTGGCGTACTCCTCGGTGCCGAGCTCGACCACCTCGTCCGTGCTCATCTTGAGCATGCCGATCACCGTGTCGTATGTGGACGTGTGGTCTTCGGGACGTGTCAGGTGCAAGTAGGTGTCGGGGAGCTTGCCTTTGCGCAAGATCTCGATCTTCGCCTCGAAGTCGGTCAGCACAGCTTCTCGGAACTTGTCGAGCGCCTTCTCGAAGACCTCATGATGATGCGCACGGTTCTTCTCGACGACTTTCAAGAGCTCGTCCCGGTTGACCTTCACCGACCACATCGGGTGCCCCCCTCTTCTTCTCGCCATGTCTCGGCCAAGTATGCCGCTCGAGCGGAATGGGAGCCTCGGGTCGGCTGGCTTCCGGCTCCCACTACTTGACATCCGTCTCGTGCAGCCCGGGCTGTCGGGGTCGTATTCTTGCACGAGACACGCGATCGAGAGTGGAGACGAGTCCATGGGCACTGACCGGGAGCCGACGGAGTAGCTGCTGAAGAGGGTCGCTGAGCGTCACGGGGGCAGGCTCATGCAACAGCCTGAACTCGGGGACCTCGGGGTCCGGTTCGGTCTGGTTCGTCACGCCGCCATGGTGGCGCGCGTCGACGGTGTGGTTGGTCGTGATCGTCATTCCGGGAGTTCCTTCCACGCCCTCTCAGCTCAAGGAATCGGGAGTCCGATCTGCCTCACTGAAGGTTGACACAGAGGGGAACCGTTGTTCACGATGCCTGCCCACATGCCGCGCAATGTCGCCCAATTCCTTCAGGGGGAGCTGCGCAACTCGTAGGCGGCCGGACGCCGCTCACGTCTAGGCCCCGTGGCCGCGGATCCGAGCATCCGCCACCAGCTGCCGCGGCCGAGCCCGACGCCTCCACGGCGCACACGGGGCCGGATCCGGCCGAGGCAGGGACGCTGCCGTAGCTTCAGACCCCTCCCGCGTCACAGCCGGTTCGTAGCGTGGCGGCCATGAAGCGAGCCGTGCTCTCGAAGGCTGCGGTCGTCGCCGGTGCCGTCGTCGCTTTCCTCGTGCTCCTCCCAGTGCTGGAAAGGATCGTCCTTCTGGGAGTCGTCGTCCTCGCAGCCGGCGTGGTCGTGACCATCCTTGCTGTCGCCACCCTGGGCAACCTCGCGCGTCGGCACCCAATCGTCGACCTGGCGATCGGTGCGTGGCTCGTGCACCGTCACGAACGCCGGATGCGCCGGGCCATCGGCGCCCGGAACTCGTCGGCGAGGAGCCGGTACGCGAGCCCGTGGGCGCCACCAGACCCTCGCACTCGCGCTCGTTGGTGAGCCTGCGGCCGAGCTGGCTCGTCTCGTCATTGGCCGACGGAGCCGTCCCCGGCCCCTCCTGCGCCCCCTGCCCCGTTCCCGGTGGCCGGTACTCGGCTGCCGGCCCCCGTGCGGCCTTGCGCGGGGGTTGCGCGGGGGTTTTGGCCCGCCGTGCGCGCTGTTCCTTGCCTTCTCCCTTGCGT
>JAJYWG010000475.1 GCA_021791615.1 Actinomycetes bacterium
CGGCAACTCTGCTGCGCTGGCACCGCGACCTCGTCACCAAGCGCTGGACGCATTCCCACGGCCGACCGGGTCGACCTCCCATCGCCGAGGGGACCACCGCCCTCGTGCTCCGCTTCGCGAAGGAGAACCCGAACTGGGGCTACCGCCGCATCCACGGTGAGCTTGTCACCATGGGCATCGTCATCGCGCCCTCGAGCGTCTGGGCGATCCTGAAGCGTCATGGTGTCGAACCTTCACCGCGCAGGTCGGGGCCGACGTGGGCTGAGTTCCTCGCCGCCCAGGCGAGGGGTCTGATGGCGTGTGACTTGCGACGTCGACACCATTCTCTTCCGCAGGCTCTACGTCCTCGTGTTCATCCATCACGACACACGCCTCGTCCGGATCACCGGGATCACGGCCAACCCCGTGGCCGCGTGGGTGACCCAGCAGGCCCGCAACCTCTCGATGGAGCTTGCCGACGAGGCGAACGCGGTCACGTTCCTCATCCGCGATCGCGATGCCAAGTTCACCGCCTCCTTCGACGCCGTCTTCGCCGCCGACGGCACCAGGATCATAAAGACCCCGGTCCGGGCACCTCGGGCGAATGCCATCTGCGAGCGTGTGGTGGGCACCATCCGGCGCGAGTGTCTTGACCGGACGCTCATCCTCGGACGCCGTCACCTTGCGGCGGTCCTGGTCGAGTACGTCGAGCATTACAACTCGCATCGTCCCCACCGGTCTCTCAGCCAACGCCCCCCGGCTGCACCCGATGTGACGCCCCCGACCATCGGCGATGTTGACATCGCCAGGCTACGAAGAGGCGATCGGCTGGGCGGCCTCATCCACGAGTACCGGATGGTCGCCTGAGCTGGGCGGATGGGGTTCCCGGCACCCACACGCTCGTCGCGCTCCTGGTCGACCTCGCCGCGCTCGGCGCCCTGCTGTACCGGCATGCCAGCAACGCCCGGGCGCGGATCCAGGAGGGAGGCGAAGGGTGAGCGTGTTCTCCGAAGCAGAGCTTTCCTACCTGGCAGAGCGCCGCCTCGGGCGCCTCGCCACCATCGGCCCGCACGGCCGGCCCCACGTGGTCCCCCTCGGCTGGTCCTACAACCAAGCCCTCGACACCATCGACGTCGGCGGACGGGACTTCGCCAACACCAGAAAGTTCCGAAACGCCAAGGCCAACCCCAAGGTCACCTTGGTCATCGACGACGTCCTGCCCCCCTGGCGGCCACGGGCGGTCATGGTCGCCGGCGACGCCGAGACCCTCACCGAAGCCACGGGCCCTGATGGCGGGCCGCTCGGGGCGATCATCCGCATCCACCCCGTCGAGATCATCAGCTGGGGTCTCGACACCACCACATAACCCCCAGACCCATCACCCACTCGAAAGGAAATCAACCATGACCACCGAGACCAAGACCCAGCCCGTCCCATCCTCACACCTCAGGACGTCCGCCATCCGGGCGGCCGGCGCCGCCGGGGCCATCGGAGCCGCCGTCACCGTCTGGCTCCTCGCCCGCTTCGCCGCCGGGGTGACCTTGCGACAACCGGCATTCAGCGCCGCCGGGCGCCCCGCACACCTCGCCATCGGTTTCGTCGTCGCCGCCGCAGCCGTCGCGTTACTCGCCGGGTCGGCCGTCGCCAGCCTGATCGAGCATGCGACCCGGCGGCCACGCGCCACCTGGGTGATCATTGCCACCGCAGCCACCGTGTGCTCGCTGTCCATGCCCTTCTCCGGGCGCGGCATCACCGTCACCCAACGCGTCGCCCTCGCCTGCATGCACCTCGCCGTCGCAGCCGTGCTGATCCCGGTGCTCGCCGCAACTCTCCCGGCGCAGCGCCGCTCGGGCCGGAACCGCGCAGCGGGCTTCCTCGCTGGTGACACCGCCCAGCCAGCCGCCCCGAGCTCCCGCTGACACGACCCGCCACCCGACCATCGGGGGATCCGACCACCAACATCGCCCGGCCCGTCACGCAGACAAAAGTGAGCTCCCGTGTTGTGGAACTCCTGGGCGCCTGATGCGTAAGACAAGGATGATGCCGGTGGCAACGGAGGACGACGCAACATTGATTCGGGCGGCGCTAACTGATCCGGCCTCTTTCGGCGCGCTCTTCGATCGCCACTTCACCCCGGTCTACCGGTTCTGTGAGCGGCGGATCGGGCGAACGATGGCCGAGGACCTCGCCGGCGAGACGTTCCGGCGGGCGTTCGAGGCCCGCCACTCCTACGACCTGAGCAGGCCGAGCGCTCTTCCGTGGCTGTACCGGATCGCCCTCAACCTCGTTCGCGACGCGCTCCGTGCGAGAGCGGCCGAGGACCGCGCCTACGCCCGGCTGCACGCCCTGGCGGGGGCGGGCTGGCCGAGCGAGAATGACCAGGCGGCGCGGCGCTCCGAGGCCCGAGCCGACCTCGCCGTGCTCGCCCGGCTGCTCCTTGCCGAACCGCAACAGGACGTGGATGCCCTGTTCCTTCATGTCTGGGACGGGTTGAGCTACCTCGACGTCGCGACTGCCCTTGGCGTCCCCGTCGGCACGGTCCGGTCCCGGCTGAGCCGGCTCCGCCACCGACTCGAAGAAGCCCTGGCGATCGAGGGTGGCGGCTCGCCCTCGTCCCGGTACAAGGAATTGGAGTAGCGATGGATAGACTCGCCCAGCTCGTAGGCCAGCTCGAACCGGAGACGGCGCCGCCGCCGCCAGACGCCCAGTCCCGCCAGCGTGCCGCGCTTTTCCAGTCGATGGAGGCGGCGGACCGAGCACGGTCAGTCCCGGCGCGCTGGCGCCCTCGGCGCGGCGGCTGGCTCCTGGCGATCGCCGGGGCGGCAGCCGCGGCGGTAATTGGGGTGGCGGTGGTGCCCGGCTGGCTATCGGCTCCGCGCACCTCGTCACACCCACCGGGCGTGGCGCCGGGCACCTCGGCGGTGCTCACGGCCGTCACGAGAGCGCTCGCCGGCACGGGCGGCGACATCGAAGAGGTCCGCTCGACGGTGTCGGTGGTCGGGCTCGACTCGACGGCCTGGGTGAACCTCGCCACCGGGGCGTGCCGTGTGGATACGGCGGTGGGCGGCAAGCCCACCCTGACGGTCTATGTCGAGGACGGACGAGCGGTCATCGTGGACTACACCAACCGGCAGTGGTGGTCCCGAAACAGCGACGGCGTGACCTGTGCGCCGCTCACTCCGCAGACCATCGAGCAGGACCTGGCCGCTGGCCGTTACAGCCTCGCCGGTCATGGGATCATTAATGGGCGGCCCGCGTTGCGGCTCGTCTCGACGGCAGCGACCTCGGGGCTCCACCCGGTGACGAAGCCGACGACGCTGTGGGTGGACGCGACCACCTACCTGCCGATCCAGTCGACCTCGACCGGCCATCTCACCGAGAAGACGGTCTTCGCCTGGTTGCCCGCCACGGCCAGCAACCAGGCGGTGCTCAAGATCGCGGTTCCTGCCGGGTTCCAGCACGTCGGCGCGCCGCCGCCCAGCAGACGGCCCGCTCCGTAGGGCGCCTGCACGATGCCCGCGAAGCACCCGCACACTCCCATGCCAGCCAAGCATCGGCCGGAGGCCGGCACGGTTGCCGTCGCGATGAGCGGCAGGCCCTGTCGACCTCGTCAGTGGGTCTCACACCGGCGGTTTGCAATGGTTCGAGGACGGCGGGCCGTCGTGGTGACGAGGCTGCTCACCGCGCTGGTCGTCTCGGCCCGTAGTGCCCTCGGGTTGGTGCATCGCCGGCCCGGGGTCTTCAGGCGAGACACCGAACCCGAAGGCGCTACCCACGACGTCGCCCGACAGAGCGGCCTCTGCCCGAGACGGTGCCCTCGGTCACGCCGGGCCGGGCTGATGACGGCCGGAGCACTCGCGGCGAGCATGGCGGTCGCGGCCTGCGGTGGCCCGTCGACGCCCGGTGCGGCGACGGGCTCGACCGCCGCGCCCGCCAACCCCGCCAGTCACGGCGCCAGCCAGGCGGCGGGACTGGCTGCGTACACCAACTGCATGCGCACCCACGGCGTGGCGAACTTCTCCCCCCACCCCACCACCAGCGTCGGGGCCCCCAAGAAGGACCGCCAGCAGCAGCGACAGAGCCTCCAAAAGCTGAAGGTCAGCAAGTCCCAGCTCCTGGCAGCCGAGAAGGCCTGTGAGCAGCTGCTCCCCGCCGGACCCTCCCCGAGCGTCCTCGCGGCGCCCACGGCCGACCCCTTCTACCGCTGGAGCGGACCGCTCACCCAGACGCCCGGGACGATCCTGCGGACGCGGACGATCTCGTTCGCCGCAGCCGCAGCGACCACGCCGGTGCGGGCGGCCCAGCTGCTCTACGTCACCACCGACGAGTTCGGTCGCCGGACGGTCTCGGTCGCCACCGTGCTCCAACCCCTGGACAAGGCAGCCTCGGCGGCCGCCGGTCTGGTCTCCTACCAGGCCGCCTACGACGCCCTCGGCGCCCAGTGCGACCCCAGCTACACCCTCCGGGCCGGCGCGCCGTCCGCGCCCATCATGGCCTACCTCGCCGCCGGTGACACCGTGGTCACCGCCGACTACGAGGGAGAAGATCTCGCCGAAGGGGCCGGCCAGCAGTACGGGTACGAGACCCTCGACGCCATCCGGGCGGCCGAAACCTGGCTCGGAGTGCCAGAGGTCTCCACGCCCGTCGGGATGGTCGGCTACTCGGGCGGCTCCATCGCCACGGAGTTCGCCTCCGAGCTGGCGCAGGGCTACGCCCCCCACCTCGACATCGTCGGTGTGGCAGAAGGCGGCCTTCCCGTCGACCCGCTTCACGAGCTCGCCTACGTCGACCATCCCGGCTCGCCGTGGACGTGGGTCATCCCGGTCCATCTCGAAGGCGCTGCCCGGGCCTTTCACCTCCAGGACCTCAACGAGTACCTCACCCAAGCGGGCATCGCCGCCGTCGCCGCCAACCAGGCCCAGTGCGTCGGTCACTTCGCCGGTCTCACGACTGCGCAGTTGTTGAAGCCGCAGTACCAGGACCTCGAAAAGGTGGGAGTCTTCGCCCGGATCTTCGACCACCTCATCATGAGCCGGACCGGCACCCCGCGTGCCCCGCTGTTCATCGCGAACGGGCTCTCGGACCCGACCGGTGACGGGGTGATGGTCACCAGAGACGTCCAGGAGCTCGCGTACACCTACTGTCAACGGAGGGTCCCCGTCGAGCTCCAGATCTACAACGGGCTCGACCACCAGCAGGCCGCCTTGCCCTTCCTCGACCAGGCGCAGGTCTTCCTCACCCAACGCTTCGCGCACCAGCCCGCCCCGAACGGATGCGGCGAGATCGGCCCCGGTAACTCCATCGCCCCCGTGCCGGTACTGGCGCCCTGACCGGCAACACCAATGACGGTGGTCGCGCTCGCCGGTGCCCGCGGCACGTCACGACCGTCGTGTGCAAGAGGGCCGACCCGGTCCAGGAAGGCAGAGGGGGAGTGCGCCGCCGGATACGGGCGAGGGGGTTATTCATCTGACCGGACCGACAGCTGGCTGAGCTGGGCCACCGCTGGTGGGGACGAGCGTGTGGCCTGCAGTAGTCCGCTCACGTGGATGACTCCTACGGACGAATGCGCCGCGGCGCACGCCGAGGGTGCCGTCGGCGAGCGCTGCTGCGAAGTTGAGCGTCCGGGTGAACCCGTCCTCGATGAGCATCGCCAGGTGGGGTCCGGGGCGTCGGTGGTCGGCGAAGGCGGTGTCGAACCACGAGTTGGCCCAGGTGGTCTCGTCGACCCATTCGACGGGCTCGAAGCCCGCGCCGAGGATGGCAGCGCGCAGGTCGTCGGCGGTGGTCAGGTGGCTGTCGCTCCCGTCCATCGACCATGGCATCGGCCAGGACAACTCTTCACCCGATGTGCGGCAGACCTCCCACACCGCGAAGCGGGCTCCGGGTGCGAGCCGCCGGGCGATCTCGGAGAACCACTCCCGCTTCGCCTCGATGTTCATCTGGACGTGCATGGTGAACCCGGCGTCGAACGGCTGGTCGGGCTCGAGGTCGGCGATGTCGCCGTGGACGAACCGGACTCGGTCCGCCATTCCGCAACGATCGGTGAGCTCGGTGGCGGCCTCGACATAGGCCTCGGTGGTGTCCACACCGGTCACCTGGCAGCCGGAGCTGGCGGCGACTTGGCGGGCCGGACCGCCCAGGCCTGACCCGATGTCGAGGACGGTGTCCGACGGGCGAAGGTCCAAAGTGTCGAGCAGCCGCTCTACGGCCTGGGGTCCGCCGGCGTGGTACTGGTCGAGGTACTCCAGCACCTCAGGTGTGGTCCGTCCGGTCGAGCCTTCCGACACCAGCCGGTCGATGGTGGCGACCAAGTTCTTCTCGGCGTAGGTCATGTCACTCCCGGGTGATCAGGGTGTCCGGATGGTCGCCGGACGTGGCGGTCGTCCACGCTCCGTCATGGCCGGTCAAACGACCCGGGCCAGCTCGGCGACGCCAAGCTCGGCGGAGCCGGTGGCCACGCCGTCGAATATGGCTGTCGGTGGCTGCGACGGCAGGAAGACCACGGCGAGCACCACGCCGAGAGCGGCCACGCCCCCGGCCACGTAGCAGCCGGCGTAGAGCCCGGCCAGGAAGGCGTTCGTGGCTGCCTGGTGCACCGCCGCACCCAACGCCGGGTGCCCGAGCTTGCTGGCGCTGCTGGCGACGGCCAGGGCGGCTCCGACCGACTGGTGGGCGGTCGCCGCGTACCGGGCCGAGAGCAAAGGCGGGAGGTGGCGGGCGAGCCGTGAGCCGTAGATCGATGCGTAGACGCTCCCGATGACCGCGACCCCGAGGGTGCCTCCGAGCAGCCGGGTCGAGTCGTTGACCGCGGAGCCGACCCCGGACTTGCCGAGCGACACCGCGCCCATGATGGAGTCCGTGGCCGGGGACTGCGCGAGCCCCATCCCCAGCCCGAGCACGACCATCTGCGCAGCGATGAGCCCGTAGCTCGTGGTGGGAGTGAGGGTGAGCGCCGTCCAGACGTAGAAGATGGTCATGGACGCGAGGCCCGTGGCCACGATCACCTTGGTCCCGACCTTGACCGCCAGCGCCGTGCCGAGCACAGAGCCGACCGCCACAGCCATGGCCACGGGGAGCATGTGGACCCCCGCGGAGAGCGGGCTCCAGCCGCGGATGACCTGCATGTACTGGATGATGAGGAAGATGAACCCGAACAAGGTGAACAACACGATGGTCACCGAGCCGCTCGCCGCGCTGAACCGCAGGTTGGAGAAGATCCGCACGTCGAGCATCGGGTGGTCGGTGCGGGACTCGGCCAGCACGAAGCCGCCGAGGAGGATAAGGCCGCCTGCGAGCCCGGCGATGGTGCGTCCGGCGCCCCAGCCGTAGGTCGGGGCCTCGATGATCGTGTACACGAGGAGCGCCATGAACCCCGTGGACAACAAGAAGCCTGGGACGTCGACTGCCTGGGCGTCGGGGTCACGCGAGGGCGGAACGCTGAGAGCGACCAGGCCGATGGCAAGGGCGGCCACCGGTCCCATGGCAAAGAAGATGCTCCCCCACGAGTAGTGCTCGAGGAGGAAGCCTCCGGCGATGGGACCGACAGCGATCGCTACTCCGGTCGCTGCCCCCCACAAACCGATGGCCAGCGCCCGCTCGTCGCGGCCGGTGAACACGTTGGAGAGCAACGACAGCGTCGCCGGGAACGTCATGGCCGCGCCCAGGCCCATCACCATCCGCGCCGCGATGAGCGCCCCGGGGCTGGTCGCCAGGCCGCCGACGACGCTGGCCGACCCAAAGATGGCGAGGCCGGCGAGCAGCATGCCCTTGCGCCCGAACCGGTCGGACAGGCTCCCAGCGGTGAGCAACAACGCGGCGAAGACCAGGTTGTAGGCGTCGACCACCCACTGGAGCTGGCTGGTCGAGGCGTGGAGCTCGCGGACCAGCACCGGGAGCGCCACGTTGACCATGGTCGTCTCCAGGCTGACCAGGAAGGCGGCGACGAGCAGGGAGGCGAGGATCATGGGCTTGGATCGCATGGTTGCAATAATAACGCGTCTTATAGAAAAAATCAAGTTCTAATCCTTGATTATCAAGTACGGTCGGCTATGCTGGAAGCATGAAGTCCTACGGACAGCTCTGCTCGGTGGCCAAGGCGCTCGACGTCCTGGGCGACCGCTGGACGCTGCTCATCCTCCGAGAGATGCTCATCCAGGGACCGTGCCGCTACACCGACCTCGCCAACGGCCTGCCCGGGATCGCCTCCAACCTGCTTTCGGACCGGCTCCGGAGCCTCGAGACTTCAGGCCTCGTCTGGCGCGAGTCGGCGCCGCCGCCGGTCGCCACCACGCTGTTCCACCTGACCGAGCGGGGTCGGGACACCGAACCCATCGTGGTGGCGCTCGCCCGCTGGGGCACGCCACTCATCGCCGACGCGACACCCGACGACGCGATCCGCGCCCGGTGGGTGCCCTTCTCCGCGTCAGTCTTCCTGCGCGACCACGACCCGGACGGCCTCCCGACGACGGTCCAGCTGCACACGCCGCTGGGCCCCTCGGTCGTCGAGGTCACCGCAGACGGCGTCTCGACCCGGGCGGGGACCGTCGACAACCCCGACATCACGCTCGAAGGGATGCCGCAGGTGATCCTTCGGTTCCTCAGCGGCGACCTCACCCTGACCGAAGCCCAGGAGCAAGGCCTGGCGCTACACGGTGACTCCGCGGTCCTCGACGGCTTCCACCTCGGCGCCGCATGACCGGCGTCGAACCCTCGCCGGTGACCGCCTACCACGCGCATCTCACCAGCCGTGCCCATCGGGCAGATCTGGGCGGAGCGGTGGCCAGGGCGCTCCGGATCGTGCCGGCAAGGGATGGACCTACGGCCACCTTGGGCGGCAGCTGGACTCTGCGATCGGATCCACCTGGTCGAGGAGTGGGCGCGCCATAACGGGAACGCAGACCTCATCCGTCAAGCGATCGACGGGACCACCGGCAATAGGAACGGGGCGACGGGCGCCATGCCACCGGAGGTATCGGAGATATCGGTTCGCCAGTCAGAGGTGTCGGAGGCCGCTCGGACCGCGTTGGAGCCGTCGGTCGAAGTCGTCGGCTACTGCGCCGAGGGCGGAAGGGACGTCGCCGCTGAAGGCGGGACCGTGCATGAGTGCCATCGTCGTCGCGCCGACTGAGGCAAGGCGGCGTAGCGTTGGTCCGCTGGCCGGGGTCACCGCACTGGCCCCACCGCGGTTTTCGGTCGCGATCGCAGGGGTGACGATGTCACCCTCGGTGCGTGCCGGTACCCGGCCGGCCATGGTGAACAGGTCCCCGGCAAACAGCGTCCGGGTGGTCTCTTCGTAGATCAGCCCGGCGTCCCAGCCGTGGGGCACGTGTGGGGTATCGATCCAGCGCACCCGCTTGCCGCCGAGGTCGAGGACCTCTCCGTCTCGTAGCGCTCGGGGCGGGCGGTCTGCCAAGTCGTTCACCGACACCAGCACGCCGGTGCTCCCCTGCACGACCTCGGCTCGGCCTGCGACGCCCAGCCAGTGGTTCATGGCCCCGAGCTCGTCGGCCTCGACGTGGCCGAAGCTGATCCACCGCAGTTCGGCCGGTGGGAGCACACGGCCGAGGGTCTCGAGCACCGAGGGGAAGAGCTGGCGATGCCCGCAGTGCCAGAGAAACGGCTGCTCGGCCACGATCAGGAACTGGTTGAACACGAGGTCCGCCGGCTCGACGTAGGTGGAGATCCGGTAGATGTCCTCGGCGATCTCGGTGAGCTCGGTCCCCACACCACAGACGATAAGGCCCGGCGCGGCTCTCGTGCGGTCCTGCCGCAGCGACCCGCCAGTGGAGCGGTGACGACCACTTTGCCGGCGCGGTCATCGAGCCTCTTCCCGAGGCCTCGGTTCGAAGCGACCGGGTCTTCGCCACTCCTTCACCCGCCCCGGCTGACGCATCGCCGTCGAGGCGTTCATCGCCTGGACCGGCCGTGACCCACGCTGGTCGCCAGTTGCCGGCCGGTGGGGATCTGCCGTGGGCTACGCGAACACCTTCATCGCCGTCGCCGAGGACCGCCCGGCAACGACCGGCCAGGTTCCCCCCGAGCGAGCGGGCGGCCCCACGGTGGCCGCCATCCAGTACGCCATGCTCGTCGGCGCTCCCCGACGCTGGACCCAGGAAGACGTACTGTTCGCTTCCTCACCAGGCGTCCGCGTCCACGACGACTTGAGCGACGGACCAGCGCCGGACGGCTGAGCGCGCTCGGGATCGTCGTCGAGGCGTCCCCTACGGTCGCGTCGAGCTGAGGCTGGATGAAGAAGATTGCCCGGTCGAGCTTCGCACAGCGCAGGTCGGGCGGCCTTCAGGACCTGCCGACCTCCGCGGCGTCAGTCTCCCAGGCGCATCCCCGATCGGGTCGCCCCATAGCTTCGCCCCGGCGAGGTCGGCCACCCTCCGCCACCTCGGGGTCGCTGCCGCCAGTCCGCTCCGCCGAGGGTGACCTGCACGACGTGTTGGCCGACGCCGAAGCAGTCGAAGGCGGCGCAGCCCTTGAAGCCCCGGTCGCCAAGAACATCGTGGTTGGCCCAGCCGGAATCGTCGACCAGGTTGGGGCACGCTCGGCCGGCTGGCTTGGCGCGGCGTTCACGTCACCAGCAGAGGCGCACTCCTGCGGTCGCACCGAGCACGTTGCATGCGGCGTTTCGTTCGCCGATCGCTGGCTGGGCCGTTCCCATGGGCAACTGACCACCTGCTTCGCGCTGTTGCGGGTTCCTCGTCCTACGGCCCGACGCGCCAGAGGTACCGATTCCGGTTCCGGTTCGATCGCATCGAACCGCGAGCCACCTCGTTCAGCCAGCCCGCGCTCAGCTCGCGGCGCTCGCGCCCGGCCACATGAGCTCGACGGCGAGGGCGAGGAAGGCCCCGCGGTCCTCCTCGGCGGGGTCACCGGCGGGGTCCGCCCCTCGGAGCAATGCCATTCCCAGGTAGAGCGCGTACGCCAGGCGGGCTCGAAGCTGTGGATAGTCGCAGTCGACATCCTCGTAGAGGTTCGCGAGGAAGTCCAGACGGGTGCGGGTGACGCGCCCGAGCACCTCTGCCACTTTCGGGTTGTTGCCGTGAGCCAAGAGCGTAGCGAGGGTGGTCCCGGTGGCGGCATGGGCGTAGGCACCCGAGCCGAGGGCAGCCAGGCGCTGTTTGGGATCGGCGATGGCGGCAATGCCCGTGATCACCTCGGTTGTCTCGCGCTGCTCCCACAGCTCGAGGGTGGTTGCTACCAGCTCGGCGCGATCAGCGAAGTGCCAGTAGAAGCTTCCCTTGGTCGTGCCGAGCGACCTCGCGAGCGGCTCAACGGCGAGGGCGTCAAGCCCTTCGCTCAACAGTAGGGCCAACCCGGCTTCGACCCAGTCGCTCCTCGACAGCCCCACGACCATACGTTACCGTATGGTCGTGGATGTTGGCCAAGCAGCCCGGGCGGGCCACAACCGCCCGGGCAGCGCAGCGGCGCTCGCCGCCTGTGCTGTGGGCCTGGCGTACGCGGGTATCAGCGCGTACTGGGCTTCGGGCGGCACCTGGCTTCTCTCGACGGTCGGGGCATCGCTCGCGCGACCAGGTGGCCCGGGTCCAGTTGCAGTTGCCGTCGTCGGGGTGTGGGCGGCAGTCGTGGCGAAAGTGCTGGCCGCCCTGGTGCCGCTCGTCGTGGTTCGAGCCATGTTCGAGGGAGGCTGGGCCCGGCGCGCATCGGTCCTCGCGTGGATAGAGACCATCGTCCTCGTCGTTTACGGCTTCACCTGGAGCGCCACCGAGATCCTGATTGAGATCTTCAGCAGCCCTCCCGCCTCTGAGCGGCGGGCCTACGCCTGGCACGCGTACCTGTGGGACCCGTGGTTCCTCCTCTGGGGCCTCCTCGCCGCTACTGCACTTCTTCGCCGTCGCACCGGCGCCCGCACACGCAGCCACCGGCCGAGAGAACCGGCTGGGATGTGAACGCCCGGTCCGGCGAAACCTCCGAAAGACCCCCGGACCGGCGCCACGACGTACCGCTACGGTCTCGCAGCAGCCTCCTGCCTGCAGACGGACAGTGGCCTCGTTGCCACAAGCGCTATGCGGGTCAGGAAGTCCATCATCCAGCTGATGCTTGACTGCCGGGACCTCACCCACATCGTGCGCGACCTCCCAGCACGCTCGCTGGTCACCCGCCGGCCCGACCCGCGCGACCGCCGCCAGTCCCTTGTTGAGGGGACCCCCGCCGGCGGCTCGATGCTCGACCGGCTCGACCTGGTCCTCGGCGAGGTCCAGACCGAGGTCTTCGCCGCCTTGACTGCCAGCCAGCGCCGCACGCTGCTCCATCTGCTGCAACTGCTCTCGTAGGGTAAGCGACGGCGACTCGGGCAAGGCTCACGCCCTGCCTGAAGTCCGCTCGCCGCACTACGCCTTGGCCGTCGCAGTGGATCGCGGTCGGGGTGACAGGAGCTGGCCTGTCAGTCGCCCTGACGCCTTGGAGATTTTGGCGTGCGACACACGGTGGAGAATGAGGGCACCGAGCACGATCACCGCAAGTGGTCATCTGCTCCATGCGCCCCATGCCCTGTTCCGAGTGCCGGAGACTTGCCAAACCTCCTGTGCCTACTAGTATGTACGCTGTGAGCGAGACAGCGCAGACCCGGCTGATCGAAAGCGCTCAGGAACTGCTGTGGGAGCGGGGCTACGCCGCCACGAGCCCCAAGGCGATCCAGCGGCTCGCCGGAGCCGGGCAGGGCAGCATGTACCACCACTTTTCGGGCAAGGCGGACCTGGCGCTGGCCGCGATGGGGCGCAGCGCCGGGCAGCTTCGCGACAGCGTGGACGAGGTGCTGTCTGGCACAGGCGATCCCTACCAGCGTCTCTGCGCCTACCTGACGTGTCAGCGCGACGTGCTGCGTGGCTGCCGGATAGGCCGGATGACCGCAGACCCGGAGGTCATGGCCAACCCGGCGCTGCGCGAACCCTTGCAGGCAACCTTCGCCTGGCTGCAAGGATGCCTGGCCGAAGTGATCGGACAGGCCCAGGGCGCCGGCACGCTCGCCGCACACCTCGACCCGGTGGCTATGGCCGCGACGATCGCGGCCGTGGTCCAAGGCGGCTACGTCCTCGCCAGGGCCGCCGGGTCCGAAGAGCCGTTCGAGCGGGCGATCGCCGGTACCCTCGCCCTGCTGGGCGCCGTCCACTTGGGGGAGTCGGAATGACCTCGGTCCTGCTGATCGGCGGCCCGACCGCGCTCATCGAATGGGGGGGTCTGAGGCTGTTAACCGATCCCACCTTCAGCGAGGTCGGCGTGCACGAAAGCGCACCTGGGCGACCGTTGACCAAGCTCGAACCGCCGGCACTGCTCGCCGACCAGGTGCTGCCGGTCGACGCGGTGCTGCTCTCCCACGATCAGCACGCCGACAACCTCGACCCGGCCGGCCGGCAGATGCTGGCCTCGATCCCCGTTGTGCTCACCACGCCCGAGGCTGCCCTACGGCTCGGCGGCAACGCCCGTGCGCTTCGCACCTGGCAGGACGCCCAGCTGTCAGGCCCCGAAGGTCAGCCAATCACGATCACGGCCGTCCCGGCCCGTCACGGTCCGCCAGGCTGCGAACCGCTCACCGGTACCGTCACCGGGTTCGTGCTCAGCGCGCCGGACCTGCCCACCGTCTACATCAGCGGAGACAACGACTCCCTCGACGCCGTCACCCAGGTCGCACAACGCTTTGGTTCTGTGGAGATCGCCCTGCTCTTCGCGGGCGCCGCCCGAACCAGCCTCTTCGACGGCGCTGCGTTGACTTTCACCAGCGCTGACGCCGCCCGGGCCGCGGTGATCCTCGGCGCCCGCCGTGTCGTCGCCCTCCACGTACGCGGATGGGCGCATTTCACCGAAGGACCCGACATGATCAGCAGCGCATTCGCCCAAGCGGGGATCGCCGACAAGCTCACCAACCCCGTCCCAGGCGAGACGACGCACTGGCCCGACGACCCGAAGGTCCGGTCTGCATAGCGACGTCGGAGGAGCGCATCAATCGCTGGGTCGGACGAACGCGCCGGGGCGTACTGCGAGGGTGCCGCCGGCGAGCGCTGCTGCGAAAATTGAGTTTGCGGGTGTACCCGTCATCGATGAGCATCGCCAGGTGGGCTCTGGGGTGTAGGTGGTCGGCGAAGGTGGTGTCGAACCATGAGATGGCCCAGGCCGTTTCGTCGATCCATTCGACGGCTCGAAGCCCGCGCCGAGGATGGCGTCGGCCAGGGCGTCGGAGGTGGCCAGGTGGCTGTCGCTTCCGTCTATCCACCATGGAATAGGCCGCGACGGTTCTGCGTCCGACGGTCGGCAGACCTCCCACACGGCGAAATGGGCTCCGGGTGCGAGCCGCTGTGCGATCTCGGCGAACCACTCCCGTTTCGCCTGGATGAACCGGCTCTCTCGCAGAGTCAGGTACCTCTACCCGTTGAATGGCACAGCCAGAGCGTGTTCGAGCTGCGCTCTCCGGGCAGGCGATCCCATGTGGGACACTTTCCACCATGGGCACTCCTGAACCAACCGGGTTCGCCAACGAATGGATCGCAAACTGGAACTCCCGCGACGTCGAGGCCGTCCTATCCCAATATGCAGACGATGTCGTGTTTAGCTCCCCGACCGCCTTACGGGTCGTCCCAGCCAGCGATGGCACCGTCCAAGGCAAAGACGCCCTCCGTAACTACTGGACTCTCGCCCTCGAAGCGAACCCCGACCTTCACTTCGAGCTGGTAGGCACCTACGCCGGAATCGACACGATCGTGATGCACTACCGGAATCAGCAGGGCGCCCTGGTCAACGAGGTGGTGACGTTCCGAGGCGGGTTGATCGTGGCCGGACACGCGACGCACCTCCAGAGCTGACGACCTTGCTCTGCGAGCAAGCGAGGCCGACTGCACGGCAGCCTTGAACGCCCGCAAGCGGATCGGAGGATTCTTGCGGTGGTGTCGCAAACAAGCAACCGAACGCGCGTGCGCACCGCAGGGGATGGGGCTGCAGGACAGTAGTGCCGGTGATAGCGGCTGCTGCCGCAAGATTGGTGACGGTTCAAGTCCACGCCGGCTGGGCGTGCGCGTATCTCGGCGGCAGGTGCGGCCAAGCAAGGGCCTCGCCGTCGATCCGTCCTGGCGCGCTGATGCCGCTCCAGCCCTCGCCGAGGCTCACGCGGTAGGCGGCGGCCTGGCTGGCCTCCTCGGACAAAGCCTCCGGGCTGGGTCAGACGGGGTCGGGGATGGTCGGGCCCCGACACCGTGAGTCACGAGACCATCCACCAGTCGCTCTTCGTCCAAGGGCGTGGTGCCCTCAAGCGTGAGCTGGTCAAATGCCTGCGAACCGGCCGGGCTGAACGACGTCCCTGCCGACGCTCGAGGCGCCGAGCGGCGGGGCAGATCCCGAACAAGGTCATGATCTCCGGGCGCCCCGCCGAGGTCGCCGACCGCGCCGCGCCCGGTCACTGGGAGGGCGACCTCATCGTGGGCGCCGGGCATCGCTCGGCCATCAGCACGCTCGTCGAACGGACGAGTCGCTACGTCCTGCTGCTACACCTGCCCGAGGGCGGGACCGCCGAGGCCGTGAACGCCGCCATTGCCGAGGCCATCGGCCGTCTGCCCGCAGAACTCGGCCGCTCGGTCACGTGGGACAAGGGCACCGAGTTGAGCAAGCACGTTGGCCAGGATCTCGAGGACGGTCACCAGACCCTCCCTGACCACGCGCTGATCGTCGGCGACCACGACCCGCACGGCAGGCTTCGCCTCGCTCATGGCGGTACACGCAGGTCGACGACCCAGCCGGCACGGTTGGGGCCGGCACACAGCGTGCCTCCCCACAGCTCGGCGCGTTCCTTGATCCCCGACAGGCCATATCCTCCGCCGGTGGCGGCCAGGGCGTGGCCGTCGGCGTCCGCTGCTGCCCCGTCGTCGGCGACCCGCAGGGAGACGGCGGCTGGCTCGTAGGGAGACGGCGGCTGGCTCGTAGGTGAGCGACACGGCGATGCGGGAGCCTTGGGCATGCTTGCGGGCGTTGGCGAGCGCCTCTTGGGCAGTGCGGTAAGCGGCGAGGCCCGTGCTGGGAGTGAGCTGGCGGGGGGTGCCGGTGAGCTCGTAGGAGACCTGCCCGTGGCGCTCGTCGCTGGAGGTCAGGGCAGCCAGCATCTCGGGGAGCTGTCGGTGCCGAAAATGTCATCCATGGCCTGTGAGCCGCACTTTGACGGCTGGCGCCTGGCGCGGCGGGCATCCAGACATGACCCTCTCGTTCCTCTACCGATCGTTCTGCCGCGTCCTTCAGTTGATCCGTCTCACCGTTCGCAAAGAAGCGGATCTGGCCGCCGAGGTCGTCGTCTTGCGCCACGAGGTGGCGGTCCTGCGACGCCAAGTCCATCGACCAGCACTCGAGCCGGCAGATCGCGCCGTGATCGCAGGCCTCGCACGACTGCTCCCCCGTCGGCGACTCGGGGGCTTCTTCGTCCAGCCGGCAACCTTGATGCGCTGGCATCGCGACCTTGTTGCCAAGCGCTGGACGCATGCCTATGACAGCCCGGGTCGGCCTTCCCACGGCGAAGGAACCACCGCTGTTGTCCTCCGATTCGCGAAGGAGAATCCAACCTGGGGCTACCGCCGCATCCACGGTGAGCTCGCCACCATGGGGATCGCGATCGCCCCCTCGAGCGTCTGGGCGATCCTGAAGCGCCACGGCATCGAGCCGTCACCGCGAAGGTCAGGACCAACCTGGGCGGAGTTCCTCGCCGCGCAGGCGAAGGGACTGATGGCCTGTG
>JAJYWG010000037.1 GCA_021791615.1 Actinomycetes bacterium
TGGAGCTCCGGACGGGCGTCAAAACCGGAGGGGTGTGGCTCTCCTGCAGGGACGGGGATCACGCGGCTGCCGGCACGATGGCGCCGACGTAGCGAGATGCATGCACGCGTGAGTGCTCGGCGGCAAGGTGATGGTGCCAGTACTCGGCCCAGTCGCCATTCGCGCGCACAGCCCGGAGCTTCAACATCGCCTCTGCTCCTTCGAGAGACCACCTGGCCCCGGTGATGTCGAATCGGTCGCGGACGAGGTGACGGCACGCTCCTTCGATCACTCCGGTGGCAATGGGCCAACCTTCCGCAAGCGCCTTCGGGTAGTCGAGGTAGGGCCGCTTGTTCTTCAAGTACCGCGCGCACTCGTCGGCCTTCTTGCGCCGTGGCTTGTCGAGACGAAGGGCGGTGGCCTTCCGAGCGATGGCGCCCGCGACGAGACCAGCCTTGCCCGAGAGCACGGCGAGGCCCTTCTCGGCAACCCAGTCCTCGGCGGCTGGGTCGCCTTCGGCGAAGAAGCACCAGACTGCGCCCCACAGGTACTCGAGGACGTGGATGAAGTCACAGACGACCGTGACCTCTGCGCCGCGGTGGCGTGCCTCGGCTCGGATCACGTCGATCTGGTGCTTAGCGCCATCGACGAGGCACACCCATGGGCGCAGGTGCCCGGGGTCACGGCGCTCCGCCTCCTCGAAGGCTTCGGCGATGACCTCCTTGGCACTGTCGACGACGCTCGCGGTCAGCCACTTCCCCGTCGCCACGGGCGCCGGTTGCTTCCCCCCCTCGTCGCTGCGGGCAAGGACGTCGCTCGGGGTGCGCGGTACCGGGGCGGCGTCGTAGACGACGGCAAGCTCGGCCATGCGCTTCGAATTGCGCTGCTCTCCTTTGGACAGCCTCGTCTTCAGCTTGTGCTTGTCCGCCCTGGCAGCCTTCCTGGTAGCGGGGCGCAGGGCGTCGGGACGCATGACGATCCCCTTGCCGTCAGCGGAGATGACGAGCACATCGGTCTCGGAGAAAGACGTACGCCGCTTCTCGTCGTAGAAGCTCTCGACGTCAACCGCAGCACGCCGGGCCAGGTCTTCCACCTGGCGCTTGCCGATCTCGACGCCGGTCGACCGGGTGATCGCCGCTTGTGCCTCCTCGTAGCTGCCCCGGGTCGCCTCGATCGCCGCCAGCTCGCGCAGTCCGTGGCTGTGCCGCTCGGCCGGCAGGTTCAACGAGGCGTCTTGGAGGTGCAGGTTCTCTGCCCCCTTGGCCCGGTAGGCGAGCCGGGTGACGCTGACCTCGCCGACGATGGTGGCAAGCCCCCGGCGATGGTCGGTCTCGATCGCGTGGTGCGCGACCCCTTGGGCGTCGATGACCACGTCGACGCGGCGCTCCCGGGAAGCGCGCAGATCCAGGTGGTCCTGGAACAGTTGGCGCAGCAGCTCGCGGCCGCAGGCGGCGAGTCGGGTCTCGAGCTCGTTGTGGGTGAGGGCCTCGGCCTCGGCACCCGAGAGGAAGTCGACAACCGAGCCGTAGATGACGTCGGAAGCGCTGAAGGCGCCCCGCGGTGCCTCCTTCAGTGCCGCCGGAGCCTCATGACGAGCTGTGCGAGGCCCTTGTTCGCCTCCGCCTCCAGGCGCTTCCTCTCCGCCCGATAGCGCTCCGTCGCCGCTCTCACCGCCTCGACCTCTTCTGGAGGCAGCATGACGACGCGAGTCCGGCCCTGTTCGGAGTAGCTGAGCACCACCGACTCGTGCAGCGGCCCTTCGTTCGCGCACCGGCAGTTCACCTTGCCGCATCGACGGCGCTGGGTAACCACCGTCCCCCGGATCGTCCTGGGCACCTTTGCTCTGGCTGGCACGAGACATAGCGTAAACCCCCTATCCGCGAGTGATCCACGTGCAGATTCTCGCCCATGCAGCACGAAAGGTGGGGGATCTCGAAGGCCTCAGGCCGGGATCACCGCCAGGCCGTACCGTTGAGCTGGGGAATCGGTGGCCGGGGGGTCACTGCAGGAGAGCCACACCCGAAAGATTTCGAGCACCTCCTCGATGCGCTCCTGGCGAGTCACTTTGTCCAACAAGTAGCCACCCATTTCTAGATTCTCACGAACCCGTAGGCTGTCGAAGATGCCATTGACTTGAGGAACGTATGCGAGTCCGGCCTTCGCCAACTGTTCGAGCGGTCTTCCCGTGACGGCCCTGCCGCTGAGCGACACTTCGCCCTCAAAGATCCGTGCGAGACCCAAGATCCCTTTCAGGAGGGTGGACTTACCTGCTCCGTTGGGACCAACGACTACTGACATGGTCCCACTCTTGACTTCGAGCCCAATCCTGTGGACGACCCGCATGTCCCCGTATCCCACCGTAAGGTCCTGGACTTGCAGAGTGGAAGCACATGCCGCGTACCCGGTTCTGCTCCCGGCATCGCTATCCGACAAAGTACGCCTCCTGCACTTTGGCGGACCGACGGAGCTCGTCCATCGAGCCTTCGGCGATCACCCGTCCCTGTGCCATCATGAACACATTGTCACAGAGGCGTGCGACCGAACCGAGCTCGTGCTCCACGAGGAGCACTGAGACACCTGCTGTCCGAAGTGCAAGGCACGCATTCTCGAGGCGCTCGGAGATAGCCGCGCTCATCCCGGCCATCGGCTCGTCGAGGAGGAGCACCTTGGGGTCGAGCATGAGTGCT
>JAJYWG010000131.1 GCA_021791615.1 Actinomycetes bacterium
CGCTGAATCCGGCCGGGGGTCCCAATGTGCCCGGATCGGGGTCCATGGGCGGAGATCGGCCCGTGCGGCACGGGGCACCGGTGGACCAGGGAGAACGGCGAGCCCATGCGTGCCCGACGGGGGTCCCTGGGCCATCCGTCAGGCGCCAGCTCGCCGGTGCCGGGGAGAGCGCTCGGCAGGCGTGGTCCCGCCCCACACTCCGTGGCGCTCGTGGGCTCCGGCTTCCCGGCACTCCTCGACCACGGGGCACGTGGTGCACATGGCGAGGGCCGGGCTATAGGCGAGCGCGGTAGACCCTCGGCCCACCGTCGGGAACATGTCCTCGGTCCGGCCCCGGCAAGCGGCGAGACCACGCCAGGGCTGGGAGCGAGCCTCGGCGATGGCGGCCAGGCCGTCGAGTAGCTCGGCGGGCAGCACCGGCCGGGCTCGATGCCGGGAGACTGTCGCCCGGCTCGCACGCCGTAGCTCCACCTGCTCGTGAGCATGGACCTCGCACAGCCCGAGGTCGTCATCGACCGCCGGGGTGGCGCATCCGCCTCGCCGGCACGTCGGCACCCGGGACGGCACCAGTGCGAGCGCCGCCTGGTCGTCTCCGGTGACCGCGGGCGCCAAGGTCACGGCGTCACCGGAGCGGTGTCGAGGTGTGCACGTCGCCAGCATCGCTCGACCGCCGAGCACGCGGGGTCGTCACTCCGGCGGCATGGGACAGCCGGGGACCATGCACCGCGCAGTACCCGTCGAGCACCGTGGACACCGCATGGCCGGCCCGACCCGAGACCCGCTGACGGTCGCCGTGGGAGCTGCCCTGGGATCGGTAGGGGCCACGGTGGGGACAATGCGCCGGGAAGGTGCCGGGGCCGGTGGTGCACCACCGGAGCGGGCGATGATGCCGCGCACTAGCCGGTCGATACCGGACGTGACAGCGTGCGAGACCACCAGGGAGGGTGCGGCCACCGGCTCGTCGTCGGCCTCGTGGTCGTATTCCGGCTCGGGCGCATCGGCCACCACACGAGGAGGATCGGGACGTGGCACATGCGGACGCTCGGGAGCTGCCTTCGGCGAAGCTCGCGGGGTGACCTGGCGACCATGCGGGCGCACGGTCCCCCGTGTCGCTGCTGGCACGTAGACCCGTCCGCCGCACGCTCGACAGCGAGTGCGCCCCGATGCCGACGTGCTCTGCCACGTGTGCCCGCACGTACACGAGACCATGTACGGCGCGGGTGCACGGCGGCGAAGGTGGGCGGGCACGTACACGGCACCACCGCACGACCCGCAGCGGGTGCACGACGACGCGGCGAAGCTCTCCCACGTCGCACCGCACGCCGGGCAGGTGATCGAGGCCATGTCCCATCATCGCTCGTGCTGCCCTGGAGCCTCGCTTGGCGGTGAGCCTCGACATGCGGGCATCGTGCACACGCTCTCCCATGCGCCACCGGAGCCGGGAGCCTGGCTTCACGCGTGCGGGTGAGCCACCTCACACGTGCGTGTGCGGTGCCCTGTCGTGGCGCGCGCACGTGCGTACTCCCCTACTCCACGGGCGCTCAGAATGTGGCGAAGGGGTCAGGCACTCGCTCACCGGTGCGCGTGTCCACGGTCTCGGTGCGCCCTGTCTGGTAGCACCGGGTCTCGATGTGCTCGGCCTTGGACGTGTACGTGACCCGGTAGGGCTCGATCACGGAGACCCCGGCTGCGGGGAAGGGCGCCTCCGCTGCGGTCCGGGGCCGGCGCGGGTGCACGATCCGATGCGTGCGTACCCTGCCCTCCACGAGCCATGCCGCTATCGCCACGGGGATGGCGACCAGCGGCCACGGGGAACGCTCCACGAGGGCGAGGTAGGCGAGACCCGCACATGCCGGCCACGTGAGCGCATAGGCGAGCGTGCGCCACGTCGAACGCCAGCGGCGGGACTACAGCGACCGCACTACTTTATTGAGGTCCCGACGGTTCACTATGCGAGCGACCGCTATGTGGCCGCCTTCGTGTCGGTACAGAGCGCGCCAGTCACCAACGCGCAGGCGCCACCAATGAGGATGCCCGACTATCTGCTTCACGTCGGCGTTGGCATCACCAACCCCCAACGCGTCAAGGCGCTCGGCTATACGGTGCCTTGTGCGAGCGGCAATCCTGCGCAGGTCTTTCTCGGCTTGTGGGCCGAGTAGAACGCTCACTCGGTGCGGTCGCCAAGCTCTCGCATTACATCAGCGAGCGGGCGATAACCGGCTCGGCGCAGTGCGGTCCCGGCATCCTCCCCGTGGGAGCGAGCCTCCGCGATCATGCGGTCGGTCTCTTCCATGGCCTGCCGGCTCAGGGGATCGGCAACGAGCGCTGCGTCCTCCTGGTCGGTGGTGCTGGGGTCCGTTCCCATGTCTCCACCGTAGGGTGGTGTCGGTTCGAGCCACCGCCGTACCGCGCTGAAGGCCGCGCTCAGGAACGCGCCAACGGCATCCGCAATGTCTTCAATGGCGGCGATGGCTGCGTCGGCGCCGATCTGACTCCTCGTATCCCGTGCCACAGCAACAGCCTATGACCAACAGATGCGCTGTGGCCTAGCGTGCCGTCATTCCGCCACATCACGTAGCGCCCGCCGAAGGTCGGCCCGGGCGCAGCGCAGGGCACCGCGGGAAGGGGTCTCGTGGACGACGGCGACGTGGCGACCGCGCAGGCTCACGACCCATCCCCGCCGTCCTCGCCGCACGTCGGCACCCCGGTGCTCAGCCCAGCGCAGGAGCGCACGGGCGTCGGCCTTCCGGGTCGTCATGGCGTCCCCGTGAGCGTCCGGCAGAGCGCCGCCGGGGCGACCGGCGCGCCTTCGACCGGCCATGCCACCGCTGCCGGCGTCCGGTCCTCGGGTGTCAGGAGGTCAAGCCCCGCCAGCTCGCGCAGGCGGCCCCGTCCGTCGAGCACCGCCAGCGGTACGCCGCGGAATAGACAGTCGGTCACCTCCCGGAGCACGCCGGCCCCGACCGTGCCGTGCTCGTCGGCGACGACCACCAGCCCGGCCAGGGACCGGACGAGACGGGGCCAGTCGGTCAGCCAGTCCACGTTGCTCCCGTACCGGGTGGCCGGATTGACCAGCTCGACATCGGGGAGCAGCCGAGCGAGGGCGGCGAGGGCGCGGGCTTCATGGTCGGTGCCATAGCTCGTCATCGGGTGGGCGACGTAGACGAGCGGGCCGGCGTCGGGCTTGGTGGTGGCTGGCGTGTGGTCGGCGGGGCCAGCCAGACTCCCGCCACGACCGGCGCTCGGCCTTCTATTCGCCGTCACGGTAGGAACGGTTTGCAATGCCAGGTGGGCCTCACGCGGCCACCTCACCTATGGCGTGCCCGCGTGCACGGGCCGCCGTCTCCACCTCGTCCCTACGGCACCAGAGCATCCGACCGACGCTCCCGCGCACCTCTATCGCCAGCTCCAGGTCGGCGGGGTTCAACCGCACGACCACGGCCCGCTTGTCGCCACGGAACCGACAGTGCACGTGATCGCCGATGGCGACACCGAGCACCGCCGCCGAGTCGGCTCGGAGGTCAGCGGGAGCATCGGGGCCGACGCTGAACATCCCGGCGAGCGGGTGGTCTGCGGCGAGAATGCGAGGCACGCCCATTAGAACGGTTCCTCGTCGTAGCCGTCGCCGGCCCCGCCGGTCGGGGTCTCGCCCGCACCTTGTCGGGTGCTCCGGTGCACCTCGACGGTGGCGAACCGGAGGCTTGCGCCTATCTCGTCCGCGACCAGCTTCTCGGTGGTCCGTTCGGTGCCGTCCTTGCCGGTCCAGGTCTCGGCTTCGAGCTTGCCGTAGGCGATGACACGCGTGCCCTTCGTCAGGTCGGCGACATTCTCCGCCAGGTCGCCAAAGCACACGAGGTCGCAGAACACGGTCTCGCCGTCCCCCCAGGCGTCGTCGTCGCCTCGCACGCGCGGCGTTACCGCTAATCCGCAGGTGGCCCACGGCGTGCCCTTGGATGAGAAGCGCAGCTCGGGTGTCCGGGTGAGGTTGCCCGCAAGCGTGCGATAGCGCACCCGTGCCGGAGCTTCGGTGGTGGTAGTCATGGATTCTCCTTTCGTAGTGGCGCACGTGCGCCGGTTGGCTGGCTATGCGGCCTCGGCCAGGTCGTCCGTCGGGGACCAGTTGTAAGGGCGCAGCTCGTGATGGTCCGGGCGAACGCACTTCCGGACCCCGCACACCGACCGCAGCACGTACCTGTCGGGGATCGGACCGACGAGGGCCATCCACACCGCACGGTGACCGTGCATGTCACGCTGCCTTCCCCGCTCGTCTTTACGTGGGATCACCCGCAGCCGCGCGTAGCCGCCGCGACTCGATGCACCGGGCCACGGCCAGTGGCCGTCGTCGTCCTCGGTGATCCGGGCCAGCCGGCGCCCCACGAGACGATCAATCGCCGGTGTGGCGGAGGCGGAGACCGACGGCCTCCGCCTCCGCCTCCGGGCGCTCATGTTCCGCACCAATCGCCGTCGTCGGGCAGGGCGGCTGCCAGCTCGTCGAAGGGCGGCAGGTGTACCGGATGGTTGCTAGTGATGGTCATGTCATTTCCTCTTTCCTGTTGCTTCCCCGTCCGGGACTTCCGGCTCGGGAAACCTGGATGAGCGGGCACGACGCTTCTTCGCCCGCTCGCGGTGGGACGAGTCGACGTAGCCGCGGCTGCCCGATGGAAGCGTCTCGCCGCATCCGCAGCCGCAGTGCCGCTCGCCCGGCACGATCCAGGCCGCGCCGTTGCGCCGCAGCTCGGCGAGCATCCGTTTCGTCGTCGTTGGTCGTGGTAGCTGCCCGCGGGCAACGCTCCCCGCCATCCGAGCCGTGATGCCTGCCAACGCGGCGAACTCCGCTGGTGACATCGAGCCGGCGAGCGCTACGAGCTGCTCCCGCTGCCCAGGGCCGAGCCCGCGTCGCCCCGCTGTGTAATCGACCCGGAACCGGCGGAGGTCGCCCTGCAGCCCGTCGTCGGACGCGTCGAGCACTGGTGATACCCGACCCCGATAGACGACGGAGAGCGGGGACACGACGACCGAGGCGAGACCGTCGCCGCTCGACACGGAGCCGTAGCGAACAGCCCGAACTATTAGGGACTCGATCAGAAGGCCACGCACCGCGGTCTCGATTGCGTCCGTTGAGACGACGACCGGCTTGCCCGACGCTCGGTCGACCCACCCCAGGTGCGGCCAGTCATCGAGCGCGCCGCCCGGGTCGAGGGCCACGACTGACCCGACGGGCTGCTGCATGACATCGCACACGATGCCCTCGATAAACCGAGACCCCACGCGGGCGCCGAGCGACGCCGGGAGAGTCTCCAGCACCTGCTGCGAGGTGACGAGCAAACGCCGGAGCGTCGGGAAACGGAGGGCGCCGGTGGTGTCCCAGGGCGCGGGCGTTTCGAGCGCCCGCTTGGGACGCGCCACCCTGGCAGCGGCGCAGAGAATCTCCCGCCCGACCGCCGCCTTCGACCAAGCCCGCCCACCTTCAGGGCAGCGCCCTTGCATCGTCGCCGGGTCGCTCCACATGCCGCCGAGCCCGCTCTCCGTCCAATCCACGAGCACCGGTGCGTCGTCGGAACCTCGATACTCAACGTGCCTCTTGGAGCCGAAGACGATGCACCGCAGAGGCTCCTCCCCCGGAGCTGGTACGCGCTTCCACACCGGCCACGCTGCCGGTTCGGGCGACATCCAGTCGAAGGCTGCGACGAGCCCGGCGATCTCGTTATCGGACAACTCGTGGACCGTTGATCCATCGGCGAGAGTGATCGTCCCGCCCTCGGGACTGGCCGGGATGATCGAGGAATCGGTGTCCCGGTAAACAACGCGGCTGCCGAGGGATCGGACCATCCGATCCATCGCCGCGAGCAGGAGGCGGGCGCCTGCGGTAATGGTCACGCCCAGCGGCGCAAAGGTCCAGGGTCCCGCCTTCTCGACCGTGCGCCACTCGCCGCCCTCGATCCGTGATCGACCGTCCCAGCGCTCCGTCCGGCGCCCGCCCCGGTACACGCGCACGTCATCGAGGCGTTCGAAATTTCCGCTCACGAGAGAGTTGACGACCGCGTGGAGCTCGGCGGCGAGCTCCCGCTCCCCCTCGGCCTTTGCCTGGCGCCGGCGCCGCACGAGTCCGAGCACGGGATCAGTGCCCGCGTCGAGGACGAGTCCTGGATACACGGACACCCGCCGCCGCAGGCCACCCTGGCGCCCCTCGGGGACGAGCCGGATGGCGCGCACGATCCGTGGCACGCGCCCCGAGAGGATCGCAGCCGCCACCACGTCCGGCCAGGAATAGAACATGGTGCGCCCTTTCACATACACGCGCACCGCCTCGGTCCGACCGTCGGCCCGGTCCGGGTCGTCGATGGCGACGGGGAACACCTCGCCGTCGGGAACGACTTCGCAGAGCGTGACCCCGAGCCGCGCCCATACATCGGGGTCGAGCACGACGGTCGGATCGGTCGCAGCCCGCATGCAAAGCGTGCGCAGCTCACGGAGCACCGAGCGCCGCACCAGACGGTCGGCCGTCAGCAAGTCCCACCAGCGAATCGCGTGCGCGGTGATCGAGTACGCGCTGGATACGTCGAGTGCCACGGCCCCGAACGGCAGGCCGGCGAAGGCCGGATCGCAGTCGTTCCAGCCACCGTGAAAGGCCTCCCACCACGCCGCATCTTCAGCGGGCCGGAGCGGGAAGCGCTTGAGAGGTGGGTCTACGCGGAGCCGACGGAGGATGTGGTCGGCGATGCCGGCCGGCGATTGCGCGAACGCGAGCGGGAAGCGCACCGTTCCCTCCGCCCGATCCTGGGGCGTCGTGAACCACCGGCCCACCTCCTTGTCGAGAGCGAGACCGAGCGCGTGGACCGAACGGACAGCATCGACCATCGCAGCAGCACCGGCTGCACCAACCGGCACGGTGACCGGGAGAGCGCTCGCGGCGACCCCGAAGTGCCGAGCGTGATCGACGAATCCCCCAGCCCTGTCAGCATCGAGGACGTACGCAGCCGAGAGCAGATCGAGGAACGGCGCGCCACGAGTGCCGAAGCCTTTCGGGCACGGGCCGAAGTTGACCGACCAGCCCTTCCGCCGAGCCGACATCATGATGGGCGGGCGGTGGGGCGAGACCCTGCCGATGTCGGAGCGGTCGGGCCGTGGCGTCCCCCATCCGGGCAGCCAGATTTGCCACGACTGGGCGTTCCGGCCCGTTCGGCACTCGACATGCTCGGCGACGAGCCCCACAATGCGACCCTGATCGGCACCGACCACGGGACCCGCTCCGCTGTTGTACGCGTTCGGCACAAAGGCCCACGGCTTCGCGGGCCTCTCCTCCGTCGCCTCCCGGGTCGCCATCGGGTCGAAGAAGTCACGGAGCGTTACGACCCGCCACGGAGCGGGACCGGTGGCCGTGTCGAGCGGATGCGCCCTCGCCCATCGACGGATACCCGCAAGCGCCACGCGGTCACGGGCACCCAGGTCGTCGGGCACGACGAGGATGCCGTGCATGACGAGGGGACCACGGGCGACGAGCGCCGCCAGCAGACCGAAGGTGGCTCCGCCGGTGCTGACATCGCCGGCCCCGTGCCAGTAGAGCGACATGCGCTGAGCGATCGACCGCCCACGGTGCTCGGGGCCGGGAGGCGTCCAGCCGTCAGTGCCCGGCGAGCCGCGCAAGATGACGGGGAAGTCAGCCATCGCAGCCTCCGTCACCGGCGCCGTCGTCCACCAATCGTTCGAGCGTCAGGGACACGCTCGCCGGGTCCACGTCACAGCCCAGGAACCGCCGGCCCGCCGCCCGGCACGCGAGCGCGGTGGTGCCGGAGCCGCAGAAGGGATCGACGACCAGCTCGCCGACCTCCGCCGCCTGCTCAACCCAGCGGACGAAAGGACCGAGGCTCTGTTGCCACCGGTGATCTGTCGGTCCCTTGGCCCCGTTCCCCTCCGACATGACGGCATCGATAAACCAGTGGCGCGGGCTGTAGCGCCCTGCACTGAACACGGCCACGGGACGCCAGCGGCCACGAACCATGCGCGCCCGGTGCTCGGAATGCCTTCCCGGGTGGAACACGGCCCCGAGCCACACATACTCCAGGTGCTCACCAAGGCGTCCCAGCTGCTCAGGCAAGTCCACCTTCCCTGCGTAAGCGACGACGAGCCTGCCCGGCTTCAGCACACGGGCTGCGAAAGCCGAGAGGTCGCTGTAGAGCGGCACGCCGGCATCGTCGTATGGGGGGTCGCACACGATGGCGTCCACCGACCCGTCGGGAAGATCGGCGAGCACCTCGCGGAAATCTCCGGTGCGGACCTCGATGCCGTCGCCGAGGGTCACGGCAGGCGGCGGCGGTGCCTCGGCGCGGCGACGATCAAAGTTCTCCCGACGGACCAACTCCTCGGCGCGGCGGGCGTCGATCTCACCCCTGTCAACCTTCGCAGCCAGGTCCGGGTGATCGGCGAGCTTCGCTGCGAGGCGGAGGCGACGGCGGGCGGTGCGAGGGTTGACACCCAACTCGGTGGCGAGCGCAGACAGATCGATCGGCCGGGCAACTTCGGACACGCTGTCCGAAGTCCGATCATTGCGCGCCCCTTGACCTAACTTCACACCGCGCACATCGGCCAAGCGTCGAAACGCATCAGCCCAGGCGATCGGCCCCATATGGCGCCGCAGGATGTTGAGTCGGAGCGCGGTCTCGGTCGCCTGCTGATCGTCAAGGTCCACCGTCGTCGACGGGCAGTCGAGACCCAGCTCGTTAGCGATGGCAGCGCGGTTGTGCCCGTCGATGATCCGCCCGTCTTTCGTCCGCACGATGGGCACCTGGACGCCGTGCGCCGCGATGTCGGAGCGCAACGCTGCCAGGGCGGCGTCGTCGAGGGGCGCCATCACCTGGAAGCTGGCGCGGCGCGTCACAGCAGCACTCCCTGCTCGCCGTCGATCCCATGCGGATGATCATGAGCCGACCACTCGGCAGCCGCGCACTGGCGGCAGACGAGAGCCACGCGCCAGGTCCTCAGGCGCCGGAGGCTCGCCACCGAGCGGTACTCAATCCGGCGCTCTATCTGATCGTGGGACGATCGCAAGCGAGCCCCGCACCGATCGCAGAAGGCAGCGCCGGTCACCGGAGGCCCCCGGAACTTTCGACGGCGTCAAGGTGGAGATCGAAGGCCGGCGCGGGAGCCTGGGTGCCACCATCGAACGCGGCGAGCGCAGCGCCGAGCTGCTCGGCGCTACCTCGGAAGTCCCAATCCAACTGGACCAGCGCATCCTCGCGGGAGAGCGCACCGCGCCGGACCTGGAGCCCGAGCAGTGCCCCCCGGTTCGCAGCATCCCTGAGCATCCGAGCCTCCGGGGCGTCCAGCGCACGCTCGGCGGCGATCTCGACATCGACCGCGGAGCGGGTACGGGCGAGACCGGGAAGGCGCCGAAGGCGTCCGACGACGACAGATTGAGGGTTCCGCGCACCGGCGAGACCGCCCTGGGCGATGACCTGCTCGACGATGGCCCGCTCATCGGTGACCGCGAGCGCAGCGGCGAGCGTCTGCCCGAAGGCGGGGTGCTCGCTCATTGCCGCGGCATCCAGCTCGGGGAACCGTTCAGCTAACGCGAAGGCGACACGTTCGGCCCCGGTCATGCCACGCCCTCCCGGGCGGACGACGCCGCGTCGATAGCCCACGCAGCCTCACGGAGCAACGCCGCCAGGGCTGGAGCCGCCGTCGGACTGACCGGGAACGTCGATCCATGCGCGCCGAACAACTCGACCTGCCCAGCGACCGTTCGGAGCCTGTAAGCGAGCGGGTCGGCAGCGCTGGATGGCCAGTCGAGCACGGCGACTCGGAGGACCTGGTGGACGCCGGCATGGCAGCTGCGACAGAGCGGGACGGTGAACGAAGGATCGAAGTACGCAGCCCCCGGGCGCGGCCGACGGGTCACATGATGGCGATCCACCGGGCCGGCGAGACCACAGAGCGCACAGATGTCGATCATCCCCGGCGTCCTTGGTACGGGAAGAGGTCCTCGCCAGCTTCCCGACGCGCCTCGACAATCGCGATAACGACCCCGGGTGTCGCCTCGAATCGCTCCCCGCGGAACGATGCCCACGACCCCACCAGGCGGCGGAAGCGGGAAGGAGAGAGCTGGCCGGTGACGAGTTCGCCGACCCGCGCCCCATACCGGCCGAGCCGCCGCGCCTCCCCGTCGGTGACGCCATCGACTGTGGCCCAGCCGGTCCCCTCAAAAATCGCCGCCATCGTGCGGGCATCGCGAGGCTCGGGTCCGGGATGTCCCGCGGCTTCGCGGGCAGAGCGGGCGCCCCGAGCTCGACCCCGCGCAACGCGCCGCCGGTACTCCGCCGAAAATGTGCGCCCGCCGTCCGGGCCGACGCGCCGGGCATCCAGGGCCAGCAGCTCGGCGACCACCCGGTCCTCGCCGAGCGAGACCAACGCTTCCACCGGCTCGCCACCGGAGCGCCGGAGGGCACCGAGCATCCGGCGCCGGCTCACCCCCTCGGCAGCGGCGAGCGAGTCGACCGAGAAGCCGTAAGCCCTAGGCGGTGCCACCGGGCTCGTCCTCGTTATTGAGGCCGCGTCCGGTATGATCGGAAGCGACCGTGGCAATGGTCAGGAGTTCGGAGTCGGCCCGGGTGGTGAGCCCGGGCTGACTCGCGTTCGGGGAAGAAGAATCAGCACCCGCCTGCTCGGGGGACAACAGAGGGTGGAGCAGATCGGAGAGAAGCGCGACGGCGCCCTCGGCGATCAGGCGGGCGGCTTGGTCCTCCACGGTGCGCCCCGATGCGGCGGCGCGTGCCTCGACCTGGCGAACGACCTGCACCGGCAGCGAGAGGCGCGTCCTCACGAGACGACCTCGCTCCGGGCTGGAACGGCCAGCGCCCGACACAGCGTCCGCTCGATGACGTCACCGTCCCGCTCGGCGCCGAGCACGGACGCGAGCCCGGACCACCCCGGCATTCCGACGAGCGCTCCGACCGGCGCCGGCACCGGCCACACGACGACGACGCGGCGGCTCGGTGCCGGGTCCTTCCCCCTTGGGGCGCTCGCGTGCCGGGTCACCTGGACATCGTCCCAGGCGCCCTTTTCGCCACCCCGCCCGCCTCCGGTATACCGGAGGTAGGTATCATCGTCCGGTATCCCGTGCTAGGGTGGCGGTATGAATCGGAACAGTAAGCAGGCCCAAGAGATCGTGCGGCAGGTTGGTCGCCCCGACGTGACCGGGCGGCATATAGAGGATTGGTCCCATGCGCGGCTCCTGGCGCCCGATGGGACTCCTCTCGAAGCCCAGGGCGCCCTCGTGGCAGGGCTGGCCGACCTTGGCACGAAGGGCAGGGACCCCGACCGGGTGGCCCTCATCCTGGCGGCCCGTGGTTTGGGCGCCGCCCGGCTACCTGATGCCATTGCTCGCGCGTGGGGTGCCGAGTCGGCTGGCGACCTGGCGTCGGGGCTGGGCGAACCGATCCCGTCGCCGGACCCCGACACCGACGAAGGCGACCGTGCCGTCCGCGGTGGAGTCGAGTTCCTAATGTCGGCCGCCCAGGGCGCGGTCCGTGTGCCTGCAGGGCTTGCCCCGCTTGTTCGCCTTCTGAGCGGTCTCGTCCAGCAGATCAGCGAGAACGTGGCAGCGAGCCCCGTCCGCGACAGCAGCGTGCGGCTTCCGACAGGGAAGCCGGCCCCGGAAGCCACCGAGCAGGTGGTGTTCTCGATCCTCTACCAATCGGTGGCGATTATGAGAGGCGGCTCGCCGACGTCACCCGAAGTGCTCAGCCGCATCGCTCCAACCGACGAGCGCGTTACTAACCCGGACGTGGTCGGGGAGTCCGAGGAGGTTCAGTCACTCACCGGTGGGAAGGAGGTTGCCCACCGGTTCGCCAAGAAGCTCGATGCCTCAATCGACGTCCTCGTGATCGGGGCCAAGGTCATGCGAGAAATGCTCCAGGCCCAGCTACCGGCCGGACCTGACCTCGACTACCTCGCCGGCTCCCTGGCCCCGGTCGGGCTCGCACTGATGCCGTTCTATGCCACCATGACCGGCATCGGCTGGCCACCGGCGTCCGAGAATCCCCTGGAAGGAGCGCCCGAGGAGGCGTAAGCTGTCCACAGATAGATAGAGCCCCGGCGGTGCGCAAACACCCCGGGGCGTGACCGGAACCTAACAAGGAGGTCCCGATATGGCGCACGATACCCGCGCATCCGCCTCGCCGGCAGCCCCGGCGCTCCCCGCGTCGGCACCACCCGCCCAGGCGCCGGTAGCTCCCTCGCTCGCCCGATGCGCCACCCCCCGTGGTGTGGCCGTCATGGGCGCCCCGGGGATCGGTCGGCTTGCCGGTGCCGTCTCGTGCCTGCTCGCCGTCGCCGTGATCGTCGGCTCCCTCGCGTCGGTCCTCGGCGTGGCCGTCGTGGTCGTGGCGGTGGCCGATTGCATCGTGGCCGTGATCGGGTGGACGGCCTGGCGGCTCGGCCGGCGGTCGGTCATCCGGGCTGAACGATGACGGCTACTGCGGGAACTGCTCGCATCGTCGCGGCGGGGCCGGTGCTCACCCCCGAGGACGTGGCCGACCGGATCGGCGCCATTCGCGAGACCTACGAGGGCGACGGAGACCCGCAGGTGGTGGTGGCCGACGGGTTCGGGTGCCGGGTCGTGGTCCACCACGGTGCCCTCGTCGTGGCCGACGGGGTGGGCGAGCACCGACGGGAGCGGAGCTTCGCGAAGGTCTCGGCACCCTCCCGCCTGGTCGTGGCAGGCGACGGGCTCATCACGACCGAGGCCATGACGTGGTGCCAGGCCCAGGGTGTTGCCGTCGTGATCCTGGGACGCGGGCAGGCCGTCCTCGCCAGCTCGCCTCCGGGCCGTGACGATCCCCGTATCCGGCGCCAACAGGCACTCGCCGGGGTGGACGGGTCCCCGGTCGGTCTCGGGGTCGTGCGCTATCTACTTGGCGCGAAGCTCGCCGGCCAGGCCCGGAACCTCGCCGCGGTGTTGGGCGACGAGGACACCGCCTCGACGGTTCTCGACCTGGCGGCCGGCGTGGAGGTGGCCGAAACCGTGGCCGAGGCCCGGCAGTTGGAAGCGGTCGCCGCCGCCAGTTACTTCGCCGCGTGGACCGGACACGAGCGCACCGCGGTCGGCTTCGTGGCGAAGGACCGACGGCGCGTGCCCCCGCACTGGTGCACGTTCGATTCTCGCCGCAGTGCGATCACCGGGGCGGCCAACACCAACCGGCTCGCAGAGCGCCCGTTGAATGCCATCCTCAACTATTGCTACAAGCTCGCCGAGATCGAGGCCCGCTTCGCCTGCGTGCGGCTCGGGCTCGACCCCGGGCTCGGGTGTCTCCACCTCGACGCCGCGGGGCGGGACAGTCTCGCCCTCGACCTGATCGAGCCGGTGCGCCCGGCGGTGGACCGCTTTGTGCTCGATCTGGTGGCCGGGCGCGCCTTTCGCAAGGCGGCCTTCGTTGAGCGCTCCGACGGCCACGTCCGGGTGGCGGCCCCGCTGACTCATGAGCTGGCAGAGACGCTGCCCACCTGGCGCCGAGCCGTCGCCCCGGTGGCTGAGACGGTCGCCCACCTCTTCACCGACGCCGTGACGGGCAAGGTCGGAAAGACCACCCCGCTCACGAACCAAAAGGCCATCGATGCCAGTGCGGAGGTCCGGCGCCGCAAGGGTGCCGAGGCCCGTGCGAAAGCCGAGAGCGCCCACGCCGAGCACCGCGCCGCCCAGCCGGTCCGGCGTCGCCGGGCGGTCGCCCCCGAGAAGGCGGTGGCAGCGATGGCGCGGTGTCTGACGTGCGGAGGTGCGCTCACCCGGCCCCGCCACGTCCGCTGCGAGGCGTGCTGGGAGCGCCAGGGCGGCGCGCAGTCCCGAGAGGCCCGCCGCCGTCGGGGCCGCTCTATCGCCATGGCCCGCTCCGAGCTGGATGCGTGGCGTGCGGAGCACCCCCACGCGAGCGCCCGGCCCGAGGACTTCGCCCCGATCCGAGCAGGGCTGGCGACCGTCACCCTGCGAGAGATCATGGCCGCTGTGGGGTGCTCCAAAGCTGCGGCGTCAGGCTGGCGGTCGGGCCGCCACGTCCCCGCTCTCGCCCGATGGGCCGTCCTGGCGGAGCTGGCCGGGGTCGAGGTCCCTGCCGGGCTGGTCGAGGCTGCGTCGTGAACATCCTCACCGCCGAGCAGCGCGAGCGTTACGCGATCACCCGGAGCCGGGAGCGCCGGGCCGTCGAGCTGGCCCCGCTGGAAAGCGCGTCATGTCCCCGGTCGCCGTGTCGGGTCCCCGTGGCGTGTGGCGGCAGCGGGTCGGGAAGCGCACGGGGTGCCAGCTCGTCGAGGCACTATCAATGCTGACCGCGCAGGAACGTCTACCGCTCCCGATCGTTGGAAGTTCGGAACTCCCCGGCCGTACTATTTGTGCCGAGGGGAAGTGACCATGACTGACAACACGGATGGGGAACTCAGGACTCACAGACTGATCACGCTTCATATCAGACGCCCGGTGCTGGCCTCAATGGTTGCCATTGGCCTTGTTGTCCTGGTTGCAGCAGGGGTGGGCATTGGTCAGCTCGTGACTACGCACAAGACATCCGACACACGCTCGTCGCGCGCTCACACGCCATCCGCAGGGCAACAGTCGGCATCGTCGATTTCCTCCAGCACGACGACGCTTTCTCCCGCGCCGACCACGCAGCAGCACTCCGTTGCACAAGACACCGTTCACTTCTCAGGTGGCCTAAACGTCACGCTCGTGCAGGTTGTCGATCACGACACGACCGACGTCACGCGCTCCTGTCCGGCCAGCGCATGGACACCGACAACACAGCGGACACTTGCGAAGGACCGGCTCGTAGCAGTGGTGCTGAAGCTGACCAACGCAGGGCATTCCATTCTGCAGAGCGGAGACCCTTGGTCGGGCCTGGTGCTCGTTGACGGTACACATGCGACCATCTCGAGGTCTTGCCTCGGTTACTCGACCGATGCGCTATCAACATGCGGCGATACCTCAGGCGGCAATGTCAATCTGTTGCCGGGGACATCAGTTGTCGGGTGTCCCGTAGTGACAGTTCCAGTAGGTGCGAGCATTACGTCGGTGCAGTTCTCGGCGCCATTTGGCCTGTCCGGATCGGCGTATTGGCGGGTGCATGACAGTGGACTACCGCCGCTGCCGCCTCCCGTATCAAAACCACGGGTCCGGACATGCTCCGGCAGTAGCTACACAGGGTACGTGACCCTACGGCCGAGGCTCGTCTACCCCTCGTGTGCAACAAAGTACACAGTCGTCGTGTCGAGGATCACATGGACGACATGGACGGTGACAAGTGCTCATGGCACAGGACTCGTCGGGACATGGCGATGCGGCGTTACAGATGCGACACATGCCGTAGCCCATTGCTACCCGGCCGTAGTGACTCTTTCCACACCGATTACAGCGGCAGGCGTCCGCGTCTTCAGTCACCTCCGCGCCGTGGCAACGAATGGGCCGTTAGTGACAGTCGGCACAGGTTGGGGTCCGTGAGCCGGCGCTGATCCAAAGTACCCCTCTTCACCTTCCCAACCAGTGATCAAACGGGCTTTCCAGCAGGGTGAGTCGCCTCATTGTGCTAACTCCGGACCCGTTGCCGAACGTCCGGCAATGGCAAGTGAGCCGGGTCACCTCAGCACCGTGCATACGGCATTCTTGCTCCATGGGCATCACCATTCGCTGCGACTGCGGGTACTCCTGGCCCTACCGTGGCTCTTGGTCGCCATCCCCGTGGCGATAGCGGCATGGCTCGTGGAGGCCAGGTGGCGCACGCATCGGATCGTGCACCCGCGCCGGTACCGGACCGCAGCGGAGGAGCCCTTCCCCGCAGCCGGGGTCCCCGTGATCGAGCCCTACCGCGTCACGTACACGTCCAAGGCCGAGCACATCGAAACCCGGCGCTACGAGACAGGGCGCACCGAGACCGTGGACACGCGCACCGGTGAGCGAGTGCCGGACCCCTTCGCCACATTCTGAGCGCACGTGGAGTAGGGGAGTACGCACGTGCACGCGCCACGACAGGGCGCAGCACATGCACGTGTGAGGCGGCTCACCCGCACACGGCACCATGCACTCCCGCTGCCGCAGTAGGCGAAGTGAGGCGGCTCCCGTCCGCTTGTGCGCATGTCCGGTGCGATGATGGGCGGATGGCGACCGTGGCCGTTACGTGCGGGGAGTGCGGCTATGCGTGGACCTAGCGCGGGCGCTCCGGGCGCACCTCGTGCCGTCAGTGCCATGCACGGCTGTACGTGCCGGTCGGAACACGTCAGGACGCCCGCCAGGTCGCCCCGCCAACTGCCCGCTCCACGAGTGTGCACGCGCCAGCACGTCCACCGGAGCCGGCGCCGGCATGGGAGCCCAAGTCTGACGACGAGCCGGTGGCCGCACCCTCCCTGGTGGTCTCGCACGCTGTCACGTCAGGTATCGACCGGCTAGTGCGAAGCATGATCGCCCGCTCCGGTACTGCCCGTGGTCCAGTGTGCACGGCCCCGGCACCTACTGCTCCCAGGGCAGCTCTCAGGGCGACCGCTGGCGGCTCTCGGGCCGGGCCGACCATGCGGTGTCCACGGTGCTCGACGGGGATCGCCCGGTGCATGGTAACCATTCACGTCCGCGGCGATGAGGCTCGTGGGCTGGGCAGTGAAGGGGAGGCGGTCGACGGTGCCGTCAGCTACCGATCGGTGTCGGTGGCATCCAGGG
>JAJYWG010000334.1 GCA_021791615.1 Actinomycetes bacterium
GGGGCGACGATCGGGGCCCTGAGTGGCAGCGAACCCCACTCGCGACCGGGTGTTGCGCCAACAACCCCATCGCGGTGCCAGAGTCCCCGACCAGCGCCTGGCGGGTTACAGACCCACGCTCCTAGCCCGCCTGGCGTGTGATCCACGGGCCATCGACGACTACTTCCCGGTCCAGGCCTCCGAGACAATCGGCGAGTAGCCGAACGGGAACCCGGCTCTGCCGACCGCCCATGCCTGGAAGTAAATGGGGCTTCCCTGCAGCTGGGTCGCGCGCACACTGAACGTGGCGATGCCAAGTCGGTTGGTGCGGTTCTCGACCGGGCTCTGCCCTTCGGGATGTCCGTCGATTGAGGCCTCTGACGGTATCAACTGGGCCTCGCCGTAGATGACCTGGCCGAGAAACACCGGCACCCCGGCCCGATGCACCGGGGCTCCGTAGGCCGAACGCAGCTCGACCCGGATACGGATCGTGTCGCCGAGCGGGACGGGAGCGAAGTAGCCGGGAGTGAGGCGGAGCTGGTAGGGCTCGGCTGTATACGGCTTCGACACCGAAACCGTCTCGGGGTTGTTGGTGACCGCTTCAAGTTCGAACCGGGACGTGATGCCGGGCATGGAGCCCACGTTGGGGGCGTCCAAGGTTACCGTGGCGGTCGAGTGTGGCTCTAGCATCGTCGGTCCCATCACCACGCTCCAATACGACGTCATCTGCCCGGACGCGTCCATTCCGAAGTGCGGCGTTAGCCTCCGGCTGGTCGTGTTGGTCTCCCGGACCCGCATCTGCCACACTCTGCCGAATTGCCCGTTGGTGCGCACCGCAACAATCTGAAGCCGCAGCGGTGAGGGGAAGGCGATGGTCAGACCGGCTAGGGCCACACCGGGCGCCAGCGCACCGGCCAAAGCCCACGATCGTAGGCGTCGCTTCCCGGATAATACTTGGCCAGCGTTAGCGGGAGCTGGAGGCGAGGTCGTTGTCAGCGCCACCGCCCACACAACAATGAGTGTCAGCCAGTACTCGGCAAGGCTCCGTGTCGGCCACCACAGAGCGATCGATGGCAGGACGGGCGCAGCACGCCACAGGTGGTCAAAGCGCAAGACGAGGACTGTGAGCAAGCCGAGGTAGATAAGGATAGCGGAGCCACTGAACAACTGCAGGTCGCCGCCACCGACCCCGACGAAGGTGGCTAAATCGACAAAACCCTGGCCATAGGGGATCGCGTGCTGAGTAAGCGGCCCCAGCACGCCTTCCAACCACACTTTTGGCCCCATGACAATGAAAGGGAGGTTGACAGCCCCGAATGTTGCTGCGACAAAGCTGAGATAGCGAACGAGCACTAATACGCCCCGCCGGGCTCCAAGCTCCCGTCGACGGCAGATAAAGATGCCGACCACCACGAACGGAGCAAGAAACCAAGCGAGCTGATTAGTAGCGACCGCGAGACCCATCGCCACCGCCGCTACCCGTCCCCGCCAGCCAAGTCGTCCACCGGATCCGACCTCGGTCCAACGCCAGGCGATCAGCACCAGTGCAGGGAGAGCGATGAAGCCGATGACGCCTCCGACCACGTAGTGGAAAAGTACTGAGAAGTCGACCGCCGCCACCACGGCTAGTCCCCGCCACTGTTGCGGCAGAATTGCGAACGCGATGACGACTGCGATGACAGCCGACATCAGGTTGGCGACGATCACCGACTGCACCCCGCCAGTAACGAAGATGAACGGGGCGGTCACCAGGATTGACCAGCCGGGATACCCGAAAGTGTTTACAAAGTGCCCGTTAAGAAGGAGAGTGACGTCGCGGAGTGGGACGCCGAACTGGTTTAGTGCCGGGATCAAGTTCGCCCCATAGGGATCCTTGCCGTGCAGGAACAGTTGGGCGGCGTACTGCACGAAGGCCGCCTCGTCAGTCCCGTAGCTCGGGTTGACCGCGAGCACGATCGCTGACCACGCCAGAAGTGTCCCGACACCGGCGAGGAGGACCCCAACGTCCACCACGACCATCGCCCGTCGACTGCGAGCGCTGGCCGCCCCGACCGCCAGGACCATGCTGGCGAGCGACAGTAGGACTGCGAACGCTCCTGCGCCGGGAACCTCGATAATCCCGGCCCAGACCGAGAACGCCGGTCCCGCGAGGCCTATCGCGGCGAGAACGGAGATGACCCGGTGCGCGTGCGACGGCGGAGTGCGCCAGCCAGATGACCCCGAGGCGAGGACCGATTCGCGCTTGACCTCGGCAGTGAGCGTCATCTTGTCGCTGGAGTCACTGCTCGGAGGCCAGTGCGACCGTCGGAGACACCGCCGACCGCTGTCGGCAGGCCCACGTAACGGTCAGACCTTCGAGCATGATCTCGACGCTCATCGTCGATCGGCCTTCGCTTCGGGGGTGGAAGTGGATCGGCACTTCGGTGATCCGGGCCCCGGCATCGACGCAGGCGCGCAGGCCCGCAACCTGCAACCCGAAGTCGGACGCCTCGATGTACTTGGATAGCGGGGTCCACCACCTCGCCGAGGCTCGCGCGTACCGTTGGGAATTCCGACGCGCGATTCCTCTCCAGGTGGTAACGCTGGCTCGATCGCCGAGCTGACCGCAGCGGTCGTCCGCCTCGAAGCGCGGATCTCCGAGCTGACCGAGGCGCTCGCTGCCCGTGACGC
>JAJYWG010000369.1 GCA_021791615.1 Actinomycetes bacterium
TGTAACGGTCTGTGAGGTGTCGGCCCCCCTTCCCCATCCCCATCCCCCGGGGGGCCGACACCGATTCTTCCGTATCGCGGCGCTTTGGTGGGGGATCGTGGTCGAGCACGGGCCCGTGCGGGTCGTAGGGAGGCCATGCAGCCGACCCGCCGAGTCCGGCCAGGGAGGCCCCCGGTCCCCCGGCTGCTGACGCCGGGCCCGACTGCGCCGACCACCGCGCCGCGACAGCGCCGGTGCCGGCCAGCGCCGGACCGCTAGTGGGGTGGCGCCGAAGTAGCCGCCGGTAATCCGCGTCCACCTCTTGGACCAGGCGCGATGCCACGATGACGGCAGTGCTGTCGTCGAAGGGGGTGGAGGTGGCTCGTCCTGCGTCGGTGTACGTTCGGTCGTTGAGCGAAGAGGAGTCGGTCAAGCTCCGTCGGATCTCTCGCCAGTCCAAGGTGTTCGCCCTGCGACAGCGGGCTCAGATCGTGCTCGCCTCCGACGCGCGCTCGGCTGCCGCCGAGATCGCCCGGGTGCTCGGGACCGACGAGAACCAGGTCCGCCGGGTGATCCGGGAGTTCAACGAGAAGGGGATGTCCTCGCTGCGCCCTCCCAAGGGGGACGGGCGCCCGAGGAGGATCGACGCCGCCGCTCGTGAGGCGATCCGCGCCGTCGCTCTCGCCCGTCCCCTCGACCTCGGTGAGCCCGGGACCCGCTGGTCGCTCGCCACGCTTCGCCGCTATCTCGTGCGCAGTCGGATCGTGACGTCGATCTCCAAGGAGCACCTGCGCCGGATCCTCCAGTCCATGGGCATCACCGCCCAGCGGACCCGGACCTGGAAGTGGTCCAACGACCCCCTCTTCGAAGAGAAGAAGTCCTGGGTGCTGGCCGCCTACAAGGCGGCGGAGGCCGGGACCTTGGACGGCGTCGTCGTCTGCTTCGATGAGTGCGGTCCGATCTCGCTCAAGCCCTATGCGGGCCACGGCTGGTTCGAGAAGAAGAAACCGGCCCGCCAGCGGGCCACCTACCACCGCCACACAGGAGTACGGAAGCTCCTCGGCGCCTACGACGTGGGCGCCGACAAGCTCTGGGGCAAGGTCGAGGACCGCCGGGTGACCGGCCAGGTCGTGCTCGAGTTCTTGAAGGACATCCGGCGCCGCTACTCAGACGACGTCACCGTGTACATCGTCATGGACAACCTCTCGGCCCACTGGACGCCCGCCATCCGCCACTGGGCGGTCACCCACAACGTCGGCCTCCTGCCCACGCCCACCAACGCCAGCCACCTGAACCGCATCGAGTGCCACTTCTGGGCCTACGTCGAGTTCGTCATCAACGGCAGCGACTACCCGGACTGGGCCACCTTCACCAAGGCCTCCCAGGCCTACCTCCGCCGCCGCAACCGAGACCATCACGACCCGCGCATCCTCGAGCTCGAGAACCGCCGGAAGGTGGCCTGAGCAGGTGCAAGGATTACCGGCGGATCAATCCGCGCCGGCCCACTAGCCGTGCTCTCGGGGTATACCTGGGCATACCCCCGATTCGGCGGCTAACCCCATCGCTTCTGTCCTGCGATTTCTCGATGCTTGACGCATGAGCACTGCGACCCAAGCAACGGAGGACAAGCCAACGGTGACCGTCGACGAGGACGGCCGCGATGTCGCTGGTATGGCAGTGGCGCTGCATGGGGTCACCAAGCGCTACGGCCGTCGCGGCCATCGGGTCACCGCTCTTGTGGAGGTGACCGCCGACTTCCCCCGTGGATCGTTGACCTCAGTCATGGGCCTGTCCGGGTCGGGCAAGTCAACGCTGCTCCAGGTGGCAGCCGGTCTCGACCACCCGACGTCGGGGACAGTCCGCCTCGGCGGTATCGACCTCAACCGGTTGAGCCGGCGGAAACTGTCGGTGCTGCGCCGAGAGAAGGTTGGTTTCGTGTTCCAGTCGTTCAACCTGGTCGCCAGCCTGTCGGTCGCCGAGAACATTGCCCTGCCCTTGCGACTCGACCGACGCCACGTTGACAAGGACGAGATCGCTCGACTGGCCGAGCTGGTGGGGATCGCCGGACAGCTCCGCCGGCTTCCTGACACGCTTTCCGGCGGCCAACAGCAGCGGGTAGCGATCGCTCGGGCGCTCGCGGCCGACCCGGAGGTGATCTTCGCCGACGAGCCGACCGCCGCGCTCGACCCCTACACCTCAGATGCGGTCATCGGCCTTCTACGTCGGGCCGTCGATGACCTCGGCCAGACCGTGGTAGTCGTCACCCATGAGCCGGCGGTCGCCGCCCAGGCAGACCGGACCCTCCTCCTTGACCGCGGGAGACTGGCGGGCATCGTCGAGGCGCCCGGCGCGGCGCACCTCACGACGTTGCTCCATCGCCTCGGGGCAGCCGTGCAATGAGACAGCTCCTCGCCACCCTGCGCCACCGTCCAGCGCCACTCGTCGGCATCTTCGTCGCCCTGGTGGCCGCCGCCTCGACCGTCACCTGGGCGTTCTCGCTCGGCAACTCCGGTAGCGCCTCCCAGCTCCCCGCCCAACGCCTCGCTGGCGCCCAGGTGCTTGTCACCGGACAGCAGAACGTCGCCATCACGTACGGCCACGGCAAGTCCGCCACCACGAGCCGGACGGCGCTCACTAGCTACCGGCGAGTCCCGACCGGCTTGACCT
>JAJYWG010000188.1 GCA_021791615.1 Actinomycetes bacterium
CTCGCGTTCGGGGGACGGCTCATCCTCCTGCTATCGGGTTCCCGTCGGCCAGCCTCAGCCCAGACCGATGCACGAAGAGGGCCGCCGAGACCTGGCCAGTCGTGATCAGGAAGTCACGCCGCTAACAGCTCTTGGCTCGAGGACCCTGGCGCTTGGGGCATCGACCCTGGGGCGAGCCCTTCCCTCGAGGACGTACTTGGGCTGCGACGGCAGCGAATGGACGAAGTCAGGCGGACGATCGATTCCCTCACCGCTGAGGAGCTCGACCGCGTCTGTGCCCCTCCCGACTCCCCCGGCCACCCGAACGAGGACCGCACGGTCCGAGCATGCCTGCACGTGATCCTCAACGAGGAGTGGGAGCACCACGCCTACGCGACGCGAGACCTCGACACTCTCGTGGCACGGCGGAGCGACGCCCATCCGGACTAGCGCCAACTGGAGCTGTCTGCCTCAGGTCACCGCCCGGCGGGCGGGGGGCGATCCGCTCAGGTCCTTGTCTTCCATCTCCCAGGCGTGGTCCATCGTGTGGTAGGCGGTGTGCCGGATCAGATACCGCAGCGGCCAGTTCCGCGCGTCGTCGCCCGCGGAGTGCCTGGACCGAATGGCAGCACAGTAAGCGTCTCGGAAGGCTCGGAGCCCCTCGTCGTCGGTCACCACCGCATCGTCTTGGGTGCGTAAGCCGACCTTCTTCGCCCAGTCCTGCTCGACAGCGAGCACGTGGCGGACGATCTCGTCCCGGTCGCGCCCACCTCCCCGCGGGCCCTTCTGCATCTCGGCCGACACGCGTCGGCGCACGTCGTCGAAGTAGCCCCAGCATGCGCTCACGATTGCGAGCTGACGCTCGAGCTCCGCCTCGGACAAGCGCTCCCGGTCGATGCTCGAGAAGCCGAACGAGATGCCCCAGAAGTCGGTTGAACCCGTACCCGTGTACTGCTCGACGACGTCGACGCCAGAGGTAACGTCGAACGCTGCCTCCAAGCCCGCGAGCTTCGCGACCTCTGCATAGCGCGCAAGGTACGCCACGAGCGTCTCGACCGCCGCCTCGGCCGACTTGGCGCCACGCTCGAGTCCCGGCCAGTCCGGGGCCACGGCGGCGGCTCTCTTTCCCTTTGGGCCGGTCTCCAGCGTCACTCTGAGCTTCTTCACCATGGCTCTCCCCGTCGTCTGCTCTCACAGAGTCTCGCCCAGTACACATGTCGCCACACTGCCGCACCGCCGGCCGTCAGAGCCGGTACTCCCAGCCTTCCTTCCAGTCGAGCTCCGACACGGCCAACTCCGACAGCGCGTCGCCGTTGATCCAGTGCTCGAACCCAAGCGCGTCGCGACATGCCCGACGACGAGGACTCGGTGACCGACCCATCGGAGTGAGAGATCGCCAGAGCCGTTGGGCTTGCTCCCGTCCGCTGACCGAGAGACGTCCATGGCGCCAGCCGGTCGCCAGCCCCCGAACTCGGTCGTGGAATGAGTCCCGAACACGAGCCGCACCAGGATCATCAAGACCCCGGTCCGAGCACCCCGGTCCAACGCCAGCTGTGAGCGCGTGACCGCCACCATGCGGCGCGAGTGCGTCGACCGGATGCTCATCCTCGGCCGCCGCCACCTTGAGGCCGTGCTCGCCGAGCACGTCGAGCAATACAGCTCGCACCGTCCCCACCGCACTCTCGCCCAACGCCCCCCGGCTGCACCCGATGTGACGCCCCGACCATCGGCGATGTCGACGTCGCAAGGCTACGGAGAGCCGATCGTCTGGGCGGCCTCATCCATGAGTACCGGATGGTCGCTTGAGCTGGGCAGATGGGGCCCTCGGCCCGCACAGGACCGAGCACGGGGGCGAACACCACCGACCGACACACCGATCGACTCGCGGATGATCTGTGCCTCGGACACCTTGCGCTCACCAGCAGCCCGCTTGACCGCCACCTTCAAGTCCTCCGGCAGGTACAGCGTCGTCTTCTTCTCCGCCTTCTTCTCCGTCGAATGCATGGCACAACCCCTGGCGGTTGTGCTGTCGTCTCGCTCCATGGTGCCTCAGCCCGTCCGCCCCGCCTGCACCTGTCGGAGGCGATCGTCCAGGTCGCCCCAGCTTGACTTTGGCACAGTCGGTCCCAGCGCCTCACCGGACAGGCAAACGCAGCCGTCAGCTCGTCGTGGCGGTCCCGGCATTGCCCGACGTGCCCGAGTTTCCGGCAGCGCCCGAACTCCCGTCCCCTCCGGTGTCTCCGGCGATGCCCGGAACGCCCCCAACCGAGAGCCCTTTCGCGACGAGCGTCACGAGTGCTGTCGGAGACAGGCCGTCGGCACTCACGACAAGGTCCTGTATCTGCCCATCGGCAACGGGGACCTCCACGTACAGCGTGGTCGTCTCTGCGACGGCGCTTCCGCCAACAGATGCAGGCGGCGTCGTCCCTACCTGAGCGTCGTACTGATTCACCTTGACTTTTTGTTCATCGGGGAGCGACGACGTATTCGGATCACCACCGCCGCTCGGCGTGTATGGAGGCAACGTCTCCATAGAGAGGCAATTGTCCGACGCGCTCGCCGCAGAGACGACCTGCGAATCGGGTGATTCCGCCACGACGAACGGTTGACAACCCGAGGTGTCTGCCGAGGTAAGTCGGTAGCTGCTCGGCAACCGGAGCCG
>JAJYWG010000276.1 GCA_021791615.1 Actinomycetes bacterium
ACCACCGCCATTGGGTCTGGTAGTGCACGCCTTCTTGCTCAGCCCACTCAAAGAGCTTCACCCTCGTGCTCTACGACGCATGCTCGTAGATGTTCAGTGATATCGAAGGTAGCTGTTGGCAACCCCGCCCGCGGCGTTCACGCGCCTGGCTTCTCGCGCTGCCGGCGCAGCTCCCCTTCAATGAACGCGTCGAGGTCGCCGTCGAGGACCGCTTCGACGTTGCCGGTCTCCACACCGGTCCGCAGGTCCTTCACGAGTTGATAGGGAGCGAGGACGTAAGAGCGGATCTGGCTCCCCCACGCATTGTCGGTCCGCACCCCGGACAACGCGTCGAGCTCGGCCTGGCGCTGGGCCCTGGCCAGGTCGGCCAGCTTTGCTGCGAGGATCTGCATGGCCTTGGCCTTGTTCTGGTGCTGGCTGCGCTCGTTCTGGACGGCGACCACGATCCCGGTGGGCAGATGGGTGAGGCGAACTGCCGAGTCCGTCTTGTTGACATGCTGACCACCGGCCCCCGACGATCGGTAGGTGTCGACACGAAGGTCTTTGTCGTCGATGTCCACCGCATCGCCGTCGTCGTCGAGGAAAGGGACCACGTCGAGCGACGCGAAGCTGGTCTGCCGCCGGTGCTGGGAGTCGAAGGGGGACATGCGCACCAGCCGGTGGACACCTCGCTCGGTCGCCAAGAGCCCATAGGCGAAGCGCCCGTGCACGATGAACGTGGCCGACAACAGACCCGCCTCCTGCCCCGCGGTGGCCTCGTCCACCTCGACGCGGAAGCCGCGCCGCTCGGCCCAACGCTGGTACATCCTGAGCAGCATCTCGGTCCAGTCCTGCGCGTCGGTGCCACCGGCGCCGGCGTGGACTTCGCAGACAGCGTCGCGCTCGTCGTGCTCGCCAGTGAACAGTGATTCGAGCTCGAGCCGGCTCAGCCGCGCCGACAGGTCGCCGAGGGCACCGGCCAGCTCCCTGGCAAGGCCCTCGTCGGGAGTGCCCGCCGCATCGGCTTCCCCGACAAGCTCCGCCAGCACCTGCGCCTCCTCCAGGTTGTGGCGCAGCGAATCGATGCGCTGCAGGTCGTCGGTGAGCCGGCCAAGCTCGGTCGTCACGGCGCGTGCTCGCTCGGCGTCGTCCCACAGATCGGCGCGAGCCGCCAGCTCCTCCAGCTCGGCCACGCGGTCTCTGCGCTCCTCGACGCGCAAGTACATCTCAGCTTCGACGAGGCGCGCTGCCAGGGCGTCGAGGCCGGCGGGCTCCGGTCGATCCGCGTCAGGGGGAGCCATGGCAGAGCTTGTACTTCTTGCCGCTCCCGCACCAGCACGGCTCGTTGCGCCCCACCTTGTCCTGCGGAGGCTTCACCACCGGCGCGAGCGCGTCGTCGGGAGCCGCCACAGGTGGGCGTCGCCCCCCACCACCGCCGGCCCCAGCTCCACCGCCGGCCCCAGCTCCACCGCCGGCCCCAGCTCCAGCGCCCCCCACGGCCATCGCGCCCCCACCGGCACCAGAACCCGCGCCAACGGAGCCCGTGCCACCTGAAGCCCCCACGCCAGCCGCGACGGGTGCGCCGCGTCCGGGGACACCGGGCTCGATGGGCGCGACGTCGATCCCCCGATCGGCCAGGAGCTGGCCGGCCATCGCCAGGGTCCCGGTGACCGGGTCGTCCGCCGCCTCGTAGACGGCGCGTCCGAGATCAGGCTCGGCCACGGGCTCGGCCATGGCCTCCATGTGCAGGACGTAACGCAGGTAGTCGTCGTCGATGCCGTCCATGAGCTGGCCGAACATCGTGTAGCCCTCCCGCTGCCAGGCCACCAGGGGGTCTTGTTGGCCCATCGCCCGCAAGCCGATGCCTTCGCGCAGGTAGTCCATCTCGGCCAGGTGATCCCGCCACCTCTGGTCGATCACCTGGAGCATGACCTCGCGCTCCATCTGCCGAGCCTGCTCCTCACCCCCGGGGAACGCCCGCGAGCGATCCTCGTAGTAGTCGAGGGCATCTGCCACGATGCTCTCGGTGAGCTGCGCCGTGCTCGTCCCCTGGGCCAGGTCCTCTACCGTGAACGTCGTCGGGTAGTACTGCACCAGGTCCTTCAGGAGCATCTCCAGGTCCCACTCCTCGGGGTACTCCGAAGGGCAGGAGCGCTGTACCAGCGCCACGATCGCCTGCTCCAGCAGTTCGGCAGTGTGCTCGTGCAGGTCCTCGCCGTCGATGATCTGGAGGCGGCGGGCGTAGATGACCTTGCGTTGCTCGTTCATCACCTCGTCGTACTTGAGGACCTCCTTTCGGATCTCGGAGTTCCGTCCTTCCACCGTGTTCTGCGCCCGCTCGATGGCCTTGGTGACCATCTTCGCTTCGATGGGCACGTTGTCGGGGAGCGTCCGGCTCATGACCCAGCTCACCGCCCCGGTTGCGAACAGCCGCATCAGGTCGTCTTCGAGGCTGAGGTAGAACCTGCTCTCCCCTGGATCACCCTGGCGGCCCGATCGGCCCCGGAGCTGGTTGTCGATCCGCCGGCTCTCGTGCCGCTCGCTCCCGAGGACGTAGAGGCCGCCGGCCTCGCGCACCTGCTCTCCTTCTTTCGTGCAGGTCTCCTCGAAGTGGCGCCGCAGCCGGGCCAGCTCCTCTCGGCCCTCATCGCTGTCGATGTCGACCCCTGCTGCCTGGGCTTCGTGGTTGGCGAGCAGCTCGGGGTTGCCGCCCAAGATGATGTCCACCCCCCGGCCGGCCATGTTGGTCGCCACGGTGACCGCGCCCAGCCGCCCCGCCTGGGCCACGACCTCCGCCTCGCGGAAGTGCTGTTTGGCGTTCAGCACCTGATGGGGAATGCCGCGCTTCTCCAGGATCCGCGAGAGCAGCTCGGACTTGGCGACCGATGCCGTGCCGACCAGGACCGGCTGACCCTTCTCTCGGCGCTCGATGATGTCGTCGGCAACTGCGAGGAACTTCGCCTCTTCGCTCTTGAAGATGAGGTCGGGCTCGTCCATTCGGACAAGAGGCTTGTTGGTCGGGATGGGGACGACCGGCAGGTTGTAGGTGCTGGCAAACTCGCCGGCTTCGGTCTCGGCGGTACCGGTCATCCCGCCGAGCTTGTCGTAGAGACGGAAGTAGTTCTGGAGGGTGACGGTCGCCCAGGTGTGGTTCTCCTCTTTGATCCGGACCCGCTCCTTGGCCTCCACTGCCTGGTGGAGACCGTCGGACCACCGGCGCCCTTCGAGCGTCCGACCGGTGAACTCGTCGACGATCTTCACCTCGCCTTGGTCCACGAGGTAGTCCTTGTCCCGGTGGTAGAGCTCCTTGGCCTCCAATGCCTTGGTGAGCTGGTGGACGTAGTTGGTCGCGACCGCGTCGTAGAGGTTCTCCACCCCGACCGCTCGCTCCACCTTCTCGATCCCGGGCTCGAGCGGGACCACGTGGCGCTTCTCCTCGTCGACCTCGTAGTCCACGTCGCGTTGGAGCGTGCGGGCAATGCCGGCGAACTGGTAGTAGAGCTTGGCCGCCTCGTCGGCCGGACCCGAGATGATGAGGGGCGTCCGAGCCTCGTCGATCAGGATCGAGTCCACCTCGTCGACGATGGCATAGGCATGCCCCCGCTGGGCCATGGCCTCGCGCGAGCGGGCCATGTTGTCCCGGAGGTAGTCGAACCCGAGCTCGGTGTTGGTCCCGTACGTGAGATCGGCGGCGTAGGCCTCGCGCTTGAGCGCAGGGTCGGTCACGTCGGGGCCGACCCGTCCGACGCTCAGGCCCATCCATCGGTGAAGCCGCCCCATCCACTCGGCGTCACGGGTGGCCAGGTAGTCGTTGACGGTGACCACGTGCACACCTTGTCCGGTGAGCGCGTTCAGGTAGACGGGCAGGGTGGAGACAAGGGTCTTGCCCTCCCCGGTCTTCATCTCGGCGATCCAGCCGAAGTGCAGAGCCATGCCGCCCATGAGCTGGACGTCGAAGTGCCGCTGCCCGAGCACTCGCCAGGCAGCCTCACGAACGGCAGCGAAGGCCTCGATCAGCAGATCGTCCAGCTCTTCTCCCTGGTCGAGGCGCTGGCGGTACTCCACCGTCAGGTGGCGGAGCTCGTCGTCGCTCAGCGCCTCCATGCCGGGCTCGAGCTCGTTGATGAGGGGGACGATCTCGGCCAGACGGCGGACTTTCTTGCCCTCTCCGGCCCGCAGGACCCGCGTGAACACGCTCATGGCCCGCCAAGCCTACCGCCGGGGTTGCCGCGGCCAGGCTCGTCCTCTCCCGAGCTCCGACGCGAGACAACGTGTCGTCGCCGCCAGGACGGCTCGCCGGTCCGCCACTCCGCGGGGTCGCGCACGAATCGCGCACGAATCGCCCACGAATCGCCCACGAATTGCCCGCGATTCGCGGGCGGGGTCACGCATGGGCTGCGCGCGGCTGACCTGGTCTTTGACCCCACACTCGCCTGCAGCGGAGCTCACGGCCCGGCGCCGGCGGCCACCTCGGCAGCCCGGCGGCACCGTTTGCGGCGCGCATCCTCCCGTCGCCGGTGCACCCCCGGACGGGGAGCGCACCAGGCAGGTCTTACCCCTAAGCCGCACCATGCTCGGCGACCACGAGTCGCCTTACGTGGGTCGTTTCGCCTGCGACTGGCCTCGACTTTCAACCACAGACCCGCCCGCAGCCCGGGCTCAGCCTACTGGACTGCTCCCGCGGCTGGGGCCGTGTGATGGCGACGAGCCTCACCGGCGGTGGCCAGGAGCAGTCGCACACCGAGGACGGCCGCAGCCAAAGGGAGCGCGACCCGGCGCCAACCGTGGGTGCTCCGCACCGCGAACCGCAGAGCCGAACGGTGGTGGGCCACGAGCATCCGGTAGGGGTGGCGGCGGCGCGACAGACCTCCGGAATGGGTGACCACCGCCGCGGGCTCGACGCCCACTCCCCACCCGGCCTCGTGAGCCCGCCAGCACAGATCCATGTCCTCGGCGAACATGAAGTACGCCTCGTCGAACCCGCCGAGCTCCTCCAACGCTGCCATCCTGGCGAGGAAGCACGCCCCTGACACCCAGTCGGCCTCGGCGCGCTCGGTGCCCCCAGCGTCGAGCGGGCGGTAGCGCCGGCTGAAGCGGTTCTCCGGATCGAACAGGCCGAGCAGCGCGTGGCCCGCGGCATCGGCCATCGAGGGGAAGTGCCGTACCGACGGGTACACCTGGCCGCCGGACGTGAGGATGCGAGGTCCCACGATGGCCCACGAGGGCTCGGCGTCGAGGGCCGCGACCAGCGCCTCGAGCGCACCGGGGTGGACCAGGAGGTCGGGATTGCACACGAGCGCGAGCTCGGCACCCGCCTCGGCGCCCGCCTCGGTACCCGCCTCGGTACCCGCCTCGGCACCCCCATCAGAACCGGCACCCCCATCAGAACCGGCGCCCCCGGCGGGGCCCTCCGGGCCACCGCCAACGCCGCGCGCCGCAGCAAGCCCCCTGTTGGCACCAGCCCCGTACCCGACGTTGCGGCCCGGCGCGACGACAGGGACGTCGAGGTTCCGAGCCGCCAGCACAGCCCGCGCCGCACCAGCACGGCCGTTCTCGACCACAACCACCTTGCGGAGGCCGGCGGCGAGCAGAGAACCGACGCAGTCGGCCAGCACGTCGCCCGTGTCGTAGTCGACCACGACGGCGACGACCCGCTCGCCGGCCGCCCGAGCGGGCTCGGGCGCCGGGGTCACGTCTCCCGGGTCCAGCGGAAGCGGATGAGGGCGGCGAGCGCGCCCACGCCGTCGCGCCACGTGATCTTCTTGCCTTCGTCGGGCTCGCGCCCGGCGTAGGAGATCGGCACCTCGTAGATCCGGTAGCCGCGGCGGAGCACTTTCGCCGTGATCTCGGGCTCGAAGTCGAAACGATCCGAGACGATGGTGAGCCCTTCGATGACCCGCCGGTCAAAGAGCTTGTAGCAGGTCTCCATGTCCGAGAGCGTCGAGCGGTACAAGATGTTGGTCACGAGGGATAAGAAGCGGTTCCCGATCCAGTGCAGCGGCATCATGTTCTTGCGCTCACCGGTGAACCGGCTCCCGTAGACCACGACCGCCTTGCCCCGAAGGATCGGCTCGAGCAGGCGGGGCCAGTCCTCGGGGTCGTACTCCAGGTCGGCGTCCTGGACGAGGACGAGGTCGCCGTGCGCGTAAGCCAGGCCGGTGCGGATCGCGGCACCCTTGCCCTGGTTGCGCTCGTGGGTGACGACCCGGACGGTCGAGTCCTCCAGCGCTGCGAGCACCCGGTCGGTGCCGTCCGTCGAGCCGTCGTCGACCACCACCACGTCGACGACCAAGGGCACCTGCACCGCGCGCACCCGGCGCACGATCTCCGCGACGGTGGTGCGCTCGTTGTAGACCGGGACGATCACCGACAGCGTCCGGTACTCGATGGGGGCCAGCGTCTGCTCAGCCACGGTCGGCCACCCCCCCGGCGGCCGTGCGGAAGTACTCGATCGTGCGCTCGAGGCCCGCAGCGAGTGGCGTCGACGGCTCCCAGCCGAGCTGCTCGCGGGCGAGCGAGATGTCGGGGCACCGCCGCACGGGATCGTGCTCGGGGAGCGGACCGAACGCGATGGTCGAGGACGAGCCGGTCGCCTCGATCACGAGCTGCGCCAGCTCGAGCACCGTGCGCTCGTCGGGGTTACCGATGTTCACCGGTCCGGTCACCTCCGAGTCCAAGAGTGCGCACAAGCCGCGCACTTCGTCTGCGACGTAGCACAGGCTGCGGGTCTGGGAGCCGTCACCGTAGACGGTGAGCGGCTCGCCGGCCAGTGCCTGGACCACGAAATTGGACACCACACGGCCGTCGCCGGGGGCCAGGCGTGGACCGTAGGTGTTGAAGATCCGAGCGATCGCCACGTCGGTCCCCCGCGCCCGATGGCTGGCCATCGTGATCGCCTCGGCGAACCGCTTCGCCTCGTCGTAGACGCTGCGAGGCCCCACCGGGTCGACGTTGCCCCGGTACTCCTCGACTTGGGGATGGACGTCGGGATCGCCGTAGACCTCGCTCGTCGACGCGAGGAGGAAGCGCGCGCCGCACCGGTCGGCCAGCTCGAGCAGGCGCCGCGTCCCCTCGCTGCCCACAGCCAGGGTCTCCATCGGGCGTTGCAGGTACGCCGGCGGTGACGCGGGACTGGCCAGATGGCAGACGGCGTCCACCGGCCCTTGCACCGGAACGGCCTGGCTCACGTCGGCTTCGATCGACGTGAACCGAGGCGAGCCCTGCAAGTGGGCGATGTTGGCGAGCCGCCCGGTCGAGTAGTCGTCGATGCAGACGACCTCGTCCCCGCGCTCGACGAACGCGTCGCACAGGTGGGAGCCGAGAAAGCCCGCACCGCCTGCGACCACCACGCGGCTCACGGCCGGCCGATCCCCGTGTAGTCGAACCCGAACCGGCGCACGGCGGCCGGGTCCATGATGTTGCGAGTGTCGACCATCGATGGTGAGGCCATCAGGTCGCGGACCTTTGCCAGGTCGACCCGCCGCAGCTCGTCCCACTCGGTGAGGATGGCCACCACCCGGGCCTCCTGGCAGGCCTCGTAGGGGTCGCCGCAGATCTCGATGCCGTCCAAGTCGTCGCCGTCGGGCCGGCCTCCCGGCTCGGGGACCGCCACCGTGGGGTCGTAGGCCCTGACGCGGGCTCCCGCGGTACGCAGGCGTTGGGCGACGTCGACCGCCGGCGAGCTCCGCCGGTCGTCGGTCCCCGCCTTGAACGACAGCCCCCACACGGCCACCGTCGCACCGTCCAGCCCGCCGGCTGCCCGTTCGATCTTGGCCACGACTCGTTCGAGCTGGTCGTCGTTGGCGGCGATCGCGCTTCGAAGGAGGGAGAAGTCGTACCCCGCGCCTTGGGCGATCTGGACCAGCGCCGCGGTGTCCTTGGGCAGGCAGGACCCCCCCCATCCCGGCCCGGGCCGGAGGAACTCGAAGCCGATCCTCTTGTCGTACCCGAGACCGAGGACCAGGTCGCGGACGTCCGCGCCCACGGACTCGCACAGGCAGGCCAGGGCGTTCACGAAGCTGAGCTTGGTCGCGAGGAACGCGTTGGAGGCGTACTTGATCGTCTCGGCGGTCACGGTGTCGGTGACGATGAGCGGCGCGCCGGTTGCGGCGAACAGCTCGCCCACCCGGGTCGCCGCCACCGGGTCGTCGGCGCCCACGACGACCCGGTTGGGATGGAGGCTGTCGGGCACGGCCGTCCCTTCCCGCAGGAACTCCGGGTTGGACACGACCGTCACGTCGTTGCGCCCGGTCACGCGGCTGACGAGCGCGGCGGTCCCGACGGGGACGGTGGACTTGTTCACCACGACCGCATCCCGCTCGAGGTGGTCGGCGATCTCCTCGGCGGCCGCCTCGACGAACGACAGGTCGGCCGCGCCGTCGGCCCCGGAGGGGGTCGGCACGCAGAGGAACACGAACTCCGCCCCTTTCACCGCCTCGACCGCCGACTCGACGAACGACAGGCGCCCCGAGGCCGTCCCGGAGGCCACCAGCTCGCCAAGGCCCTGCTCGACGATCGGCATCTCGCCTCGGCGAAGGAGCGCCAGGCGCCGGGCGTCCCGCTCGGCGCACACCACCCGATGGCCGAAGTGAGCCAGCACGGCCGCCGTCGGCAGCCCGACGTACCCCGCGCCGATCACGGCCACCTGGCGCTCCCCTCCGGGGAGGCGCTTGGCAGGTGCAGGCGGCCCGCTCACCGGGACCCCACCCGATCGCCGGACGCGAGCAGCGGGACGAGCCGGGCCAGCCCGTCCTCCCAGGGCGGCAGGGCCGGGAGACCGGCCAGGCGCAGTGCCGCGTTGTCCAACACCGAGCAGGCCGGCCGAGGTGCCGGCCGGGGCGGGTCCAGGTCGGCCGTGGCAATAGGCATCACCTGGTCCGGGTCCCCGCCGGCCGCCGCCACAACGGCCTTGGCGAACCCCCACCACGTCGTCTCTCCTTGGTTCGTGACGTGGTAGAGGCCGGGCCGGCGATCGCTGCCGAGGGTCACCACGGCGGCAGCCAGGTCGGCGGTGAAGGTCGGTGAGCCGCGCTGGTCGTCGACGAAGCGAAGCGCAGTCCCTCCCGCGGCCAGCCGCAGGATCGTCGCCACCATGTTGGGTCCCGTCGCCCCGCACAGCCACGAGGTCCTCACGACCGTCGAGCCCGGTGGGCACTCCCGCTCGCCCCCGAGCTTGCTCCGCCCGTAGACCGACAGCGGGTGGGGCTCGTCCCACTCGGTGTAGGGGCGGTCGGCCCGGCCGTCGAACACGTAGTCGGTCGAGATGTACACGAGGTGGGCATGCCAGCGTGCGGCCGCCTCGGCCACGTGCCGGGTCCCGAGCGCGTTCACCCTGAACGCCCGATCGGGCTCGGTCTCGCACGCGTCCACCGCGGTGTACGCGGCGGCGTGGACGATGACGTGGGGCCGGATGGACTCGACCGCGTCGAGCACCGCGGTGCGGTCGTCGACTGCCAGGGCAGCGTGGTCGGCCGCGACGACCTCGGTTGCGACTTCCACCGGACCCTCTGGGCCGTAGAGTGCCCGGCGCCGGCCCCCCGGAGGCACCGCACCGGAGAAGGCGGCGACCAGATCGTGGCCGAGCTGCCCCCCGGCCCCGGTGACCAGGACCCGTTGCTCCATGACGGCCACCACCTCAGCGCGGCGGGGCCCAGGACGACTCGGCGACCGGTGCCCGGTCCACGAGCGGCTGCCACCATGTGCGGTGCTCGGCGTACCAGCGGACGGTCTCGGCCATGCCCTCGGCGAAGTCGATCTCGGGACGCCAGCCCAGCCGGCCGGTGATCTTGGACGAGTCGAGCAGGTAACGGCGATCGTGCCCCGGACGGTCCGCCACGATCTCCTTGAGCGACGCCGGCTTGCCGAGGAGGCCGAGGACCATGTCGGCGATCTCCGCGATGCTGGCCTCGACACCGCTGCCGACGTGGTAGGTCTCCCCGACCTCGCCGTGCTCGAGCACCGCCTCGACGGCCCGGCAATGGTCGACGACGTGCAACCACTCCCGCCTGTTCTGGGTGGACGCGTACAGGGGCAGCGGCGTGTCGTCGAGAGCGTGGGTGGTGAAGAGGGGGATCACCTTCTCGGGGAACTGGTACGGGCCGTAATTGTTGCAGCAGTTCGTGATGGTGATCGGGAGCTCGTACGTCTCCCCGTAGGCGCGCACCGCGTGGTCGGCCCCGGCTTTCGACGCGTTGTAGGGGGTGCGGGGACGGTACGGGCTCTCCTCGCTGAAGCGCTCCTCGGAGTCGAGGGCGAGGTCGCCGTAGACCTCGCAGGTGGAGATGTGGTGGAAGCGCCGGACCCCTCGCCGCCGGGCCGCTTCGAGCATCGTCTGGGTGCCGAGCACGTTGGTGCGGAAGAAGAGGGCGGGGTCCAGCACCGCCAAGCTGTTGTGCGACTCGGCGGCGAAGTGGACCACGGTGTCGATCGCCTCGTCTTCGAGCGTGCGGTGGGCGGCGTCGAGATCGCAGATGTCGCCTCGCACGAAGGTGATCCGGTCTTCGACATCGGCCAGGTTCGGGAGGTTGCCGGCGTAGGTGAGGACGTCGTAGGCCACCACGTGGTCACCGGGGTGGTGTTCGACCCAGTAGCGGACGAAGTTCGAGCCGATGAAACCGGCCCCGCCGGTCACGAGCAGGCGCATAAGCCAGTCAGCTTACCCGGACGCCGCGGGGTCCCCCGAGGCCGCGCCCTGCTCCGGCGGTGGGGCGGGGCGCAGGTGGCGCACGTCGCCGACGGCCACGACCCGGCGCGCGCCATCGACGTCGACCACGAGGTGCCCGGGACCGGTGAGGTCCACCGCATGGCCGGCGAACGCCGAGCCGTCGGTGAGCTCGACGCGCACCTGGCGGCCGAGGGTCGCGCAACGCACCCGCAGCTCCTGGGCCAGGGCCTTTCGCCCTCTCGCGCCGCCGAGCGCGCCGGCGCGCCCACCGAGCGCGGCCAACCACCCTTCGAGGAGCGCCTCGCGTTCGACCGCGCGCCCGGCGACGTCGCTGAGGCAGGTGCCCCCGGCCTCGGGCGGTCCTGGCCAGTCGACGTTCAGGCCCAGCCCAACCACCATCGCCACCGACCCCGGTACGCCACCCGGCGCACCCGGGTCGACCTCGGCGAGGACCCCGGCGAGCTTGCGGTCGTCCACCACGAGGTCGTTGGGCCACTTCACTTCGGCGCGGACCCCGGCCACCTCCCGGCACGCGTCGACGGCAGCCAGCGCCACCGCCACCGCGCCCAAGGGCCGGTCCTCTGGGTCGAGGCACGGGCGGAGCAGCACCGAGACCAGCAGGCAGGTGCCGGGGGGCGCCTCCCAGCGCCGGCCAAGCCGTCCGCGGCCCGCGCTCTGGTGGTCGGCGACGGCGACGAGCCCCGCGGGCGCGCCCGAGCGCGCCTGTTCGAGCAGGTAGGTATTGGTCGACCCGAGGCGCTCGAACCGACGGACCTCGAAGGGGTGCGCGGCGGACATGGCAGGAACCCTACGGCGCGTGACAGTGTGGTGAGGCCACCGGCACTGCCGGTGGCGAGCAAGATGAGAGAAGACCAGTCGAAAGGCCAAGCGTGCTGAACAAGGTGCTCGTTGCCAACCGCGGAGAGATCGCCGTGCGGGTCATGCGGACCTGCCGGGAGATGGGCATCGCCACCGTGGCGGTCTACTCGGAAGCCGACCGGGACGCGCTCCACGTCCGCATGGCCGACGAGGCCTACGCCCTCGGCGGGGAGACGGCGGCCGAGAGCTACCTGAACACGGACGCGATCGTCTCTGCGATCGAGCGCAGCGGCGCCGACGCGGTCCATCCCGGCTACGGCTTCTTCTCGGAGAACCCGGACTTCGCCCGGGCGATCACCTCCCTCGGGGTGACGTTCGTCGGGCCGCCTCCCGAGGCCATGGAAGTCATGGGCGACAAGATCAGCTCCCGGCTGGCCGCCGACGCCGCAGGTGTCGCCGGGGTCCCGGGGCGCTCCGAACCCCTCGGCGCGCCCGACGAGGTGGTCTCGTTCGGCGAGCAGCACGGGTGGCCGGTGGCCATCAAAGCGGCCTACGGCGGCGGCGGGCGCGGCATGAAGGTGGTGTCATCGGCGGCCGAGGCGGCCGAGGCCCTGGAATCGGCCCAACGCGAGGCCCAGGCCTACTTCGGTCGCCCCGAGGTCTACTTGGAGCGCTACCTGTCGTGGCCCCGGCACATCGAGATGCAAGTCCTCGCCGACACCCACGGCCACACCCTGTGGCTCGGGGAGCGGGACTGCTCGTGCCAGCGGCGCCACCAGAAGCTGATCGAAGAGAGCCCCGCTCCGGACTTTCCCGACGAGATCCGCCGGGCCATGGGGGAAGCGGCGGTGAAGGTCACCCAGGCGTGCGGCTACGTGAACGCCGGCACCGTCGAGTTCTTGTACCAGGACGGTGAGTTCTACTTCTTGGAGATGAACACCCGCCTCCAAGTCGAGCATCCGGTGACCGAGCTGGTGACCGGGCTCGACCTGGTCGCATGGCAGCTCCGGATCGCCGCCGGCGAGGAGCTCACGCTCGACCAGGAGACCCTCGATCGGCGAGGCCATGCCATCGAGGTGCGGATCAACGCCGAGGACCCCACTGCCGGGCGCTTCCTCCCCTCGCCGGGGACCGTCACCCGTTTCGACCCGCCGGCCGGTCCGGGCGTGCGCCTGGATGCCGGCTACGCCGCAGGCGACACCGTGAGCCGCCACTACGACAACCTCGTGGCCAAGCTCGTGGTGTGGGCCGAGGACCGCGAGGCCGCCCGTCGCCGGATGCTCCGAGCGCTCGGCGAGACCCGGATCGACGGGGTGCTGACCACCATCCCGGCCGACGTCGCCATCCTTTCGCACCCGGACTTCGCCTCGGCAGCCCACTCCACCCGTTGGGTGGAAGACAGCTTGGACCTCTCGGGGATCGTGGCGGAGCCTGCCGAAGCCGGGCCGGGCACGGGCGAAGGCGACGAGCCGCCGCGGGTCAGGCGCGACGTGACCGCCGAAGTCGACGGCCGGCGCTACACGGTTGCCCTCTGGGTGCCCGAGGCGGAGGGCTCGGTCGCGCCCGCCTCGGCGTCCGGTGGGCGGACCGCGGCCGCTCCCCGCCGCCGCTCCCACGCTCCGAGCGGCGGCGCAGCGTCAGGCTCGGTCACGGTCCCCATGCAGGGCACGATCGTCAAGGTCCTGGTGGCCGAAGGCGACGTCGTCGACGTGGGGCAGGGGATCTGCGTGCTCGAAGCGATGAAGATGGAGAACGCCGTCAACGCCGAGAAGGCCGGGGTGGTCAAGGAAGTCCGGGTGGCTGCCGGGGACTCCGTCGGCGGCGGCGACGTGGTGGCGCTCATCGAATAGGCGGCGGCTGCCCGCCAGAGGAGCTCAGCCTCCGGGCTGGTACACCCCGAGCTCCTCGCGCAGCACGTCGGACACCTCGCCCAGGGTGGCTAGCGCCCGCAGCGCCGCTTTCATGGGGACGAGCAGGTTCTGCGTGCCACGCGCGGCCGTTCGCACGTCGTCCAGCGCCGCGTCGACCGCGCCCTGGTCCCGCTCGGCCCGGACCCGGCCCACCCGCTCGACTTGAGAGCGCTGGAGCGCCGCGTCGATCGGGAACACCTCGGCCGGCTCGGCCGCCTCGTCGGTGAACCGGTTCACCCCGACGACGACCTGTTCGCCGTCGTCGACCGCCTTTGCGTAGGCGTAGGCGGCGCTCTCGATCTCTCCCTGCATGAACCTGGCCTCGATTGCGGCCACCGCCCCGCCGAGCTCGTCGATCCGGTCCAGGTAGGCCTGGGCGCCCCGCTCCACCTCGTCGGTGAGGGACTCGACGAAGTACGAGCCGGCCAATGGGTCGACCGTGTCGACCACACCCGACTCGTAGCCCACGATCTGCTGGGTCCGCAGCGCGATCTTGGCAGCCCGGGTGGTCGGGAGCCCGAGCGCCTCGTCGAAGCCGTTCGTGTGCAGGCTCTGGGTCCCGCCCAGCACCGCAGAGAGGGCTTGGACCGTCACCCGGACGATGTTGTTCTCGGGCTGCTGGGCGGTGAGGGTCGACCCGCCGGTCTGGGTGTGGAAGCGCAGGACCTTCGAGCGCTCGTCGCGGGCGCCGAAACGCTCGGTCATGATGCGGGCCCACATGCGGCGGGCGGCGCGGAACTTCGCCACCTCTTCGAACAGGTTGTTGTGGGCGTTGAAGAAGAACGACAGCCGCGGGGCGAACTCGTCGACCGCCAGCCCCGCAGCGATGGCGGCTTCCACGTAGGCAATGCCGTCGGCGAGCGTGAACGCCACTTCCTGGACGGCCGTCGACCCGGCCTCGCGGATGTGGTAGCCCGAGATCGAGATCGTGTTCCAGTTGGGAAGGTGCTCGTGGCAGTAGGCGAACGTGTCGACGACGAGGCGCATCGACGGCCTCGGGGGGTAGATGTACGTGCCCCGGGCCACGTACTCCTTCAGGATGTCGTTCTGGACGGTCCCTTTCACCTTGGCTCCGGGGACACCCTGCTCCTCGGCGACCAACTGGTACAGCAGGAGCAGGATGGCCGCGGTGGCGTTGATCGTCATCGACGTCGTGACGGTGTCGAGCGGGAGGCCGTCGAGGAGCAGGCGCATGTCCACGAGGGTGTCGATGGCGACCCCGACTTTGCCCACCTCGCCCTCGGCCCGAGGGTGGTCGGAGTCGTAGCCCATCTGGGTCGGGAGGTCGAACGCGCACGACAGGCCGGTCTGCCCGGCCCCAAGGAGGAACTTGAACCGCTCGTTGGTCGCCTCGGCCGTGCCGAAGCCCGCGTACTGGCGCATGGTCCAGAGCCGGCGGCGGTACATCTCGGCGTGGACGCCCCGGGTGTAGGGGTAGCTCCCCGGCTCCCCCAGCTTCTCTGCGGGGTCCCATCCGGCGAGATCGGCGGCGGTGTACACCGGATGGATCTCGATGCCCGAGTCGGTGAAACGCCGGGCGGAGTCGGTCTCGGGGTGCTGGCGCGGATCGGAAGCCACCGCGCCAGGTTACGTCGCCGAAGCCGTGGCCACATCCTGGCTCGCGGTCGCGGCGATGCGAGTGACTTGAAGAGGGCTCCGTCCGCACCGCATACTTGTTACCCATCAGTAGCCGGTGCGAGCCGTCTCGGCGCGCGCCGGTAGGCAGACCCAGCTCGGGGAGCGGGGAGGGGGAGCGGATGAGACGGGTGCTCAGGTTCGTGTCCGGGGCGTCGGCGGCGGTGCTGCTGGCCGGGGCACTGGGGATCGCAGGGGAGATCGGGACCAGCCTGGTGGCCGGAGCCCCGAGCGCGTCGGCCGACACCCCGAGCTACACCGCGTCGTGCACGACAATCCCCGTCGTGACAAAGCTCACATTCACCGGGACGGTCACCGACGGCCTGCTCACCCCCGGCGTCGTCACACCCAAGGGCACGGTCACCCCCGAGACACTGATGCTGCGGATCCACGTGGCCAAGTCGCTGGCCGGCTTGCTGAGCGGCCACAAGTTCGGGGCCAAGGTGACGATGGGCGCGGCGATCACCGGGGCCACGCCGGCGACCGGGACGCTCACGTTCACAAAGACCGTCACAGTGCCCCAGACATCGACAATCCCCGCGACAGGCCTGGCCATCACAGCCCCCGGGACGCTCACACCGTCTGCGCTCACGGCCGGCACATCCGGCCTCATCACCCTCGGCCAGGACGCCTCGAGCCCGGCGACATACCGGACCAGCATCACAGTCACACTCAGCGGGACCCACGCCGGGCCCTACCACTGCTCCAACCCGGCCGAGCGGATCGCCTACACCACGGTGAAGGGACCGCTCTCGGTCACCACCACGAGCCTGCCGACCGCAGAAGTCGGCACCTCCTACCAGGGCACACTCCTCGCCCAGGGCGGCGTCACCCCCTACACGTGGTCGGCGACCGGTCTGCCGACAGGGCTGAGCCTCGACACCTCCACCGGGACCATTTCCGGCAAGCCGACCAAGGCCGGCACATTCACCGTGAGAGCCACGGCGTCGGCGGCCACACCGGCCCTGTCACCGGTGTCGGCGACAATTCCCCTGGTCGTGAAGTCACCCCCGCCGCTCGTCGTCACCACGACGGCCCTACCGTCGGGCACCTCGGGGACGGCCTACACGGCCGACCTGGAGGCCAGCGGAGGGGTGACCCCGTACACCTGGAAAGCCACAGGACTGCCGTCGGGGCTCAGCCTCGCTGCCGCGACGGGAGTCATCAGCGGGACCCCGACGACTTCGGGGTCCTCGAACGTCACCGTGTCGGTCACCGGCACGACAGGGCAGAAGACCTCGGCAACCCTCGTCCTGGACGTGGCTTCCGCCACCCCCCCGGCGCCGCCCTCGGGCTACTGGCAAGTCGCCTCAGACGGCGGGATCTTCAGCTTCGGGTCGGCCAAGTTCTCCGGCTCGATGGGCGGCACCCCGTTGAACGCCCCTGTCGTCGGGATCGCCGCGGCGCCCACAGGCGGGGGCTACTGGGAGGTGGCCTCCGACGGCGGGATCTTCAGCTTCGGGTCGGCCAAGTTCTCCGGATCCATGGGCGGCAAGCCGCT
>JAJYWG010000003.1 GCA_021791615.1 Actinomycetes bacterium
CCAGTTCAGCGATGCCTTCGGCGCCCTGCTCGTCACTGCTGCCATGGGCCTCGCGGTCTGGGGTCCAACCCAGGGATCCGAACACGGCTGGGGGTCGACCACCTTCGTGGTGCCCCTCGTCGCGGCTGTCGTCCTGCTCGGGCTGTTCGTGATCATCGAGTCTCGTCACCGTGACCCACTCCTGCGCCTCGATCTCCTCGGATCCCGCTGGATGGCCAGCACCAATGGCGTCGCGTTCGTCACCGGGGCGCTCAATGGATCCGTGGTGCTGCTCTGCACCCTGTTCCTCCAGCGCGCCCACGGCTACAGCGCGCTCGGCGCTGGACTTGCGTTCCTGCCGACCGGCATCGTCGGGTTCTTCGCCGGCACCCGGCTGGCGGGTCCCCTCATCACCCGCATCGGTGTCCGGGCCGTGCTCGGCGGTTCGCTCATCGTCGCCGCCGCGGCCGTGCTCGGGCTTTCGCAGCTCCAAGGCGGAGGCGGCTACCTTCCCCTCCTGCCCTGGCTGGTTGTCATCGGGGTCAGCTTCACCATCGCCGCGGTTGGCACCACGGTGGCTGTCTCCTCCGGCGTCGCCGCCCACGAGCAAGGCATCGCTGCCGCGCTCCGCCAGGCCGCGTTCCAGCTGGGCGTGGCCATCGCTGTCGCCGTGCTGCTCTCCGTCGCTGCCACCAAGACCGCTGCCCTACTCACCCTGCCACACCCTCCGACCGTCGCCCACGCCCTACGGTCCGGCTACCAGCTCGCCCTCCAAGTCGCTGCGGGCATCGCCGCCCTCGGTGGGCTGACCGCCCTCGTCGGCCTCAAGCGGACCGATTCGACAACCGCTCCTGCGGCTGCGCCTGTAGCGGTCGATCCCATCGAGCGGCCAGCTGAAGCGTGAGCGCGATGAGCCAAGAGGTCTTGCGGCACTTCGTGGGTGCCGAACACCGCCCCAGCTCAGGCGACCATCCGGTATTCCCGGGTGAGGCCGCCCAAGCGGACCTGTATAGGGTATTCATATAAATCGCTTATGCTCATGCCATGAGCACTCAAGGCGCCAGGCGCCGTCGGGATCGTCGAGCTGGTCGTTCTTCCACTGCGATCGGGTCGGCCCTCTACGGGCTGGCCACCAGGGCCGTGAGGCGTGCGCCACGCGACCTGACCATCACGTCGGCTGCCACCCTGGCCACCCTGGACAGGACCGGCCCACGACGGATCACCGATCTGGCGGCGATCGAGGGTGTCACCCAGCCAGCGATGACCGTCCTGGTGCGGGTGATGGAGGAGTCCGGGCTGGTCGAGCGCAGGGGCGACCCGTCCGATAAGCGGGTGACGATGGTGTGGCTGACCGAGGCCGGCGCGTCGTATGTCCGGGCGCGACGCCGGGCGGGTGTCGAGGCGTTTGCGCGCTTGATCGACCAGCTCAGCGACGACGAGGTCGAGGCCCTGACGGCAGCCCTTCCGGCGCTGCAACATCTCGCAGCGCTCGACACCCAGGACCGAGAGGGGCCGACGCGGTGACCGGGTGGCTACTCGACAGGGCCACGGTGGACGCCGACGAAGGATCGGTCAGCCGGTCACGACTGCCTGGGGCGCGCCGGGTCGCCGCTGCGCCCGACGAGCCGCGGGCAGAAGGGATCCGGGCCCGCAGCTGTCCCGGCCCGGTCGACCACACCACGATCGAGACCCACCGATGAACGCGACCCGGGAGCACGCCGAGGCGCGCCTGCTGGTCCCCTCTCTGGTGTTCATCGCCCTCGTCGTGGCGGCCGTCGCCAGCCTCGGGACGCCGCTCATCACCGCCGTGGCGACCACGTTTCGCGTCTCGCTCGACAGCGCGCAGTGGACGCTGACCATCGCCCTTTTGAGCGGGGCCCTCGCCACGCCGATCCTCGGCCGGCTCGGAGCCGGCCCACACCGGCGGGCCACGGTCCTCGCCACGCTGGCGATCGTCGTCGCCGGCAGCGCCCTCACCGTGCTCCCGCTGGCGTTCGCATGGCTGCTCGTCGGCAGGGCGGCCCAGGGCGTCGGGCTCGGTCTCACGGCACTCATGATGGGCGTGGCCCGCGACCATCTCCCCGAGCAGCGCAGCGCGGCCACCATCGCCCTGATCTCGGTGGTCTCGATCATCGGGGTGGGTGTCGGCTACCCGCTCGCCGCGCTGCTCACCGAGGTCGGCGGGGTGCGCGCCGCCTACGGCCTCGGTCTCCTCGTCACCGCCATCGCCTTGCTCACCGCCTGGCGCTCCATGCCGAAAGCCCCCGAAGGCCGCTCTGCCCACATGGACATCGCAGGCGCGCTCTTCCTGGCGGGCGGGCTCTTCCTCGTCCTGTTCCTCGCCAGCGAGACGAGCCTGTGGAGCCACCACCTCTCCTTGGCGGTGGTCCTCGCCGTCCTCGCGGTGCTCTTGCTCTGCGTCTGGACCGCCTACGAGCTGCGCCACAAGTCGCCGCTCGTCGATGTCCGGGCGGTGCGGCACCCGGCGGTCGCCGGGGCGAACCTCGCCATGTTCGTCGGCGGGATCGGCATGTACCTCCTCCTCACGCTCATCACCCGGTACGCGCAGACGCCACACAGCGCCGGCTACGGCTTCGGGCTGACCACCTTCGTCGCCGGACTGGTCCTCGTCCCGTTCTCTGTGCTG
>JAJYWG010000523.1 GCA_021791615.1 Actinomycetes bacterium
ATATCCCGAGTCGGCCATCACGTCGCCGAGAGGGATCCCTGCCGCGGCCATGGAGGTGAGGACACCGACCATGGGCGGGACCGGGTCGTGGTCGCACGAGCCGATCTGCATGCGCCGGACGAGCTCGACCGCCTGAAGGGTCCAGAAACTCCCTACCACCGCCTTGACCAGCCAGGATGGAGTCGGCGAGGCTGCTCCGCGTGGTGCTCTCCTTCCTCTACCGCCTGGTCCATCGCACCTTCAAACTCCTTGGGTTGGCGAGGTGGGACGCCATCGCCAAGGACGCCGAGATCCTCGTGTTGCGCCACCAGGTGGCGGTCCTTCGTCGCCAAGTCGGCCGAGCCCGCTTCACCTGGTCGGACCGGGCACTGGTCGCCCTGCTCGCCGGTCTCATCCCGCGAGAGCGGTGGACGGCACTCCTCGTTACGCCGAAGACGATCCTCGACTGGCACCGCCGTCTCGTGGCTCGACGCTGGACCTATCCCCACCGGCGACCCGGGCGACCACCACTTGGACGAGAAACCGTCGAGCTGATCGTGCGTCTCGCCCGGGAAAATCCCCGGTGGGGATACCTACGCATCGTCGGAGAACTGCGGAAGCTCGGGATCACCGTCTCCAAGGCAAGCGTCGCCACCGTGCTCGCTCGACACGGGCTTCCCCCAGCACCACGGCGTGAGGGACCGACCTGGTCGCAGTTCCTCTCCACTCAGGCCAAGGGGATCTTGGCGACCGACTTCTTCCACGTCGACACGGTGACGCTGCGGCGCTACTACGTCTTGTTCGTCATCGAGGTGGACAACCGCGTCGTGCACCTGCTCGGAGTGACGGCCAACCCGGTCATGGCCTGGGTCGTCCAGGTGGCGCGCAACTTCACCTCGGACCTCGAAGACGCCGGACGTCGGTTCCGCTTCCTCATCCGCGACCGGGACACGAAGTTCACGGCGTCCTTCGACGAGGTGTTCAGAGCCGGCCGGATCGACGCAATTCGCACTCCGGTGCGATCACCCAAAGCGAACGCGTTCGCCGAACGCTGGGTGAGGACGGTGCGTGAAGAGTGTCTCGACCACCTGCTCATCTACTCGAGACGTCACCTCGAATCGGTGCTCGCCGACTACGTCCGCCACTACAACGAGTCCCGCCCGCACCGCGGACGCAAGCTCACGACCCCGCTGCCTCGCCACGAGCAGCCACGCACCGGCGAGGTCTGCCGGCGCGACATCCTCGGCGGCATCATCCGCGAGTACGACCGGGCTGCCTGAGGCCAGCACCCCGGGCCCACCCAGCGCGTTCAACGCGTTGGCCGTCCGCGACGATCCACAGCTTGGACGACGAGCCACCGGCCTCCATCACGTCCTACTCGAAGTGACCCGCAAAGCGCTCCTCCCATCGGCTGCTCCGACGGATCTCGGTCCCGCCAAAGCTCCCACGCACTTCCGGCATCGAGTTCTTGGACCTTTCAAGCAGCGCGAGCAGATCAGCAGGTTGTCGAAGCACTCAGTGCGGATGGTCCGCACGAACCGTTCGGCAAACGCGTTCGCTCGTGGCGATCTGACCGGCGTCTTGATGGTCGTGATGCCGATAGAGCCGAACACGGCGTCGAAGGAGGCGGTGAACTTGGCGTCTCGGTCTCGGATGAGGAACCGGAACCGCTTGCCCTTCTCCTCGAGGTCACAACAGAAGTTCCGGGCGACCTGGGTGACCCATGGCCCGCCCGGATTCGTCATCACACCGAGTAGGTGGACGACGCGGGACTCGACCTCGATCACGAACAGGACGTAGTAGCGCCGCAGCATCACCGTGTCGACGTGGAAGAAGTCGGTTGCCAAGATGCCCTTCGCCTGGGCGCGAAGGAACTCCGCCCAGGTGGGTCCGGATCGCCGAGGAGCTGGTGGCAGTCCGTGACGGCGCAACACGTTGGCGACGCTGCCCTTGGACACGCTCACACCGAGCGTCTTCAGCTCGCCGACGATCCTCAGGTATCCCCATCGGGGATTCTCGCGAGCGAGCCGGCAGATGAGCTTGACCGTTTCGTCGGTAAGAGGCGGCCGTCCCGGACGCCGGTGCGGGTAGGTTCAGCGTCTTCGAACGAGCGCCCGATGCCAGGCGAGGATCGTCTTCGGCGTGACGAGGAACGCCGACCAGCGGTCTTTTGGCACAAGACCAGCGAGCAGCGCGACGAGCGCGCGATCCGCCCAGGTGAAGCGGGGGCGGCCGACCTGGCGGCGCAGCACTGCTAGTTGGTGCCGGAGCACCAATATCTCTGCGTCCTTGGACAGGGGTGTCGGTCTGATGGACCCGGACCCTCGAGCACACGACGTGCCAGGCGGTAGAGGAAGGAGAGCCACACGCTGGGGAGCGTGGCCGTGCTCGTCGACGCTGGTCAAGCCTGGCGTCGAGTTGTTGGACCCTTCAGGCACGCGTCACTGATCTTCACTGTAACTGGTATATTCACAAGCGTTATGAAGAACGAAGATCCAGTGAAGATCGAAGCAATGTTCGAGGCTGACGCCCTCCGGATCCTGCGCGACATCCCTGGGATCACCGGGGTCCAGGTCGAGCCGCTGCTCCCGGACGGTCACCGTCCTGACGCCATCATCCGCTTTGGCGACACGGCGGAGACGGT
>JAJYWG010000476.1 GCA_021791615.1 Actinomycetes bacterium
CAGCGATGACGAGAACCACAACTCCATAACCGAACGACCAGCGTCGCCACCCCAGCTGTCCGGGATCAGCCGGAACGACTGTCCGGGATCATCCGGATCAGGTGTCCGAGATCGCTGGATTGCGCAGTCGGCGGGGAAGCAGGGCGTGGATTGAGCTCCAAGGCAGCTGCCAGCTCGGCCCACTCCTCGACCGGCAGGCGATCGGGGCTCGACGTGAGCACCTGGATGGCGACGTGGTCGGCGCCGGCGTCGAGGTGCGCGCCGATTCGGCGAGCAATCCGCTCCGCAGATCCCGAGGCCACCAGGGCGTCGACGAGACGGTCACTCCCTGCACCCGCAAAGTCCCGGTCGGCGAAGCCGAGACCTGCGAGGTTGACCCGGTAGTTGGCGAGCCGGAGGTACGCGTCGAGGTGGGCCCTGGCGACGCGCCGAGCGACCTGGCGGTCGGAGGCGACCACGACCGCGACCTCCGGGCAGAGGAGCTTCCCCGGGCCGAGGATCTCGCGCGCCTGCTCGGTGTGCTCGACGGGAACGAGGTAAGGGTGGGCACCGTCTGCGCGTTCGGCGGCCAGAGCCATCATGCGAGGGCGTAACGCCCCGAGCACCCGGGTCAGGTCCGCCGGATCCGGCATCGGCGCCAGGTACGACGCCTCGTCCATGGCGTCCAGGTAACGGCGCATGGCGGTGAGCGGTCGTTCGTAGCGATGGCCGCGGGGCTCGACCAGCCGGTCGTGGCTCACCCCGAGACCGAGCAGAAATCGGCCATCCCAGGCCTCGGCCAGGGTGCGCTGCCCGGCGGCCATTGCCATGGGATCGCGGGCCCAGATGTTGGCGATCCCGGTGGCCACTACCAGCCGGTCAGTTGCTGCTAGCAGGATCGACGCGTTGGCGAAGGCCTCGCGCCGCGACGCCTCGCCCACCCACAACGCGCCGTACCCGAGCCGCTCGATCTGGCGTGCAGCCCGCCGGACGATCGTCGCCGGCTGCCGGTCGAGCGCGGACGTCCAGACCCCGATTCGACCAATGTCCATGTCCCTCCTGTCGCCAACGCTCTCCATGCGGCCTCTGACAAACCGACTGCTTCCGCCCGATGGTCAGTGCAAAGGGAGTTGCCCGGGGACAACCGGAGCCGGGAGGTCCGTCGTCCCCATGAGATGCCGATCGACCACTGCTGCAGCTGCCCTCCCCTCGGCGATCGCCCACACCACCAGGCTCTGGCCTTTCACCATGTCCCCGCACGCGAAGACCCCTTCGACGTTCGTCTGCCACCTGGTGTCAGTTGCGACGGTGCCTCGGTCGGTCAATGCCAGGTCGAGATCGGCGATTGCACCCTGGCGCTCGGGACCCGAGAACCCGAGTGCCAGCAGCACCAGTTCGCAGCGCAGTTCGAGTGCTCCTCCGGGGACCGGCTCGAACGTCGTGTACCCGGTGGTCGAGGTCACGGCGCGCACCTGGTCGGCTCGCAATGCTCGGACCTGCCCGGTGTCGTCGCCCACGAGCTCGGTCGTTGACACCGTGAACAGCCGCTCGCCGCCTTCCTCGTGGGCCGGGTAGGTCCGCAGGATCCTGGGCCACGTCGGCCAGGGATCCGCTTCGCTTCGGACCATCGGGGGCTCGGGGAGGATCTCGAGTTGGTGGACCGAACGGGCTCCCTGGCGGTGTGCCGTCCCAAGGCAGTCCGCACCCGTGTCCCCACCGCCGATGATCACGACGTCCTTGCCGGCAGCATCGACAGGAGGGCGGTCCAGAGACCCCTCGGTGACCTGGTTCGCCCCCGTCAGGTACTCCATCGCCTGATGAACGCCGTGCAAGGCCCTGCCGGGGATGGAGAGGTCCCGTGGAACGGCAGCACCGGTGGCGAGCAGCACGGCATCGAAGTCGGCGCGCAACGTGGCCACGTCGACCGTCTCCACGTCATTCGACGTCAGGGTCAAACCGTGCCCCGCCGAGGTCCCGACACTCACGCCGCAGCGGAGCTCCACCCCTTCGGCCGTCAGCTGCCCGAGGCGGCGATCGATCACGCGCTTCTCCAGCTTGAACTCGGGGATGCCGTAGCGCAGCAGACCGCCGGGACGCGGGGCGCGCTCGAAGACCGTGACGGCGTGACCAGCTCGGGCGAGTTGCTGAGCGGCAGCGAGGCCGGCCGGCCCCGACCCCACGACAGCGATCCGACGACCCGTACGCCGTGGTGGGCGCCTCGGACCCAGCCAACCCTCAGTCCAGGCCCGCTCGACGATCTCATACTCGATCTGCTTGATAGTGACCGGCTCGGCGTTGATGCCGAGCACGCACGATGCCTCGCACGGAGCCGGGCACAACCGTCCCGTGAAGTCGGGGAAGTTGTTGGTCGCGTGGAGGCGCTCGCTTGCCGCGAACCAGTCGTCGCGGTAGACGAGGTCGTTCCACTCGGGAATCAGGTTACCGAGCGGGCAGCCCTCGTGGCAGAAAGGGATGCCGCAGTCCATGCAGCGGGCTGCCTGGCGCCGGACAGCGGCGGCGGGGAACGGTTCGTACACCTCCCGCCAGTCGCGAACCCGGATCGGGACCGGCCGGTGAAGCGGGAGCTCGCGGTCGTACTTCAGGAACCCGCGGGGGTCAGCCATCGCTCACTCTTCCTCTGGC
>JAJYWG010000178.1 GCA_021791615.1 Actinomycetes bacterium
CCCCGGCACCTCCGCTTGCAGCAGCGCCGAGCTGGACAGCGACAGGTACTCGACCACCATCGTGTGTGCCCACGTGCTGAACGCCGAGGCGAGGCAGTGGCGGGCGACGTGCTCGATGACCGCACAGCTGACCGCGAGGTCCGGGTGGGCGAGAAGGCCGTGGTCAGCGAGCCACCGCAGCCCGTCGAGGACATCCGCGGTGCCTCGATCGACCGCCTCGGCGCGTTCGGCGAAGTAGGCGTCGAGGCCGGCGGGGAGGGTACCGGCGCCCCCCGTCACCTGAACGGTCACGGCTGGGGCGACGCCGCCGGGGCGTCGGATGGGGTGGCGAGACGGTGGAGGCGGTCGATCGGGGTAGAGACGGCCTCTCTGGCTCGCACCACCGCAGCGTCATCGGGGGCGTCGTAGAGGCAGAGGCACTTGCCCATGTCCTCGCGTACGTAGGTGCGCAGGAAGGTGACCTCGGGGACCTGGGCGTAGAGGGGAGCCTTCTCCTTCTTGCGGCCCAGGTAGGTCTCCATGTCGAGACCAGCAGGGAAGTCCCATTCGACCAGGTGGCTGGCTGTGTCGCCAGAGCGTGCTCGCACCTCGTCAAGGGTGGCCCCGACGAGGCGTACGGGTGCAGGCTCGCTCTGGGAGGTCCCGAGGTCGGTGATGGCGGCGGTGAGGCGGGCGGGCTCGACGTCTTCGGCGACGAAGAAGATCCGGGCGAGGTCTTGGCTCACCTGTACCTCGACCACCCGTCCCCCTGCCGTGCTCGCCGCCGAGCCGAGCTGCTCGATGAGCGCCGCGACGCGACCTCGCTCGTCGGTGCCGGTGGAAATCTCCGTCAGGTACAAGGCCATGGTCCACTCCCCGTTGTTCCAATAGATGACTGAACTAGTCAGATTTAGCTTTACCAGGGATGGTGGGATCGCGCAAGCGAGCGGACGAGCAGCCCGGTGCCGGCACGGCAGACGCCTGTCGACGAGGCGTGTCGTCAGCGCGAGATCGTGATGGCGGCCAGGACGACGATGCCGAGGGTGTCGGCAGCCATCAGGAGTCGGAGCGTGGTCGCGACGTGCCGGGCTCGGCGCACCGCGGCCTGGGCGGTGAGGTCGGCTGGTGCCTTCATGGACCGCCCGCGCAGGGTCCCCATGGCTCGAGCCTGCGCCATCCCTGCCGTCGATATCACCACGAGGAGCCCCGCCAGTGCGACGGCTGCATCGATCGTGGCCGACCAGGTGGACGTCGGCCAGACCATGGCGAGCCCCACCCCGATGGCGACGAGGAGCGCAGCCGTGCCGACGACCGCGTACCGACGCCCGAGGGCACGAAAGAAGGCGACCTGTGCAGGCCCGTCGAGCGTGGCGCGCCCCGTCTGCGCGACCACCGCCAGGCACACGAGGCTGCCGACCCAGATGGAGGCTGCCAGCAGTTCCAGCGTCACCAAGACCGGGTTCGTCCCCACCTCGTCACCTCCGCTCAATCCGAACCCGACGGGCTCGACCCTGACCTGTTATTCTAGCAATTACTAGAGATAGACTTGCTACGAGAGCCCGTTCGGAGAAGAAGGAGCGCAGAATGACGAGCACCGACACCGCGACCGACGCCGGCGCCCTGCAGGCGATGCTGACCCATCACGCAGCGTTGGCCGACGGGGTGGCCCGGCGTGCCGGCGCGTTGCAGAGCGCGGCGGAGCACCATGGCGGCTACGAGACGCCAGCAGCCGAGCTCGTCGCCTACCTGGCACGGGAGGTCCTGCCGCACGCGATGGCCGAGGAGCACACGCTGTACCAGGCCGCCGCGGGGAAAGCAGATCTCGCCGAGGCGGTGGCAGGGATGGTCGAGGAGCACCGCAGGCTCACGGCACTGGCGGACCGGCTGGCGACGGCCGCAGACGGGAGCACGGCTTCGCATGCGGCCGAGGCGATCGGCGCGCTCTTCGCCGCGCACGTGGCCAAGGAGAACGAGCTGGTCCTGCCTGTGCTCGCCGCCGATGCCGACGCGGACCTGCCCGGGCTGCTGGTCCAGATGCACCGTCTCACCGAGGCTGCCCAGGACGAGACGCCGGTCGCCGACGAGCTGGCAGCCCCCGACGCCGAGGCCACGCTCATCCGTCTGCTGCTCGTCGCCGCCGGCCAGCTCGCCGACGCGGGGAGAGGCGACAGCGCGTGCAGGCTCGCGGCCGAGGCCTGGGCGGCGGTCCGACTGGCCCGTCCCGAGCTCGCCGTGCGGGTCACCGCGGCGCTACACCGGCTGGTGCGCTCGTCGACGTCGGAGCCGGTCACGCTGTCGACGGGACGGAAGGAGCCGGGCTGGACCGAGGCTGCCGTGCTTGACGTTCGGCCGCTCGCCCCGGCCCAGCGCCACGAGAAGATCTTCGCCACCTACGGCGCCCTCGGCCCCGGCACGGCGTTCGTCTTGGTGAACGACCACGACCCGAAGCCGCTGCGCTACCAGTTCGAGGCCGAACACCGCGGTGAGTACACCTGGGACGTGCTCGAGGCGGGGCCTACCGTGTGGCGGGTGCGCATCTGCCGACCGGCCGGCCAGGTCGCCGGTGAGGGGTCGCCAATCCCGGCCGGCGCCCCCGACGGCGATGAGCCCGAGCTGGACGTGCGCCGCTTCCCCCACGGT
>JAJYWG010000387.1 GCA_021791615.1 Actinomycetes bacterium
GTGACCTCAAGCTGGCAACCCACCTCGGCTATCTGGCCGCACTGGCTAGCCCAGACGATGAGTTCGCGATCGAGAGTTGCTCAAGGATACTGGCGAAGCGGGCGGAGGAGGAGCGCTCGAGCATGGCGAGGGCTATCTTTGCCGAAGCGGCGGTGAGAGTTCGCAACCAGCCAGCTGGGTAGCTTATGAGCACCTGGCTGGTTGCTTCGTCACTGGCGAGGGGGGTAGACGGCACCTTGTACTCGGAGCCGAAACCCGCCGTCCCGGCCTAAGTAGAAGAAACCGTTACGAAGCGCTCCTGTTTACTGTGCGGTGCTTTTGGCCATCTTAGATTTCCGTTGTTTCATAACGTCCTGATCGGTCTGCAGTTAGCCCCATCAGCTGAGGCGCGCGGTTTCGGCGTTATTGACGGACGATGAGCTGCCCGACGAGCTCCAAGAGCGCCAAAAGCGCGGCGACGGCCCGTTTTAACTCGAACTGAGCCCTGGACGGCGTCACGGCTACACCCGGCGCGCACATGACGGCCCAGCAAGAGCCGAGAGAGGCCGGCGGGCGGGCCCAGGCCCGGTTGCCTTCGGCCCGGCGCCGGTCGAGGTAGCCGGTGACCTCGTCCCAGGAGCTGTAGCAGCGGGCCGAGTATGTCTTGCCAAACCCCCAGGAGTGCCGTAGCAGAGCACGATGTAACGATCTCGGCGGACGGCGCCGGCGAACTCGGCGAAGCGCCGGTGCTCGCTCGTGAGCACGGACCCGGCCCGCTCGTTCGTCCCCGTAGCGCTCGGGGCGATTTACCCGCAGCAAACCAGTGCAGTTTTCGTGTCGCTCTACAACAAGTAGCTGTGGATTCCAAGTGAATCTGCAGTGGCCGGCTCCAGCGAAAATTGCAGTAAGGGTCAGCCGTCAGTGTGCCGGTTGGAGAGAGGTAACCCACTAGGCAATCTCGCCGGCGATGTGACCCGCTGAGGCATCACGACCTTGGGGTGACAGCGGCGAGCATGTGGACCCCGAGCTGAGGCCGCTGCGGGCAGCGCGCCTGCGCGAGCAGCGGGCCGGAGGCGGACCCGCCAACGCATCGGTCCACGCTCGCGCACCACGGGGCGGCCCATATCGCCACCCAGCACCGCTTTTGACATCGTGACCGCCGCCAAAGTGCTCGGTCCTTGCGTCGCCTAGACCTAGAGCTGGCCTAGCGCCGTGCGGCCTTGAGCTGATCGTCCCGGCCCTGCCGCCGCTCGTACCTGAAGAGCGCCAGTAAAAGTGCAGTGGATTGGCGACACGAAAATTGCAGTGAGGGCCGATCGCTCGCTCGATGGCCGCCGCTCGCAAGGCGCTGCACTTCACGGTAAGGTCTGCCAGGTCCCGCGCCACCTGACCGGCCACTGGGGCGCACGGACAAGCAACGTGGCACCGACCGTTCGTAGGCTGGGGCGATACCTATCCACGTGGTGGAAGACGACAAGCGCATGGCCCCCCTCCTCCGCCAAGGCTCGGGTGAGGTGATCCGCGCTGACGGGGACATCGTGACGAACAACCACGTGCTGGCGAGCGCGGCGACAGGCGGGTCGATCACGGTGGTCTTCGACAACGGCACGAGCGTCGCGGCGCGTCTCGTCGGGCGTGACCCGCTCAGCGACGTTGCGGTCATGAAGGTCGACACGAGCTGGGCGCTCCCGCCGATCCCGTTCGGTGACTCGGCGACGCTGCGCATCGGCGAGCCGGTGGTCGTCCTCGGCGCGCCGCTCGGCCTTTCGAGCACGGTCACGGCGGGCATCGTGAGCGCGCTCGGTCGCACGATCACGGTGCCAGGAGAGGGGTCCGTAAACGCGGTGCTGCTCGACGCCATCCAGACCGACGCCGCGATCAACCCGGGCAACAGCGGCGGGGCGCTCGTGAACTGCTCGGGGCGGCTTGTTGGCATCCGCTCGGCCGGAGCGACTGTTCCGAGCGCATCGGGCCAGCCCTCGCCGGGAGGCGACATCGGGCTCGGCTTCGGCATCCCGGTCGACGTGGCCGAGTCGGTCGCGAACGAGTTCATCGCGACCGGCAAGGTGCCCCACGCGTACCTCGGCCTCGACGCGGAGCCGCTCAGCTCCGGCACCGGCGAGGGGGCGCTGGCTCCCGGTTGCTACGTCACCGCAGTGAGCCCCGGCAGGCCGGCAGCGAGCGCCGGGATTCGCGCCGGGGGACGTGGTGACGACGATCGAGGGGAGGACGGCCGTCAGCCCCGACCAGATCGTAGGGCTCAGCCTTCGCGCCAAGCCGGGCGCCAAGGTGACCCTCGGCATCGACCGTGCCGGCCGACAGGCCAAGGCAACGGTCGTGCTCGGCGCCTAGCCGTAGCCGCTGACAGGCGTCGCATCCCTCGTGGCCGGACAGCAGCTGGCATGGTCAGGGGTTGTCGTGTCCTTGGCCCAGCCGGACGAACGCCGTGAGCGAGACGACCACGAGCGCCACGGCCGCTCCCTGTTCGAGGACGTGGGCGCTGCTGGTCGCTTCGACGAGCACTTGGACGAAGTCCACCGCGACGATGAGCACGATCATCGACACGACGCGGACCTTCAAGTCGTTGAGGTCGCGCATCTGCAGCCACCCCGGAAGCCGCTCACCGGCGGGGCCGCCGATGCGGGCGACGAACAGCTCGTAAAAGCCGACGCTCGCGATGAGCAAGGTGGCCCCGATCAAGAACAGGTCGATGCCGAGGAGGATCTGTCCGATCTTCTCGCCGACCGGGAGCGGGGCGGCGACCACCGCTCGCAGCGCCAGGACGAACACGTCGGTGCCATAGGCAAAGGCACCGAGCGCGCCCAGCGCACAAACCACCACGGGGACGACCACGGCTAGCCGGCAGGCGACGAGGACGGCCTCGAAACGCGACCTGAGGCCCATGTCGTGGCCGTCTTCTTGACGCCCGTTCGGGTCCACGACGACCGACGTGCCCTGGCCGCTACTCGTGGCTTCGATGCTCGCCGCCGCGAGGACGCGCCGTGCGAGCAGGAGCGGACGCGTCTCGGGCGACTGTCGCCGGCCGCCTAGCGTCGGAGTGCTCCTCCCGCCCGGTGAGATGCACCGCGTCTCGGGGCCCGACCGACGTGCCGCCGGCGGCTGGGGTACGCCCGGCGAGCGCGTAGATCTCCTCGCCGTCGACGGTCTCGCGTTCGAGCAGGAGCGCCACGAGCGCGGCGTGGACGTCCCGGTGCTCTTCGAGCACGGCGGTCGCCCGCTGTTCTGCTTCGCGTACCAGGCGTGCCACCTCGGCGTCGATCGCCGCTTGAGTCTGCTCGGCGAACGGCCTGCTCGACAGCGCCGCGCCGCCACCACCGAGGAAGACCGACCCGCCTGCGGGGTAACCGACCGGCCCGAGCGCCGCCGACAACCCGAATTCGCGGACCATCTTGGTTGCCAGCTCCGTCGCCCGCGCCAGGTCGTTCGCCGCACCAGTCGAGCCCTGGCCGAACGCGACCAGCTCCCCGGCGCGCCCGCCGAGCATGACCGCCAGCATGTCGTAGAGATGGTCCTCGCCGTAGAGGTGGCGCTCAACGGCGGGGAGCTGTTCGGTCACCCCGAGCGCCTGACCGGCCGGCAGGATCGTCACCTTGGCGACAGGGTCCGCGGTCTTGGCGTAGACGGCCACGAGCGCGTGGCCGGCCTCGTGGACCGCCACGGCCTGCTTCTCCTCGGCCAGCAGCACGTTCGAGCCTTCGCGTCGGCCGAGGATGATCCGGTCCCGGGCGTCGTCGAAATCATCGGCAGCGAGCACCTGGCGTCCGGCGCGCACCGCGTTGATCGCCGCCTCGTTCACCAAGTTGGCGAGATCCGCCCCAGAGAACCCCGGCGTGGCACGGGCCACCACGTCGGGGTCCACCCCCTCGTCGAGGCGCTTGCCCCGGCAGTGCACGGCGACGATAGCTCGCCGCTCGGCCAGGTTTGGCAGCGGGATCGTCACCTGCCGGTCGAAACGGCCCGGGCGCAGTAGGGCAGGGTCGAGGACTTCGGGCCGGTTCGTGGCCGCCAGCACGACAACGCCCGTCGCCGGGTCGAAACCGTCCATCTCGGCCAGCAGCTGGTTGAGGGTCTGCTCGCGCTCGTCGTTCGCGACGACCGCACCCGAGCCCGCCCGCCGCTGGCCGATCGCGTCGATCTCGTCGACGAAGACGATCGCCGGGGCCCGCTTGCGTGCCTCGGCGAACAGGTCCCGGACCCGCGCAGCGCCCACGCCGACGAACATCTCAACGAAACTCGAGCCCGTGACCGAGAAGAACGGCACCGCCGCCTCGCCGGCGACCGCCCTGGCGAGCAGCGTCTTGCCGGTCCCCGGCGGCCCCACCATGAGCACGCCACGCGGCGCCTTCGCCCCCGCCTTGGCGTAACGGTCCGCTTCCCGCAAGAAGTCGACCACCTCGCGGATCTCGACCTTGGCCCCCTCGTAGCCCGCCACATCAGCAAAGGTCGTCGACGGCCGCTCGGCGTCGAAGACCTTGGCGTTGGAGCGCCCCACACCCAACGCCCCCTGCAAGCGGCCTGCCGCCCCCTTGGACATCCGCCACCATAGGTAGCCAAGGACGAGGAACGGCAACACCAGGATGAGCCACGACAGCACCTGGGAGCCGAAGGACACCCCCGGGACGGTGGCGGTGATCTGCACCCCGTTGTCCTCGAGCTTGGTGAGCAGCTCCTGGCCGGCCTGGGTGGGGATCACCGTCGAGTAGCTGTGCCCGTTTGCCAGCTCCCCGCTAGCCTGGCCGTCCGAGGCGATCGAGACGGTCTTCACCTGCTTAGCGGCCACGCTGTGAAGGAAGCCCGAGTAGGTGAGCGACTCGTGGGGCTGCGAGCCAGTCGCCGGCAAGAACAGGTAGAGCACGACGAACAGGCCGAGCGCGACCAGCCACAGGTAGTGCCGCCAACGCGGCGGGGGCGGCGGCGCCACCGGCGCCCCCCGGTCCCTCGTCGGCGGCGGCTCAGCCCACTTGGTCACCCCCGCCCCCCTACCCTCGCCCGGCTCGGCCGTCCGTATCGTGCGAGAGATGCCGGCATCGGCCACGCCTCGAAGTCCATCGCCTGATCGTAGGCAATCGACGCCTCGAACGCCGTGACGACCTCGTGGGACTGCGCCCCGCCCTCCCCAGCGCCGTCGCGTCGGGCAACTCCGCCCTACGATCCGAGGTCATGCCCGGCGTCGCAGCGCCCGAAGCGACCGACGCACCCCGCCCGCTCGCCGGACCCCCGCGCGACGTTCTCGACCGGCGTCGCAGTCGCCACGCTTTGTTGGCTCAGAGGTCGCCCCCAACGCCGAGCCTTTCTCGGAAGACGACCGGCTCAAGTCGATGAGCCCGCCGCTTTGGGCCTGGCTCGCCACGCTCGCAGGACTCGGGGGGTTCCTCACCGGGGAGATCGTCTTTCACCGACGCCACGGCCTCTCGGGGCTGCGCCCAGCGCTCGCAGAGAGCGCCGCGTGGATCCTCATCTCGGTCGCGTTCGGCGTCGGGCTCGCCTGGACCTCGGGGTGGGCGACCGGCGGGCAGTACTTCACCGGCTACCTCCTCGAGAAGTCGCTCAGCGTCGACAACGTGCTCGCCTTCGCCCTGGTGCTGCGAAGCTTCAACGTCCCCCCCACCGACCAGCGACGCGTGCTCTCATACGGGGTGCTCGGCGCCCTCGGCATGCGCGGCGCCTTCATCGCAGCGGGCGCGGCGTTCGTCGAGCACGTCAGCTGGGCGTTCTACCCCTTCGGGGCGGTCGTGCTCCTCGCGGGGCTCCGCCTCGGCCGCGGCGGCGAGTTCGATGTCGAGCACGGACGGCTCATCGCCACGGTCCGACACCTCGTCGCTGTCGATCCCACTGCCGACAACGGGCGCTTCGTCACCAACCACGACGGCCGGTGGGCGGCGACCCCGCTCCTGCTCGCGCTCGTCACCGTCGAAGCCACCGACCTCGTCTTCGCCGCCGACTCGATCCCGGCCATCTTCGGGGTCACGACCAATGTCTTCGTCGTCTTCACGTCCAACGCCTTCGCCGTGCTCGGCTTGCGCTCGCTGTACTTCGTGCTCGCAGACGCCATGGACCGCTTCTCCTACCTCACCAAGGGACTCGCCGTCCTGCTCGTGCTCATCGGGCTCAAGATGCTGCTCAAACCCGTAGTCGAGGTCCCCACCATCATCACCTTGGCCGTCGTCGTCGCCGCCGTCGGCCTCAGCGCCGCCGCCAGCTGGCACTCCAAGCACCACCCAGACGACCCGCAGCCCGGGACAGAGCGATGAGCCACCTCAGCGTGCTGCAGCTCGACTCGCCCGTCTCCTACCTCCTCGCGCTCGTCCTGCCCGCCCTCGACGCCCTCGTCCCGCTCGTGCCGAGCGAGACCGTCCTAATCGCCCTCGGCGTCGCCACCGCCGGCAGCACCGACCCCCGCATCGCCGCCCTCGTCGCGCTCGCCGCCGCCGGTGCCTTCCTCGGCGACAACCTCTCCTACCTCCTCGGCCGGCGCTTCGGCCCCGCCGCCGAACGGCGCTTCTTCACGAGCGACAAAGGACGACACCGCCGCGAGTGGGCCCAGCACGCCCTCGAGCACTACGGGGCCCGGTTGATCCTCGTCTGCCGGTTCGTCCCCGGTGGACGGACCGCCGTCACCCTCGTGTGCGGCCTCATCGCCTACCCGCGGCGCACCTTCCTCGCCGCCACCGCCGTCGCCGCCGTCCTCTGGGCCAGCTACGCCTTCTTCATCGGCCGCCTCAGCGGCAAGGCGTTCGAGCACCGACCCTGGGCCGGGTTCCTCGTCGCCTTCGGTGCCGCCCTCGCCATAAGCGGCCTCATCGAGATCGCCCGCCGGGCCCGAAGGTGGCGGCGCGCCCGAAACCAACGCCGAGGCACATGACCGCCTCGATCGTCGCCGCCCTCGCCGCCGCCACCAGCTTCGCCTGGGCCGCTGTCTACCAACAAGAAGCCGCCCAGAGCGCGCCAGCGACCTCCTCGCTCAAGCTCCGCCTGCTCCTCGACCTTCTCCGCCGCCCCAAATGGATCGCCGGGATCGCCCTGCTCGTCTGCGGCTACGCACTCCAAGGCGTCGCCCTCGCCTTCGGACCCGTCGCCCTCGTCCAGCCCGTCGTCGTCACCGAGCTCGCCATCGCCGTCCCCATCGCCATGTGGCGCCGCCACCGCCGAGCCGCAGCGCGCGACTGGGCCGGCATCATCGCCGTCCTCGGTGGCGTCGCCGGCTGCCTCATCCTCGCCTCGCCCGTCGAAGGCATCGGCAACCCGGCCCCGCTCACCTGGGTCGCCACCCTCACGCCGGTCGCCGTCGTCACCGCGCTCCTCGTCGTCGTCGCCACCCGGGTCAGCGGCCGCCACCGGGCCATGCTCCTCGGCGCCGCGGCCGGTGCCGCCTTCGGGCTCCTCGCCGTGCTCACCAAAGCCACCGTCTCCGAGCTCGCCCACTCCCTCACTGGTGCGCTCACCTCCCCACAGCCCTACCTGCTCATCCTCGCCGGCATCGCCGCCCTCGTCATCTCCCAAAGCGCCTACCAAGCGGGACCGCTCGCCTACTCGATGCCTTTCATCGCCGTGCTCGAACCCCTCCTTGCCGTCCTCATCGGCGACACCGCCCTCAACGAACAAGTCCGCCTCACCAGCGCCTACCTCGCCGGAGAAGCCCTCACGGCCGCCCTCGCCGCCATCGGCATCGTCCTGCTCGCCACCTCACCCACGGTCCTCAGTATCTATGACGAGAGCCGCTGACCCCTATTCTTTGACGCCTGAACTCAGGCGCGGAGAGCATCCAGCGATAACCTTCTCGTTCCTCTACCCGGGCGTTCTGCCGCGTCCTTCAGCTCATCCGGCTCGTTGTCAGTGCTCAGCTCACCGAGCGGGTCCGTCGTGGTCGTGGTTCGGGCCGCGGTTTGGGAGAGGGTCGGCATGCCGAGGTTCACGGAGCTGGCCCGCTGCTCGGCGATCAGGTCCATCTGGGCGAGCTTGTGGCGGGCACCGTCCAGGCTGACCCGTAGACGTTCGGCCTCGCCGAGCCAGCCTTCCGACTCCGCTTCGGCGATGCGCTCGGCGAGGTTGTCACTGATCTCGACCAGCCGGGACCGCTCGGCAGGGTCGGGCGCAGAAGCGGGGCAGCGCAGGCAGCTGTGTTCGTGGGTGCAGGGCGTCGCCGTAGGACCGGCCGCACTCGCCGAGCGCCACCTTGCGCGGCGCGAAGTAGCCGAGGCCTCGGCCAATGGGACGAGCAGAGGAGGACCCCTGGGCAACGGCAGCCAACTATTCGCTGACCAACTACGCCGACGTAGCCGAGCTCTTCGTAACCCCCTGACCCATAGCCACCCTGGCGTCCGTGGCAAAGCCGCTACCGCCCACGGCTCCGCCCATCCGTGGACCCCGCCGGGTTGGTGTCAAACTTAAATCAACAGTACCGGGTTTAGCCGACGCGTAGTTTGGCGAACATGCCGCCGGCGTAGTGGCCGGGGATATTGCAGACAAGCTCGTAGTTTCCCGCGTTCAGGTGGAGCGTGACCCAGGAGATGGCACCGGCGTCGATGCCGGCACCCGCGCCCTGGCCACACGTGTTGGACGCCTCGCCGAGCGACCCCTTCTCGCTCACCCGGTTGTCGGCACCAATGGGGCGTTCACCAACCGTGTGGCTGGGGGCTAAGGGCAGCACGACCAGCTCGTGCACCAGACGGCCGGTATTTGCCACCCGGAACGAGACGGTGCCGGCCGCCGCAGTGTCACTGCTAAGCGAGATCCGCGTTGTACCGCGGGCACCGTAGCCGCCCCACATCATGCCGCCCATGTCGGCCAGCTTCACGTCGATGACGACGCCTGGCAACGACGGGGCCGAGCACTCTCCGTTCGGTGCCAACGCCCGAGAAGAGAAGGCCCCGCTGGCGGCGGCAACAGCCACGCTCGACCCGCCCGCCAGGACCAAAACGGCTGCGGCGGCCGGCCACCAGCGCACCCAGCGGCTGTTCATCTTCCCGCACGAAGAAGGTCACGTCGCTTGGTGTACTCCTCGGTGTCGATCTCGCCGCGGGCGAACCGCTCGTCGAGCAGGTCGAGCGCCGAAGGCCGGCCCTTCTGGTCCGGCCGTAGCGGCGGTGGCTCGTGCCGTTCCCGCCCGTAGCGCACGAGGACGATCGCGCCCGCCACCACGGCTCCCCAGAAGAGGGCCATCACCAGGACCATCAGCACCCAACCGCCCCAGCCCCAGCCCCAGCCCCAGCCCCAGCCGTAACCCATCTGAACGACACCTCCACCACCCAGTCAAGGGGTTGAACGCACAGGTCATCAGGGGCGAACGTCACAATCGCTGCAGGACTTCCGTCGGCTCCGCCGCTAGTTGTTATCAGCTACGCAATATGGACACGGCAACATGTCGTACGTGGCGATGGTGCTCTCACCGTCCGGGCTAACAGCTGTTATAGCCTAAGGCGACCAACTAGATCCGACGTTGACGAGAGGGTGTGCAACGAAAGCTAATGGCGCCTAACGACACAACGGCTACGTCCCTGCTGCCCTACACCCCCGGCTTCGGCCGCCGCCCACCGGTGGTGGCAGGGCGCGACCCGAGGAGCGCTCGGCAGAAGCGTGGGTGCTCAGGACCGGCCTCTTGGACGTGATCGGCGAGGTCGCCACCAAGAAGCTCGGCTGGGCGGTGCTACACGTGCAAGCGCTCCAGGAGGAAAGCCTGGTAGCCGTCCTGCTCGAGCGTTTGCCCGAGGCCCTCCGGCCCTGGGTGCGCCTCGGTCGGGGTACCAGGGACCTCCAGGCAGAGCTCTCCGCCGGGGCGGACCTCGGCGTAGTCTCGGCCGGCGCGACGCTCGAGCGGGGCAAGAGCGCCGGCGCGGTGAGCCCCGCCGCGGCCTTGGAGGACGCACTTTCGCGCGTCGGGGCCTTCGCCGCCGCCCATCACACAGGGTTCCTCGTCACCGTCGACGAAGCCCAAGCCGCGCCCGAGGAGGACCTCTCTGCCCTCGCCAGGGCCCTCCAGACCGTCGTAGCCCGCCGTCTCCAGCCCATAGCGGTCGTCTTCAGCGGGCTCCCCACCTTCAGGGAACGCTTGGCCGGAGAGGCCGGCTGGGCGGCGAGGCGCCCAGAAGCTCAAATGGCGGGCAGTGACGAGCGCTAGGAGCTGCCGCCCGGCGCCGGCGCGCTCTGCAGCCCAGGCACCGCGAAAGGCCGCGCCCTCGAAGGACGCGGAGGCAGCCCGGCGCCGGTGGGCCGGTCCCGAACGCCCCCGAGGCCTCGGGCGCTGACACCCATCGGGCACAGCAGCCGAAGTGACCCCGTCGGCCACATCCACCTTTTCAAACTTGGCAGTGGCAGCGATTGTGCCGTGTTACCGCTCACCTCTTCGTTCTGGAGCCCGGTCAGGCAGCGGTTATGGCGTGCGAGCCGCCTCAGGGCGTGAGGCGCTTGATGTCCAGTGGGAAGGCGGTGACCCTGGCGGATATTGGCCGCGCCGACCAGGCGGGCCGTCCAGCGTTCGAGGTCGATTGCGAAGCCCCCGTGCGGCGGCATGCAGTGGCGGAACGCTTCGAGGTACCCGGCCAAGGCCTCTCGGGTGGCGGGGTCAAGGACGGCCTGGTAATCGGCGTAACGGTGGAGCCTCTGGCCTCCGGTCGCGAACTCCAGGCCCCGGAACAGCAAGTTGAAGCTGTTGGAGTACTCTTCGCTGCCACTTCGGCGCCGTTACGCCAGTAGACCTCTCCCTCTCCCTCTCCCTCTCCCTCTCCCTCTCCCTGGCGCTCCGACGCCGCGACCGCCCCGACGATGCCGTGGACGCCCTCTTCGAGAGGGGGGCCGGTGGTCGTGCACAGGAGCGAGGAAGCAGCCATTGCCGCTCTGGCCATAGAGGCGGCCGACGCGGCCCTACGCCCCGGCTCCTCGCCCTCACGGTCGCCACCAACGAGGAGGCCAGGGCGCTGAACGAGGCAACGAGGGGGCTCCTCGTCTCCAGGGGCAATGTCGACGACGACGTCGTCGCCACAGGCATGGGAGAGGTGCGCATAGGCGTGGGCGACCGGGTCGTCACCCGTAGGAACGACTGCTCCTTGGGCGTCGCCAACCGCCAGGCCTGGCAGGTGGCGGCGGTCGGGCCCGACGGCTCAAGCCGCGAGGCACGAGCAGTCCGTCGGAACCGGCGGGTGTGGGCCGACATAGAGGCGGTCCACGAGGGCCGCCAGAGGCCGTTGATGGAGGTGGCACGGCTTGCCCTGGAGGAAGTCAAGCGCGTCAGCGCCGAGCGCGCCCGGCTCACCAAGGCGATGTCCCCCGGCACGGTCAGGGCTGCCGACCGGGCGAGGGACGCCTACTTGGAGCGCGACCGCCACCGGGCGCCGTTCGAGAGGTCGCTCGGGCGCTCGCCGTCAAGGGGCGGCAAGGGCCTGGGGTCGACCTGTGACCACCCTCCTCGTTCCGCCGGACCTTGTTAGACCGTGTTAGGCAAACGTTATTGCTCTTCACCCGTGCCAGAGGTGGTGCCCTCCCCCTACCGGTCGGGGTTCAACCAGCGGCACTAGCCTGGGCTGTGGCGCGGCCTGGGGGGCTGCAAGCGGGAGGTGGGCGCCGGTGACGGCAAATCGCTACCGAGGCCCTTGCCCGGGGCCTCGGTGAGGAAACGAAGGAGGGCGCCGGGACATGGGGAGCGCGACGGGCTCTGTCTTGGCCGAGGTGCCCGGGGAGTTCTCCGTCGAACTCAAGCCCGTTGCCACGAAGGTGACCAAGGTTGTTATCTTGAGTTGACACGATGGCTCTAAGAATCGCAAGGCTTACACGGGCGTCGGAGCCAAGCCCGGCGGACCGACGGTCGGCGGGCGTCGTGGCACGGCGCGAAATGGTCATTCCCCGCGCGGCCGAGCACCTCCTTTCCCTGCAGCGGGCTGCAGGGAACCGGGCGACCGTTGCCGATCTCGCCGCTGGCCAGGCAAAGCTCGGCGTTGCCGGCGCCAGGGACGCCGACGAGCACGATGAAGATGTCTTGGCGTTGAGCAAGAATAGGACCAAAGATCTCTCCAACCCCCATGCCAAGGCCATGGCGATCAAGCCGTACTGGTACCGCTGGGAGCATATGAGAATCGCCTTCGAGCGCTTGAAGGCCTACCACGATAAGTGCCACGATTGTGAGTACTTTGCCCGTGCGTGGCTTAAGCGAATTAAGGCGCTTGATCGCGCCTTGATCGACTACTGCTCGGCTGAGGTGGGATCAGCCGAAGAGGCGGATGCGCTGCTGCACTGCCGGATGAGGGTCTATGAGATGGACCGGGCGCGGAAAATTGAGGCAAAGATGACCCCATCCGGGCCGGTGGGCGAGGTGCTCGCGGCTCTCGACCACGAGTGGGCAGGCCTCACCGCCTTCTTGGAGGTCATATGACAGCGGGGTTCGTCTATCGCCTGAAAACTTTGGGCTCGTAACTGTTGAAGTCGGAGAGTGGGACAAACCGGGGAGGTTACGCAGCGATCCCAGGTAGCTCCTCAGGCTGAAGCTGTCGCGCGAAGTCTGCTACCAGCGGTCGAAGTCGTCGGCGAGCGTGTTGTCGAGCACCCGGGTCCGGGCCTGGAGCAAGAGGTTCGCCCATCTGGGGCTCCAGCGTATCTACCGACGGTTGACTATTCTTTTGGCGACCACCTAGTTGATGGTGGACTCGGCGAACCCGGTGGAGATGCGTGTCACCCGCCAGCTAGCGCTCGCCGTAATTGGGGATGGCGGGGGCATTGGCAGCGATATAGACCCTGAACTCGCTGAACGCTGTTGACGATTACGGCAACTTGTACAGAGTCGATCACTGAACTCGTAGAGCGCCGGGATAAACCGGCAAGGCGGAGGGGATGAAAGAGCCCCACGTTGAAAGAGTAGCGATCCACAGCGACGCCGAGTTATGCGTCACCGTCCGCGAGGATGGCGGCGAAGCGTTGACAGGGGCACGTGCGGGCCGGGCTATTGAGCCGCGAAATCAAGGCCCTCGGGGCGCCCAGGCCGTTACATACGTCGAAGGCAACACCGGCAGCAGCGCTATCCGCGAGCCGCTGACGGGTTCCGCGCGCTCGGAGAATCGAATCTGTGCATGTACGGAACTTCGTTGCGCGAGAACCGGGAGGCCCCACGCTTGCCTGGTAAGGCCGATCACCGGCCAGGCCGCTCAGGGAAGGCCGAGGCCACGAGCCTGAGATGCACGAGCATGAGGAGTCGTTGCGGTCGGCGCGGCCCCCGTCGACCCCGTAGTACGTGCGAAGCTGCCGAACAAGCCGAACAAGCCGGGCGACCGGGGGCGGAGGCGGTGGAGGAAAGGGGGCTGGCCAAGGGGAACACGGCCAGGCCGACACGTCCTGGACACAGAGCCGGATTGGGGGCAAAACAGGGCTGGACCGGGTGCGTGAAGTAGCACGAAACGACGAGGGTTTGAGGCGTTGCCGTCGGCCAGGCTTGACCCCGAGGACGTCGTCGCCTTGGCCTTCACCCACACGTGGGGGGAACAAGCCCCCGCCGAGCCGTTATCGCACGAGCCTTGGGGCGTAGTTTGGCTTCGAGAAGCCGAGCTTCAACAGGGGTGCCTTGCTCAAAGCTTGGAGATGGCGGGCATGTGGCTGGCAGACGAGCACGGTGCCGGGCTGGTCCGCAACCAAGTAGGCCTCGTGCGGGCCATACCACCGAAGCAGAGCCCAGGGGCCCCCGACAGGTCAGTAGCTACCCCCAGGGCCTCTTGGCGGGTAGCGAAGCTCTCCAGCGCACGGACCCTGCCGTCTCCGAACCAGAAGGCCAACGTGCGTGGCCCTCCGATTGGCTCGAGCGCGGTACCGACGGGCCCTGGGCCAAAGTCGGGTCCCTCGACCGTTACGACCACCCGGTCACCCGCCCCTTCTGCCTCCATACGAGTGACCCTCGGCAACCGACCACCGCCGGCCGAGCCGAGCACGTCGGCAACTTCGTCGCGGCCATGGCAGGCAAGTTCGGGCAAGAGGCCCTGCCACACAACATCCGCCGCCATCTAGCTCTGGGACATCTCCGCCCAGAGCGCGAGCACCCGTGCCAGGTTCCCGGGCTCGGTCATCTCATCATCCCCACGTCTGCTCCAGAGTACCGACCAGCCCCTTCACGTCCAAAGGCTCCTCGGAGCGAGACCAGCGAAGTAGGTGCTGTGACCCCGGCATACGCGGTCGTCGCCTCGCTTATGCCGCTAGCCGCGCGACTGGACACGAGACTTCCAAAATTACGGCCTGAGATGCGCCGGCGGGTGACGGCGAAAAGGTTAGGCGCGTGGGCCGATGACGTGGCAGATGAGGCTCGGGTCGCAGTCGCGTGGGTCGAGGTCTTTCGCCCGTCGGCTGAGGCTCCGCAGCTCGTCCCGTAGTGCGATTAGTTCGGCGATGCGCGCGTCGATCTCGTCGGCGCGTTTGCCGATTAGCTCGGCCACGAAGCTGCAGGGTGCCTCGCCACGGTCGCACACCCCGATGACCTGGCGGATCTCGCCGAGACGGAGCCCGACCGCTTGTGCAGCCCGCACGAAGCGGTAGCGGCCAAGGGCGTCCTGACCGTAGAGGCGGTAGCCAGCCTCGCTCCGCTCTTGCGGGCACAGCACGCCGACGCGGTCGTAGTAGCGGATCGTCTTTACCGAAGTGCCGGTCCGCTCGGCGAGCTCCCCGATCTTCATCGCCATCAGGCCACCGTACCCTCTTGACTGTCCCCTATAGAGGAGGGCTTATCGTCGAGGTATGTCACAGACGATCACCATCTTGCAAACTCCCGGTTGCCCGAACGTCACCCTCATGCGCCAGCGCCTCGCCGACGCCCTGGCCCAGCTCGACGAGCCCGCTCCCCAGGTCGCCATCGAGGAAGTCGCCGACCTCGACGAGGCGGCAAGACGCGGGTTCTACGGCTCACCGGCGCTAGTTGTGGACGGTGCTGATGTCTTCGCGAGCCCCGGGAGCCCCCCGGCGTTCGCCTGCCGCACGTACCACACGGGGGCCGGCATTGAAGGCGCCCCTTCGGTCGACCAGATCGTGGCGGCCCTTACCAATTTGTAGGGAGCCTCGAGGTCCTTCACGCGCCCGGCGCTGAAGCGTCATGGCTTGAGCGTGCCGCACGAGAGCCCTATTACACGAGGGTCCTGCGCAGGCCGTACACCGGTGCCAACAGGCCGGTGGTGCCTTTTCACGCCCTCTCGGGCCTCCTGCGCCCCAAGTAGCACGGGTGCCTTGCGGTCGTGGCCGCCTCGGCCGACGCTGGCACTGCTGGCATCGTCCTGAATCCCGAGTAAGCTTGTCAGGTATTCAGCGAGGAGCTGGGCACTAGAACTCAGGGCCTATTCATGAGTGTCACCGATGAGTTGCTAAAGAACGCTGACGTCTACGCGGCCGAGTTCGCGAAGGCCGACCTCCCGGTGCCACCGAGCAAGCGGGTGGCCATAGTGGCTTGTATGGACGCCAGGGTCAACCCTTACGGGATCTTTGGGCTGACCGAGGGTGACGCCCACGTGATCAGGAACGCGGGCGGTGCCGTGACCGACGACGCGATCCGCTCCCTCGCCATCTCCCAGCGCCTGCGCGGGACCGAGGAGATCATCCTTGTCCACCACACCGACTGCGGCATGCTCACCTTTACCGACGAGGCATTTGGTCGCCAGATCCAGGACGACACTGGCATCCGGCCCCCATGGGCAACGGAAGCCTTCTCCGACCTTGACCAGGACGTCCGCCAGTCAATGGCCCGCATCCAGGCAAGCCCTTTCATCCCCAAAAAGAGCGCCACGCGCGGCTTTGTCTTCGACGTGAAGACGGGCCGTCTAAGAGAGGGGAAGGCTGGCTAGTACAGGGCGCTTAGGAGCAGTCCACCCAGGCGTGGTCGGTCCATGATGTAGGGCTTTGCCTGCTGGCAAAGAAGGGAGGGTAGGGACGAGCGGGCCGGTCACCCCTACCCGTTAGGGGTGTTCATTGAGCAACAGTCCGCAGACGCCCAGCTCGGGTACGCGTGGGCCGGGATCGTCACGCTGGCAGTGTTCGGGCTCGTCCTCACCGCCCTCATCGTGGTGGTAGAGGACGGGGTGCTGCGCTGGCGTGGTTTCAGGCAGCGAGCGGTCATCGGGGGTCGTTGCAATAGCCGGAGCCCTCCGTTACTGTGCCTCAGTCCTTATGCGTTTTTCCCCGCGGGCCCTCAGCGCCGTCGTCTTGACTGGCGCTCTTGTGGCTACTTCGGCTTCGCCCGCCAGCGCGGCCCCGGCCCAGCGGGCTGGCCAGGCCAAGCGCTCTGGCCCGCTCGTGAGCAGCTCGCGCTGCGCCGCCAACCGGGCGGCGGGCACGATCACGTACCTGACCGGCTTCGGCTGGGAGGCCTCGGTCGGGATCTTGGACCCCATCGCGGCCGAGGCCCAGGGTTACTACGCCGACTTGTGCCTGCGCGTCCGCTTCGAGCCTGGCACCGGGGACC
>JAJYWG010000295.1 GCA_021791615.1 Actinomycetes bacterium
TGCACCTGATTGCCGACGAAGTCGCTGGAGGCGAGGAGGTGACGACTGCCGAACTCGACGTAGCCAGTTAGCCAATCAACACGATTGGTGCGGTGGTCGTCTTACACCACTCGTCTGGACTTGACCGTGTCCGGTCCGGTCTTTCCAGTTCTCGACGGGAGTGGCCGGCCAATGCGTACTACTGAAGGAACTGTCTGCGCGTCGACCCACCAGGCTATGACTAAGACGCTGCGCTGGCGCACTTCACAAGCTGGCCTGGCTGTCTCGCCGGGTGTCGGTCTTCCTGATCTTTCGAATGAGGACGCCGCCCGTAGAGTGCTTCGTGCTATGCAATGCAGCTCGCTCATCGATATACGGGATCGCTCAGTACTGAGCCTTGGATTCGTCGTGGCTTCACGCCGGCGCAACCTCTCGGATTTCAACGTCGGCGATCTCGAGCTTTCTACTCATGGCGCCGTGGTGACCTTTCGTCGCTCCAAGACGGATCAGTATGGGCGTGACCCACGAAAGGCAGACGTCAAAAGGCTCGGTGGAGGACCCTACGACCCCGTAGCCAACGTTGAGGCATGGCTAGATGCATATACGGAGGCCCTGGGTCGGCCCTTGGATCCCGGCGATCCGCTGTTCTGTCGAATAGACCGCCATGGTAGGCTCGTGAGAGCACGCATCGGACGTATGGGCGAGGACCCTGCACAGGGACATGCTCTCGGTGGCTCTGCGGTTCGGCTCCAGAGGCCTGCCTTTTCCGAGATCGTGCGGCTTCGAGCTGCACAGGCCGGTCTGTCCGGGCGATTTCGGTCGCATAGTCTGCGCCGCGGTATGGCCACCTCAGCAGCGCGCCGGGGAATGCCAATCTACGAGATAGCGAAACGCGGTGGATGGAAATCGCTCGATACTGTTGCGGGATACATAGAAGAAGCGCAGCGGTTCGACACGAGCATCGGGGAGGCACTCGGCCTCGGCGACGACTGACAGCGCCTGGCCTGGTGCTACCCTTGCCTCGGGGCATTCCAGCATTCATGGCCTCGTAGAACCTGCCTATAATTTTCACCATGCCAGCGATATGCGGCGCACGGCCGGAGCAGTAGGCGTGCTGCTCGGGGAGTGGAACGAGACTCTGATGGCCTGGTTCTTCTCCCGTCGACCCCATGAGCGTGTCTACCTGCGAGTCGACGATGCCGAGCTGGAGAGGATCAACGACGAGCGGGCACTGGACCTTCACGGTCCTGCGCAGGATCTGATCGACGCTGTCAGGCACGAGGTGCAGGGGGTGTCGTCCCTGCGATGGCTCCGCCGGCAAGGTGATGAGTGGCGCTCGCGCGCCGACCCTGACGAGGTGCCTCCGTGGCTTGGGCTAATCGCGGTTTCCGTGCTGGTCGTGGTACGAGAGAGCGAGCGGGGCAGCCTGGCCTTCTATCGACCGCTCTCGAACATCTTGGGTCTCAGCTCAATGCTTACCCAGGACGACTACGAGGAGTCGTTCTACAAGTGGTGGGTTGATCTGGCAAGGTGGCTGGCAGAGAGCAACGCCGGGAAGCGGGGCCTTCCGTCTTGGCGGCGAATCCCGCAGACCGGTCCGCGCTGCGTGGTGGGTCACCCCTACACCCAGGTCCTTCTGCGTCGCGAAGACTTCCGAGACGTGGACGCGTTCCTGCTCTCACTCGGCCACCTCGGGCCGGGGGACCTCGAGATCACCGACCCGGCGAACGCGGGCGCTGACCTGTTGGAGCGACTCCGGCGGTGGGCGACTCAGCGCCGGGTCTCGGGCCGCTTGTGGGAGCTTCTTCACGGAAGCCACCAGGATGCGAGCGACAGCCTCCAGTACATGCTGCTCGATCACCTGCTAGACGAGGTTGAGACGGGCGGTGCCCGAGTTCTCAAGCGCGAAGCCAGCCTGGTTGTCACGCTTGACGACTGGATAGAGCGACGATTGCAGTTCGCTGCGATCGCGCCGGCCTCCGCAGAGCTTTGGGAGTCGCGGACCATCGAGCTCGATGGTCAGATGGTCGGCCCCCTTGAGGGCGGCGAGCCGCACATCACGCCGATCCCCGTCGACTTGAGCGCACTCGACGATGGCGTCAGCGTCACGGCGATGAACGATATTTCCCTTGTCTATCGACCGAGCGACATCGTCGTCCTCGCAGCACGAGATTGGTCGCTGTGGTGCTCGGTAGAAGACGCCGAGGTCGGAGAGACGGTGTACGTGTTGGTTGCCGACCGTGCTGCCGAGAGCATTCGCCATCTGCTGGAGAGCTTCCGGATCGCCTCGATCCAAGGGGTTCCCCCCGGCTGGACCCTGTACGGCCCAGGAGTCCTGACGTTGCCAAGGGGACAGCCCATCGTTGGCCTTCCGATGCGCAAGAGCTGGCAGGCGGTCCCGAGGCTCGTGGGTGGCCTTGAGGTGGCACGGCGCACCTTTCTCCTCGGCGGCCCCCCCGGCGTGTTCGTGCCGGCCGACAGTGCCGACATGATCGTGCGTGTGGACGGGGAGTCGCTTGATGCGGCCATGGGTGAGGGATCGGTCATGGATCTCCGGGAGCTGGATCTCGGCAGCGGCCATCACCGCGTCGACGTCGGCCCCTACCGCCTGACGTTCGAGCTGCGCGCCTTTGGGCGGCTGCCCGATGTTACCCAGAGCGTCGGGAGAACGGCCCTCGGAGTGATCGTCCCAATCGATCGTGCTGAGGGTCAGCCGGTGTTCACTGGGGGCGCCCGGTTGCCCGAGTCCGACTACGACCCGATCGTGATCTCCCCGCTCGGCGCGCGCCTGATCGTCTTCGGCCTGCCGGGCCAAGCGGTGGAGTGCTCCCCCATGATGGGCTCCTGGGCAAAGGCGGCCGGCCTTCCTCAGCTGGTGTTCGAGCCCACCCAGAGCTGCTCCTACCCGGCCGGCCGTCCCCTCTCGCCTTTGCTGTGGGTTGCCACGCTCGAGCGCACCACCGGCACCTGGGCGGTGACCCAGGTCCCGCGAGCCGTGCCGCCGGCCCAATTGGAGGTGGCTGCCGGGCCGCTCGCCCTTGAGATCATCACCGCGATCGGCGTGGAGCCGGTGATCCTTCGGGGCGGGCAACCGGATGACTCGGTCGCCGTCGCCGAGGAGTGGGCCGGATACGCACGCTCGGTGATCGGTGCCACATGAGCAACTCCCAGGGAGCGGATCTGATCCTTGAGTGGTGCAGCCTGAAGGGCACCGGCACCCGCGGGAGCTTCGAGCAAGCGTGCCGCTCCGTGCTTGGCGAGTCGGCACGTCCCTCGCAACTGCTGCACGAATTGGAACTCTCCGGGCATGTCGAGGTGGACTGGGTCGACAGCGGCCGCTGGTGGGTGGCGCCGACGGTGCTGAGCTTTGTCGAGGGATCCGGTGGCAACGCGGTGCTGCTTGGCGCAAGAAGCCCTGAGACGATGTCGGTGCTCAAGCAGCTGGACGCGGCTGGCGATATCCGAGCTTTGACCGTCGTGGCACAAGGAGACAGATCACCGACGGCGATCTTCGTAGGCATCTCCTCGACCACCGAGTTCGCCGCAGCGGCCCGGGCGATCGGCGCCTCGGCGAAGACTACCGTCAGGCTTGAGTACAAGGACGCGCTGGTTCCACTTGAGACAGCCGTCGCGGCGGGGGCAAGCGAGTACACGTCCTCGGGCATCCAGGCAAAGCGGCTGAACGTGGCGTCGCTTCGGTTCGAGCCGTGCGAGGTTCGCTTCGGCAACTGGATGCCGGGCTGCTACGAGCAGATGTCCTATGGCATGCGCAGGTATCTCTACGTCGATGACCAGGGTGTGCTCCACAACGTAGACCGCTGGATCGCCGTGCATGCAGAGATCAATCGGGTCATGGGCTCGTCCAGTGGTGCGCCGAACCCGCTCTCGTGGTCGCCGGAGAGCCAAAGCCTCTTCTGCGACGCCCGAGCACAGCTGCCGACTATGTGGGCTCGGGCAGCAGTGATGTGCACCGGCCTCCTGCCGATCCGCCACGTCGACCGTGCCGACGGCCACTATGTGGATGAGTATCGAGGCGTGCTCGGCACCACCTACAACCGAATCCGGCTGACCCTCGGCTACGGGACCCAGCGCGCATCCACGACCGAGAGGGTGAGCTGATGCCCACGCCCGACGCGATCATCTCCGGGGTCCGCGACGAGCTTCTGCGCTACTACGACACCGCGTACCGCCTCGCCGACCGCGGACTCATGGCGGAGCGGGCGGCGCTGCTGCGCCGCCAAGGCATCGTCTTGGGAGAGCCGTTCATCGAGTTGCTCCCTCAATACCCGCTGGCAGGCGACCACGACGGCACGGTCCGCACCCCAGCGGGCTCGCTTGAGCTGGCCGGGGCGCCGCCAATCCTCGCTGAGCTGATCGAGGAGGTGATGCTCGACGGCGTGCCACGCCCTCGGCGCCTCTTCGCCCACCAGGAGGAGGCTTTGGCCGCATCCTTCGGCCGCAACGAGCACGTCGCGCTCACCTCGGGAACCGGCTCGGGCAAGACCGAGGCCTTCCTGCTCCCCATCCTGAGCCGCCTCACCACCGAGGCCCAGGGCTGGGCCGCGCTCCCCCAGGACGCCGAGGGTGGCAGGTGGTGGGCTCACGGGCCGCGGCGCATCCCTCAGCGCAACCCCGCCGGACACCGCCCTGCAGCGGTGCGGGCCCTCGTCCTGTTCCCCATGAACGCTCTGGTCGAGGACCAGCTCGTCCGCCTGAGGCGCTATCTCGACGGTGACACCGCCCGCTCATGGTTCGACCGGCATCTCGGCGGCAACCGCTTCTACTTCGGCCAGTACACGGGACGGACCCCGGTGGCAGGCAAGAAGGACGAGAAGCCCTACAAGCGAGACGCTCTCCGAGCCCAGCTCCGTCGGGCCGAGCGAGAGTGGCTCGCCGTCGAGCGGCTGCTCGCCTCCGACGCCGACGGCCGAGTGGACCGCGACGCCCGATTCGTCATCCCAAGGGTCGATGCCGCAGGCTCGGCGGAGATGCGAAGCCGCTGGGACATGCAGGATGCCCCGCCGGACATCCTCATCACGAACTTCTCCATGCTGAGCATCATGCTCGGCCGCGACGAGGAGTCCGAGATCTGGGCGAGGACCGAGGAGTGGCTGGCCCAGCCATCGAGCGTCTTCACGCTCGTCATCGACGAGCTGCACATGTACCGAGGAACCCCGGGGACCGAGGTCGCCTACCTCATCCGGCGGCTCCTGCGAAAGCTTGGGCTACACCAGAGCCCCCACAAGCTGCGGGTGATCGCACCGACGGCATCCCTTGGCGAGGATGGCGACGACTACCTCCGAGCGTTCTTCGCCTCGGAGCACCCATTCCGCCGAGTCGATGCTGCACCGATCGCGACCAGAGGGGCGCGAGAGGCGCTCCAGCTCACCGCGGCCGGGGTGACGGCTGCGCAGTCCCCGACCGACGCCAGCGAGACCGTCCAGCGAGGCGAGGTGACGGACTCCATCCGGTCGATCGCCGAGCGATTCGACGCGACCCTCCGCGAGGTGCCGCTGGCCGACGGGCGACCGCGCGCCCTTCCTCTCTGGCTCTTGGAGGAGGGTCTGTTCCCCGACCTCTCCGCCGACGAGCGGCGCCAGCGGGCGCACGACCTCTACGCGCTTCTTGAGCGCGCCGGAGGGGACCAGGTGCGCCTCCGCCTGCACCTCCTCTTCAACGTCCTGCCGGGCCTGTGGGCGTGCTCAAACCCGGACTGCGATCAGGTGTCGCCCGAGCACCGCTTGGCAGGCCGGACGGTCGGGCGCATCTTCAACCAGCCCGAGATCACCTGCAGCTGCGGTGGACGCGTCCTGGAGCTTCTCTACTGCCAAAGCTGCGGCGAGGTGCTCCTCGGCGGCTATCGACCCGCAGAGTCCCAAGGCGGCCGGGATTTCCTCGTGCCCTTCCTCGCCGACCTGGAGCGCCTTCCCGACCGGGTGGTCACTGAGCGCACGGCGGTCAACTACGTCGTCTACTGGCCAAAGCCCCAAGCGGTCCGGCAGCCAGTGCGCCGCGACCGCACGTGGGGCGGCCTCACCTTCGCCTTCAAGCGGGCGGACCTGACCCCACAGACCGGCATGATCCGGCGGCTACCCCAAGGCAGTACCGGCTGGGCTCTCGACATCACCGGTGCCGACCACGCCACCCTCGAGCGGGTCCAGGGGCTGCCGCTGCACTGCCCAGGCTGCGACGAGGTGCGCTTCCCTTACCGAAACCGTCGCCGTCTGCCGCCGACGGACCCCGCCGGCAAGCGCTCGCCGATCCGGACCATGGGTCTCGGCTTCTCGCGCGTCACTCAGATCCTCTCCGGCGCCGTGCTCAGCCAGCTCCCCGCCGACCAGCGCCGACTGGTTGTCTTCAGCGATAGCCGGCAGGACGCGGCGCGCATTGGCCCGGATCTCGCCAGAAACCACTTCCAAGACATCTTGCGAGCGGAGCTCGTTGCAGCGCTTGACGAGCGCGCCGACCTAGCAATGGCTGAGCGAGCCGTAGCGGGGGACACGTCGGAGGAGGCAGTCGCCGCATACGGTCAGCTCCGCAAGCAGATGCCGGCCCTCGCCGACGCCCTTGCACGCCCCCAGCACCTCCGGACCGACGCCGACAAGGCGCTCATCCACGCCGGCCAGTGGGAGCTCGAAGCCCCGACGGTCGAGCAGCTTATCGACCGGGTAGAGCTCGGGCTCGCCACCCTCGGGCTCAATCCCGGCGGCCCAGGACCCTCGCTATTTGAGGCTGCTGACGGCCGCCACTGGCACGAGCTGTATGACTGGGACGGGACCCGAATGACGCGGCGAGCGCCGCTTCCCGAGAACCTCAACGACTTCCGCACCCTCATCCGGGGCACCCTCACTGCCGCGGTGCTCTCGAACCTCTTCAGCGGCGTGGGCCGCGACATCGAGTCCCTGGTCCTCGCCATGGTCGCGCCACTGAGCGCCGACCTGCCACCCGCGCAGCTCTCGGGGCTCGGCCAAGACACCTTCGCCGAGGTCGCCCACTCCGCGCTGCGCATCCTGTGCCTGCGCCTGCGCTTCCCCGAGGCCGAGCGAGACCCGTCGACCTCACCCGGCGCGCATCTGCGGTCCTTCCTCAAGACCATCGCCAACGCCCGCGGCCTCGTGCTCGACGACCTGATCCAAGATGTCGCAAACGCTGTCGGCACGTCGACGAGCGACTGGCTCTTCCGCCCCCATCAGGTTCGCCTGCTCCGTCCCTCACCGCTTCCGAACCCATCGGCGCCATGGCTCGCGACCGGGCACGCTGGCGAGGGCGAGCTGTGGGTCTGGCCGTGCAGCCGATGCCTCCGCGTTCACCTGCACCCCTCTGCCGGCACCTGCACCGCCTGCTTCGCGCCGCTGCGAGCCCCGGAGCCATTCCGCCCCGACGACTCCGAGTTCTTCGAGACCGACTACTACCGACACCTGGCGACCGCCAACGAGCGTGTGTTCCGCCTCAACGCGGCCGAGCTCACCGGGCAGATCGGCGCAGCCGAGGGTGCCGACCGCCAGGCCCGCTTCCGTGGCATCCACGCATCGGCCGTCGACTCGCCAGAGCTGTACGGGAAGATCGAGCGGACCGAGGGAATCGATGTCCTCAGCGTCACGACCACGATGGAGGCAGGCGTCGACATCGGGTCGCTCAACGCGGTAGCGCTCGCCAACATGCCGCCTCAGCGCTTCAACTACCAGCAGCGGGTGGGCCGAGCCGGACGCCGCCGCTCGCCGCTCTCCATCGCCTTCACCGTATGCCGCGGCACCCGAACCCATGACCAGCACTACTTCACGCACCCCGAGTTCATCACCGGCGACCCGCCGCGTGCCCCCTACATCGACACTCGCAACACCGACATCGCGCAGCGAGTCGTCGCGCTCGACGTGCTCGCCGAGGCGTTCTTCGCCTACCGGGCAGACCATCCGGAGTTCGATGGCGGCTACAGCAGCCATGGGGCATTCGGCAGCTGCTCCTCCTGGGCCGACACGAGCCAGGCGATCGGGCAGTGGATCGACACCAACCACGACTTCGTCACCGAGATCGTCGCCTCGATCCTTCGCGAGACGAACGTCGAGGACGCAGACGGAATACTCCGTTACATCCTGGACGGACAGCTGCTCCAGGAGGCCGCTGAGGTCGCCGCTGTCGCGCTCGGCCACCGCGACCTCTCCCAGCAGCTCGCCGAGCACGGGCTCCTGCCGATGTACGGCATGCCTACGAGGCAGCGGTACCTCTACCTGGACAAGCCACGAGACCTTGGGGACGTCGACGACCTGACGATTGACCGTGACTCGGAGATCGCTATCGGCGAGTTTGCCCCTGGCGGCAGCATCATCCGGGACGGGCGACGCCACATCCCCGTCGGAGTCGTGGAGTACGAGGTCGGCGCAGGCGGGCGCCCCCAGCCGGTGCCCGACCCGCTCGGCGACCGCAGCCGGCTCGGCACGTGCCTCGCCTGCTGGTACACCACCCTCAGCCCCTCCGACGATGACATCACCTGCCCTGAGTGCGGCGAGGACCGCTACGTGGTCACCGAGATGGCCGAGCCCCTCGGCTACCGCACCATCTACGGGTGGGCGCCGGACTACGACGGCAACGACCCGTGGATCTCCAGATCCGGCCTGGCACGAATGACCTTTGACGAGAGCGCGGCACCGACCCCGGGGCCCACCGCCGGCAACCTTGCCACGCGCGGCGGCAAGGTCCAGCTCATCGCCGCCAACACCGGCAGCGAAGGCGTCGGATTCGCATTCCGCGGCACCGTCCCGCCGGGACGCAGGGACTGGGATGGGCTGCTGGTCCAAGAAGCCTTCGACACCGCCCAGGGCTATTCCCTAACGCCGTGGGTGCCGCCTCTCGACCAGCAGTTCGAGTCGGCCGCCATCGGCAGCCGCAAGGTGACCGACGCCCTGCTCCTCAGCCCCATCGACCTGCCGCCCGAGGTCGACCTGTACCCCGGAAGGATCGAAGCCCGATCGGCGTGGCTCTCCGCGGCCTACCTCTTCCGGGAGGCGGCATGGCGGGTGCTGGAGGCCGCACCTGAGGAGCTGACCGCGGGCTTCAGCCCGCTCCGGACATCCATGGGCATAAGTGGCGAGATCTACCTCACCGACACGCTGCTCAACGGCGCCGGCTACGCCCGATACTTCAAGGCGAGCGAGCGTCGCCTGCAAGAGCTGGTGGACGCAGTCGAGGAGCGCACCGCCGCGTACGGCCAGCACGCCGGAACCGATGGCCAGCCGTGCCGAGGGTCGTGCTACGCCTGCTTACAGGACTGGTCCAACAGCAGGCTGCACCCGCTCCTCGACTGGCGCCTGGCGTGCGACCTGGCGGAGCTGCTTCTCGGCCGAGTCTTCGCTCCGCTCCGCTGGTCTGAGCACGCCGAGCAGGCCGCCCGAGCGTTCGCGGCGGGAGTGTCGCACTGGCGCGACGACCTGCTCGCCGAGCGGCCCGTCCTTCGCAGCGACCGGGACAACCGGGTCTGCGTTGTCGTCCACCCCCTCGAAGCGACGAGCGAGGCGCGCCGAGGCCCGACCCTGGCCCGCGTCGTAGCCCACGCCGAGGCGACGCAAGCCGACGTCCGCTTCTGCTCGTGGTTCAACCTCATCCGCACGCCAGGCCAGGCCCTGATCGCGCTGGACTCCGTCGGCGATGCCTGACACTGAGCGGCTCACCGAGGTGAGCCCCACCCTGATGGCGGCGATCCGCCGATGCGGGCTGGCTGTGCACCTGAGCCGGACCCACCAACGCCATGCCGGTGGGTGGCTGTCCAACCCTTCGGCCCGTCTTGGAGGCGCAGCACACCGGGTCCTCGGATGGGTCTCTGCCGGCGGGTGCACGGGGCTCGGCCTGCCCGAGCTGGAAGCCGCGGTCCGGCAGCGATGGCGCGGTGAGGTGACTGTCGAAGAGCGGGCCGCGGACAGATCTCCTGTCGAGAGCTACTTCGGCCCGGCCCCGTCATGGCCTGGGTACGCGACGACCGAGGAGCGCCTCGTCATCGAGGCGGGGCGGCTGGCCGAGGAGATGTCCAGCTCACCTGATCCGGAGCGCTGGGTTGAGCGGCCCCTCACGTCGAGCATCCCTCCGATGCGAGGATCACCTGACCTCGTGGTGCGCTCCGCCGACGGTGCACGCATCGTCGAGTTCAAGTCCGGTGCGGTCGGCCCTGAGGATGCTCAGCCTCTTGGGCGCTACGGGCTGCAGGTCCTCATGTACGCCGTCATGGTCCGCCAGCTTGGCGTCCCCGTCGCTGGAGCCGAGATCCGGCCGATGGGGCGCGCTCGGCTCACCGTGGAGGTGGCCGAAGGGGCGATCGAGCAAGCCTGCGAGGTCGTCACTGCTGCTCTGGAGGCGTTTAACTCGGCCGTGGACGCAAGCGAGACGTCGCAGCTCGCGCGACCATCCGACGGCGCCTGCGGCTACTGCCCGCACATCCTGCGCTGCCCGGCGATCTGGGCCGCTGGAGGCACGAAGAAGCTCGACGAGCTCGAGGTGCTGGAGGGCACCATCAAGCGCGTCCAGCAGGCCCAGGTCGGCTCGGTAGCCATGGAGCTGGACGCGACCGGCGGGACCCGCCTCGGTGCGGTCACCATTACCGGCCTCGACCCCCGTCGCCTCCACGGGGCCATGGATCTCCATCCCGGCCAGCAGGTGCGGATATCTGGCCTTCGGTCGCGACCAGGCAGCATCGCTCTTGTCGCTCGGCCCGGCTCGTGGGTCCAGCTCGCGCCGGTGGCGGGTACGGGGAGGGACTGATGAGAGTGGCTGAGACGTTGGAAGCGGTCCCGATGCCATCCGGCCCAAGCACCAGGCGCCCACAAGATGGGGGTATCGAGCCGGCCATTTCGCAGGACGCAGAGACTCGTGCGCGCATCGGATACCCGGTGCCGTCGAGCGAGGCGGTCAGTAGCGTCATGCGCGGCAACCGTCGGTCCGACACCAAGCTTGAGGTTCGCGTGCGCTCGGAGCTTCACCGGCGAGGGCTTCGATTCCGCAAGCAGCTTCTCATCACTGCCGGCAACGTTCGGGTGTGCGCCGACGTGGCCTTCCCTCGGCAGGGCCTCGCCGTGTTCCTCGACGGCTGCTTCTGGCACCGCTGCCCCGAGCATGGGAACTCGCCGAGGGCCAACTCGGGCTATTGGTCGACCAAGCTGGACCACAACGTGGAGCGCGACCGAAAGGTAGTTGAGGCCCTCGACGCCACGGGGTGGACCGTGCTCAGGATCTGGGAGCATGTGCCCGCGAACCTCGTTGCCGACCAGGTGCAAACGACGCTTGCCGAGTGCAAGGCCGCAGCCGATGCCCGCTGAGGCACCCCCAACCGTGCTGTCGGGCTTCTCGGGAGTGGGAGGCCTCGACCTGGGACTGGAGGTTGCTGGCTTCACCCATATCGGGTGCATCGAGCTGGACGAGACCGCCAGGCGGTCACTCAAGGCGAACCGGGACGACCAATGGCCGCTCCTTGACGCCGGCGACATCCTCGACGTTGCGGAGACGCTTAGACCAACCGACGTCGGCCTGCGACGTCGGGAGCTGACGCTCCTCGCCGGTGCGCCACCATGCCAGCCGTTCTCCAAGGCGGCCCAATGGTCCCGCACCTCTCGGATCGGCCTGGACGACGAGCGATCCGACTGCCTCGACGGGTTTCTTGACCTCGCCGAAACCTTCCTTCCGAGGGCCATCCTCCTGGAGAACGTCACCGGGTTCGCTCAAGGTGCGATCTCTGCGCTCCCCGAGATCGAGCGATCGTTCGCCCGGATCAACAGGCGATGGAGGACGCACTATCGACCTGAGCCTCGCGTCATCGACGCAGCCAGCTTCGGGGTACCGCAGCGCCGACGGCGAGCGATCATCGTCGCGCTGCGCGATGGCGGCCAGCTCATCTGGCCGACAGCCACCCACGACGAAGCGCCGATGCGCGCCTGGGACGCTATCGGGCGCCTTTCGGTCGCAGACCCGCCCATCGCCGTCGGCAAGTGGGCCGACCTGCTCCCCTCGATACCGGAGGGCGAGAACTACCTCTGGCACACCTCTCGCGGCGGCGGTCGACCCCTCTTCGGGTACCGCACCCGCTACTGGTCCTTCCTACTCAAGCTGGCCAAGGACATGCCCTCATGGACCCTCCCCGCGCAACCGGGACCATCGACCGGCCCCTTCCACTGGAACAATCGCCCGCTCGCCGTTGAGGAGCGGCTGCGCCTGCAGTCACTTCCAGTCGACTGGGTCGTGGAGGGCAGCTACCCAGATCAAGTGCGACAGGTAGGCAACGCGACCCCGGCGCTTCTCGCCGAGGTGCTCGGACGGGCGATCCTCTCTACCTTGGGGCTTCCAGTACAGCCCGGAGCCCTTCGGCTGGCAATCCCCAGATTGTCCAGTGTGCCCGAGCCCGCGCCTCCAGAGAGGGTCAGCGCCGCATATCGACTGCTTGAAGGGGACCACCCAGACCATCCCGGCGCCGGATTGGGGCCGAAGGCCAGATCGAACTCCGGAACGAGCCGAACTCTTGCCGTCGATCGTGTCCGCCAGCCATAGCCCACCCACGCGCTACCGGGCTCCTGTCGCCGACATTGGCCGCGGACGTTGGCGGCCGCCGCAACCGGCGTCAAGGCAACCTCTTTTTGGCGCTTCCGGGTTTTCCGTGGGTAGCCCTTGTCCCAGAGTGGCAGCGGTGGCACGCGATCCTGTGGCAAGCGCACCTGTTGGCCCCCGAGGACGACCGGCGAGAGCTTCCCGAGCTGCAGTCAAGGCTGGCCGCAGGCCACCCGCGGGGCATGGCCTTGACGGCAGCGTGACCTGCAGGTTCACGGGTCTGATCATGGAGATGGACCGCCGACCAGGCGGTCCTAGCAGCGCCTTGGTTGCCGGTCACCCGACCCCTGTTGCCGCGAGGAGAGCATGGGGCTACGAACAGGGGTTCGGTGAATTCACCCACGGAGAACCCGGAAGCGCCCTCTTTTTATTGTCCACGATGGCAGCGTCGGTCATGGCTCAGCCTCCTCGGCAGAGATTGATTACATTTGGGCTATACTTTGTGCTTACAGTTTAGGTTGCGCTCTGACTCAAGAGAGGGAGGTCGGTGACCGATACGCATGATGTCTACCCAAACGCGCCGTTGGCGCTAGTCGCGGTCGAGGTGCGGTTCCCGAGCAGCGCGGGTGTTAGCCCCCTGCCGATGAACCTGCAACGTTCGTTCCGGGATCTGCTCGGCGAGGGCTGGGTCATCCAGTCACAGAAGGTCCAACAGATGACGGTTGCGGTCAGCGCTGCCGGCGCCGTGCCGCAAGCGATGCCGATGCTGACCATCCCGAGGTTCACGGTGCGTGACCGCACGCTGGCAGTGGCGATCACCGAGGAGAGCGTGACGATCGAAGCTACCCGCTATCGCCATTATCCGACGTTCCGTGAGACCGTGGAGAGCGCTGTGGTCGCTGCAGCCGAGGTCCTCCTGCCCGATGGGATCGCTCGCGTAGGTATGCGCTACATCGATGAAATACGCGTGCCAGGCATTCGAGAGGAGGATCTCTCCGACTGGCGGGACTGGATCGATACCTCGCTTTTGGCCCCCCAACTCGGAGCGATGTGTGACGCCGGGTTCGGCCCTAGCGCATGGGAAGGCGCTGCACAGTACCGGACGGGACCGAACCAGAAGCTGGTACTTCGCTACGGGCCCCGGACCAGTTACGTCGTCAGCCCGGTCGGCCCACTCCAGCGGCCCTCTCCACCCGGTCCAGGTTCCCTGTTCGCACTGGACTTTGACTGCTTCTGGGAGCCACCAGACATCCCCGAGTTCGACCCGGAGATCATCATGGACACCTGCGACCAACTCAGAAGGCCGATTCGGGCGTTGTTCGACATGCTGGTGACCGACAAGCTCCTCGCCGAGTTCACGAAGGAGGGCCCCGTTGGCTGACCTCATCACAGCGGATCGCACCCGCACCAGCTCGACTACAGAAGCGCCGACGCAGGTGTCACGGACTCGGACCATCGACGAGCTGGTCGAGGATGCCGGTCATCTACGTAATGTCACCCGCCTCCTTGGCGATGACGTCGCGGAGGCCAGTCGGCAAGTGAGCGAAGTCCACCACCAGGCATTTCAGGCACAGCTCAATACTAAGGCCCGGGACATGGCGAAGCGGCCAGCGACCGAGATGCTCGACGAGCTAGCCAGCCGAGGCTTCGCCTGGCGAGACATCGCTCGACTGGTGGGCGTGTCGGTTCCCGCACTCCGCAGGTGGCGCCAAGGCGAGTCCCCAACCGGCCCGCACCTACTGGCCATCGCGCGTCTCCTCGCGTTCACCGAGATCCTCCGCGTCGACCACCTCGTATCCGATGTCGCCGGGTGGTTGGAGATGCCGCTCGTCCCTGAAGCACCCTTCACCGGGATCGACATGGCTGCCGACCGTCGCTTTGTGGACCTACTCGATCTGACCACGGGACACGAGACGCCCGAGGCAGCGCTCGACCGCTGGCAACCAGGTTGGCGCGAGCGCATCTTCTCGGAGTTTGAGGTGTTCGAGGCCGCCGACGGGGAGCTCGGTCTTCGTTCGACTGCCCGAGACGACGATTGAGCCTCGATACCTACGCGGTAGCGGCCGACTTGTACCTGGCCCGAGGTCAGGACGTGAACAGTAGCCGCCCAGCCTTCACCGGAGATGTCTTCGCCAGCGTCCCGATCCCGGGTGTTCAGGATAGCGGGATGGCAATCATCGTCGCCCATCCATGTACCATGCGCGGTCCCCAGGCCCGAATGCGCGAGCGCGTCCTCGTCGCAGCGGTTCGCGAGCATGGCCCAGTTCCACGCGAGGCTTGGAGGAAGGGCTACTACAGCCTCATGCCACTTCCCGAGCTCATCAACGGCAACTTGCATGTGGGTCAGTTCGACGAGCTCGGGAAGGCCTTGACCGTCGATCTCACGACCGACAAGCGAGTCGCGTGCCTGTCAGAGTACGGGGTGAACTTTCTCCAGCAGCGGCTTATCTGGCACCTTACGCGCCTCGAAGTCGAGACCTTCCGCATCCAAGAAGCGTTCGCACACACCTTCGAAGAAGCCGACCTTCTCGAAGAGTGGACCGAGACGCTTTCCGCGAGGGGCGTGTCCCCCGCGGACGCCGCAGCAAGCTTCGAGGCGTTCATCAGAGTGGATCACGGGAGCGGCCGTACGCTGCAAAAAGATCTCCGGGACGTCCAACGTCGTTCGACGGTCCGTGTTGCATGCCGCAATGAGGCCCGGCGCCTTTCCGCAGCCTCGACCTGAACTCTTGCATGGGAACACTTTCCGGGATGGCTTCACGGCGCGATGACGAAGCGGGCCCGTTCGGCACGAAGCATCTCGAAGGGGGTGACGTAGCGCACGCCGACGCCGAGGCAGGCGTTGGGGATCTTTATCTTCTTCGTCGACGGCGAGAAGACTTCGTGGGTAACCACCACGTGGTGGTGAGCGTGCGCATGGGCCACGAGGTAGTAGTCGGCATCCTGGAGGAATGACGCGACGGCTGCGGGTTCGTACCCGGCGCCGCTGGCCCAGATGCTGGTGGCCCGGAGGCTCGGTACGAGCGCTTCGTCAGCTGCCAGGAAGAACCCACCTGGTCGACGCGCGGACCATTCAGCGAGTGCGTCGTCGATGGGCGCGAGTTCCGCAGCGATCTTGTCGATACTGAAGACCGTGCCGGCGCCGTGAGCGTGATCGATCCAGTCCCAAAACGCGGGGCAGAAGTCGAAGCCGTAGTGACGGTTCTTGGCTTCGATGAAGACGTTCGTGTCGAGCAGGTAGGCCATCAGCCGGCTCCGAGCCGGCTGGCGAGCTCCTCGAAGGTCGACAGCTTCTTGAGCCCCAGCATCTGGAAGGCGTCGCGGTGCAGAGTCTGACCTTCGAGGGTGCTGACGATCACCGCGCGGGCGAAGCGCTTGGAAACCCGCGCCGGCTGGGTGTTGAAGAAGTTGCCGCCGCTCCCCGATCGCTCCCCGAGGATCGCCATGACCCTGGTTAGTTCCTCCTGGTAGTAAGTCCGGTACTCGTCCCAGCTCAGCCGGCCAGCGTCGTGCACGCGGCGGAGGATCACGAGGGTGCTCACCTTGAACGTGCGAGCGAGCGGCTCCAGTTGGTCGGCCACTGCCACGTCCGGGGACAGCATGTCGCGCAGCGACCCCACGGGGACGAGCACTTCGGCGGCGACCTGGTTGCACCACCGCTCGACCGGGTTGGTCGGAGTCGCCCCGAGGTCGGCGTCGTCGAGCGCGGTCTCGCCCAGGAACAGGTGGACGAGCTCGTGCGTGAGCGTGAAGATCTGGGCCGCCTTGGTGTCGACGCCGTTCACGAACACCAGCGGAGCGAGCCGGTCGACGAGGGAAAGGCCGCGGAACTCCTCGGGATCGAGCTTTCGGTGCGTGTTGGTGCCGACGACCCCGCTCACCATCACGAGCACGC
>JAJYWG010000407.1 GCA_021791615.1 Actinomycetes bacterium
GACTCCGGCTGCTCCGTCGGTCGGCGCGCGGTCCTTGGTCGTCGGAATCCTGATCGGTCCAGTCGGTCTCTTCACGACGGGCGACCCTGGGGGCCGCAGGCCCGGAGGGGTCGCCGGCGGCGGCGAAGCCGCCGCCCTTGACCAAGTAGAGAGATTCCTCACGAACAGGGGGATTCGTAGGTGTCCGGTCGGACGTAGGAGCTGGGTATGCCGTCGGGATCGTGGTCGACCTCGCGTGCGTGGCAGACACTGGGACTGACGCCGGAACCGTCGTTAGGCGCTTGGGAGAAGGCGCCCAGCTTGGTTTTCTGGGTCGCCGTTATGGTCGCCTGTTGGCCTGGTCCTCTGGCTACTGGTTTTCGCCGCCGGGCTGTTTTGCGATGGTGATGGCAGTCATGGCGATGGGTGGCAGGGCGTAGAAAGGCCAGGCGAGCTCGGCGTGCGATGTGGCCGGGGGGTCGCGCACGATGGGTTGCTGGTGGAAGCCGTTCTCGTCGGTCAGGTACCGCAGCGCGGCTTTGCTGTTGTTGTAGTGGAGGATGGGTCATGCCGATGGTCATTTGATGCCGGCGGCGGGGTTCTCGTCGGGGGGGATGGGGCTGCCGCTGTCGAGGTGGCGGCGGATTTTCTCGGCGTCGCAGTTGGGGCAGAGGTAGATGGTGTGTAGCGCGACGGTGGACAGCTGGTTGCCTCGGGATTTCTCCCATACCGCTTGGGGGACTGGTCGCATGTCATGGTTGCCGCAGGTGCGGCAGTGGGGGGAGGGGTCTCGGTCCCATTCGAGTTTGCAGGCGCTGCAGGTGATGTGGATGATCTGGTCTCGGCGTTGGCCGGAGAGGTGGTCGTCGATGCCGCAGTTGGGGCAGACGATCTGGTCGCTCATGACGGGCTCTTGTGGGTGAGGACCGGTTCGAGGTGCCAGTCGGGGTGGTCGGCTTCGAGCCGTTGAAGCCAGTAGGGGCTGTCGAACAGGGCGAGGAGGGTGCCGTCGGCCCGGGCCAGGATGCGGGTGCCGCCGGCGGCTCGTAGTTGGTCGGCGGTGGCTGGGTCGGTGCGGCGGGCGATGCGCTGTCTGGCGGTGGAGAGGTCGACGGTGGTGTCGTATTCGTGTTGGAGGCGGTGGGCGAAGACCTCGAACTGCATCTGGCCGACGGCGGCCAGGGTGGGGGTGGGGTCCCCGTCGGGGTCGTGGAGGACTTGTATGACGCCTTCTTGTTCGAGCTGGTCGAGCCCACGGCGGAACTGTTTGGAGCGGCTGGTGTCGCGGGCGCGGGCGGTGGCGAAAAGCTCGGGCTCGAAAGCGGGGATGGCGGGGAAGGCGACGGGTTCTCCTTGGTGGAGGGTGTCGCCGATGCGCAGGTCGCTGGCGTTGACCAGCCCGATCACGTCGCCGGGATAGGCCTCGTCGATGGTGTCGCGTTCGGATCCGAACACCGACGTGGCGTACTTGGTGGAGAAGGGCCGGCCGGTGGCGGCGTGGGTGACGGTCATGCCCCGCTCGAAGCGTCCGGAGCAGACCCGCACGAAGGCCACGTGGTCGCGGTGGGCAGGGTCCATGTTGGCTTGCACCTTGAACACGAAACCGGAGAATGGGTCATCCAGGGCCCGGATGCGCCCGGCGGTGTCGGCGCGTGCCGAGGGTCGGGGGGCGAGGTCGACGATGGCGTCGAGGAGGTGGCGGACACCGAAGTTGGTCAGCGCCGAGCCGACGAAGAGGGGGCTGGTCTCCCCGGCCAGGAACGAACCCGGATCCAGGTCGGCCCCGACCGCGTCGAGCAGGGCCACCTCCTCCATGGCCTGCTCCCAGGCGCCGCCCTCTTCGATCTGCCCCTGGGACGGCGAGACGATCTCTTCGGGTGCGGCGGTGGCGCCTCTGGCGGTGCGGGCGAAGCGCACGAAGGTGTCGTCGCGGCGGTCGATGACACCGCGGAAGTCGCCGGGGATCCCGACCGGCCAGGTGACCGGGGTGGACCGCAGGCCGATCTGGTCTTCGATCTCGTCCAGCAGTTCGAGCGGTTCGCGGCCGGGACGGTCGTATTTGTTCAAGAAGGTGAGGACCGGTATGCGCCGGGTTCGGCACACCTCGAACAGCTTGAGGGTTTGTGCCTCGACGCCCTTTGCCGCATCTAGGACCATCACTGCGGCGTCGGCGGCGGCCAGGACCCGGTAGGTGTCCTCGGAGAAATCGCGGTGGCCGGGGGTGTCGAGCAAGTTGAGTACACAGTCGCGGTAGGTGAACTGCAACACGGTCGAGGTGATCGAGATACCTCGCTGCTGTTCCATGGCCATCCAGTCCGAGGTCGCCCGCCGGCGGCCCGCTCGGGCCTTGACCGCCCCGGCTTCGGATACCGCTCCTGCATAGAGGAGGAACTTCTCGGTCAGAGTGGTCTTGCCGGCGTCGGGATGGCTGATGATGGCGAAGGTCCGCCGCCGGGCGGCTTGGGCGGTGGGGTCGACGGCCGGATTGGATGTTTGGGTCAGCACGGTCATCGCCGGCCCTGCGCGTGGCGACGGCGGGCCTCGCGGCGGAAAAGATCGGCCATCGACTGCGCCGCTTCGAGCTGGGCCCGCAGGCTTGTGCAGCGCTGCTCGGCGGCGTCCGCGTACATGGCCAGACGCTCGTAGACACGGGCCCGTTCCTCCGGATCGTCGATCCCCCCGGCCAGACGGTCACGGGCTTGGAGCAGGTCGCGCATCTCCTCCAGCGAGAAGTCGAGCGGCTTCATGTGCTTGACCAGCCGCAGCCGGTCGATGTCCTCGTCGGTGTAGAGCCGGAACCCCCCCGCAGAGCGCCCCGATGGGGGGACCAGGCCGACCTCTTCGTAATGACGGATCGTCCGCAACGACAGGCCGACCGCTTCGGCCACTTCACCGATCTGGTGCATGCCCCGGTCCATTCCCGTACCTCCTCGAGCCCGGCCCGTCCCGGGCCGCCTCACCGGCGGAGTCTACCGTTACGTGAGGGGAGAGTCACCCTCGGGGTTGGATGTGTGGCGCGGGTCGGGAGCCACCAGCAGGAACACTCCAGCGGCGACCGGCAGCGCGATCAGGAGGAGAAGGAGCGGGTCGTAGCTTCCGAACCCGGCTGCGCCGGCGGCCAGGATCAGCGGCCCGAACGCGGAGGCTGCCACCGACACGGTGGTGATGGCGCCGCGGATGGCTCCCAGGTCTGCCAGGCCGTAGTAGCGGGGCAGAAGGGTCGCCTCCTGGGCCCGCAGCCCCCCGTTGGCCGCGCCCAAGGCGATGGCGTAGCCCAGCGCCGGCCAGCCCGGCGCTGACCAGGTGGCGGCGAGCAGCGCCACGGCCAGGGCGGCCATGGACCCGGCCATGACCGCCCGGCCGGGTAGCACATCGAGGAGGCGGCCGGTGAGCAGGCTGACCGCCAGGGTGGCAGCTGTCTGGGGGATGAAGTTCGCCGCTGCCGCCGATGCGCTGAGCCCGTGGTGTTCGAGCAGGCTGATCTGGTTGAACGAGAGCCCTGTCACCAGCATGGCGGTGGCCGACAGGGCCATGGCCATGGCCCAGAACATCGGTGTGCGAAGGGCCTCACCCAGCCCGGATCCCGCGGCCGGCGGTGTCGGATACGCCCTGGGTTGGGGATGCTCGTGCGTTTCCGGGCTGCTCCTCTTCTTCTCGCCGGCCCTGCTGCGGCTTCCCCCGGGGCTCCGGGCCGGCAGGCCGAAGCGCGCCACCGGCACGACCAGCGCGACGACCGCAGCGGCTTCCACCAGGGCGCTTCGCCGCCAGCCGAGCAGCCCGATCAGCGCGCTGACCGCTACCGGCGAGAGCGCCACCCCGGCGTTACCCGCCGCAGAGGCCAGGCCCATGGCCGTCCCGCGGCGACGGTCGAAGCTGACCGTGACGGCCTGGCTGCCGGCCAGGGTGAGACCGCCCTGGCCCAGCATGCGCAGCCCGGCGAACGCCAATCCCACCGTCGCCAGCCCTCCCACCGCCGAGAACCCGACCAGCGCCGCGGCGAACCCCACGGCGATGACGGTTGCCGCCGCCCGGATGCCGAAGCGGTCCAATGCCCGGCCGATCGGAGTCAGCGCCGCCGCACCGACCAGGGTGGCCGCCAGGTAGACCGCGGACAGAGCCGAGCGGCTGACGTGCAGAGCGGCCAGCACCGGGTTGATGAACACCGACAGCCCGGCTGTCTGACCGGGAAACGAGAATGCCATCACCACACACGACGTGGCCAGGATCCGCCCGGACTCCCCGCCGAACAGACGCTCGGGGCGTCGTTCGGCTTCCGCCCGACAGGAGACCCCCTCGACGCCCGCCGGATTCGCCACCCTGCCTCTCACCCCCATACTCTACCCTCACGTGACGTTAGAGTATGGGTGGCGGTGCCGCTGCGGCCACGCCCAGGGATCAGCCAAGGAGCAACATGACACCACAGGATCCTCCTGCCGTGACCAGGTTCGAGGTCGTCATGGGAGTGAGCCCGGCTTTCCAGTACGGACGACCCGACCGCTCCCAGATCCTGAGCGCAGCCGACCAAACCGGGGCGCGGCCGGAGGTCGTCGCGCTGCTGCGGAAGCTGCCCGATCGGCGCTACGACGCTCCCAACGACCTGTGGGTGGAACTGACCGACGTGCCGGTCGAGCTGTGAACCCGCTTGCGGTGGCGGCCGGCGCGCAACCCGCCGTCGGGCACGTGCTGGTCATTCGCTCAGCCGGGCGGACCGCCCGGGTGGCGGCGGCCAGGGTGGCCGCTGAACTGCGCGCCCATCGCATCTCGGTGTCGGAGGTCGACCACGCCGGTCTCGACCGTCTCAGGGGTGCTGCGGGCTGGGCGAGCCCGTGCCTGGCCGTACTGGCCGTCGGCCCCGTAGGCGCCGCCGCGATCGAACTGGCCGCCGCGTCCGACGCGCTGCTCTGCCCCCTCGAGGTCACTGACGCTCCCCCGGCCTGGCTTCTCGGTCCTTCGCCCTCCCAACCGCCGCCCGGGGAGCGCCGCCCGGTGGCCCAGGTCGGCTGCGACGGGACCCGAACAGCTACGATCGAGCCGGTAACTGTCGTCGCCCACCGCGGGTCCCGGCTGGTCAGCAGCGCCTTTCCGGGCGGAGTCGACCACCTCGAGATCGTCCCCGCCGGCGCCGACGTCTTGCAGGTGAGCAGCCTGGGCGGCAAGACCACCTACTCGGCCATGGCCGTCGACTCGGCCGCCCCTATGGCAGTCACCCTGTCCGACCGCACCCGCACCTGCCGGCACCTCGTAGTGCGAGCCGAGAACCATCTGCTGCGCTGGGCCGGACAGCGCGACGCCCGGCCATGAACCAGTGGCCGGCACCACTCCCGACCGGCATGGTGGCCGACCGGGCGATCGGCGCGGTGGTGGGAGCGGTGGTCGGCGACGCGTTCGGCCGCCCGTTCGAGGGGAGGACCGGGCCTATCCCCGAGATCGATGTGGTGCGCCACGACGACGATCACAGTCCGCTGCGCTCCAGCGACGACACCGCCTTGACCCTGGCGGTGGCTCGCTGGATGCTCGAGACCGCCGGCGCCGACCAGGACCGCCTGGAGAGCACCTGCTCGACGCCTACCAGGCCGACCCCAACCGAGGCTACGGGCCCGGCACCGCCCGACTCCTGTCCCGCCTGGCCGACGGCGGAGACTGGCGCCTCCTCGCCGCGCAGGCGTTCGACCATCGAGGCTCGCTGGGGAACGGCGCAGCCATGCGAGTCGCTCCCGTCGCCGTCGCCGCCGCCGCCGCCGCCGGTGACCCCGCCGCCGCCCTGCTCGCCGTCCGCAGCGCCGTGATCACCCACGCACACCCCGAGGGCGTAGACGTCGCCGCCGTCGCCGCCGTGGCCACGACCCTGGCCCTGGCCTCGCCCGCCGAACGGCCCCTCGACCGCTACTCCTACCTGCAAACCCTCACCGGCACCGCCCGCACCGAGCGGATGCGCCGAGGACTCGAAGCGGTCTGCCAACTCCATCCAGGCGCGACCGCCAGCGAAGTCATCGCCAGGGTAGGCAACGGCGTAGCCGCTTCCGAATCGGTGCCAGCGGCCATCGCCTGCTTCCTGGCCTACCCCGACTCCTTCCCCGCCGCAGTCCACTTCGCCGTAACCCTCGGGGGCGACACCGACACCATCGCCTCCATGACCGGCGCCATCGCCGGCGCCCGCCACGGCCGACACGCCATCCCAGACAGCTGGCAGGACCGGACCGACGCGGCCGCACACGCCGCCCACATCGCCGCCGCCCTGATAGAGCGGTTGCACAACCCTGAACCGACCCGCAGCGACATCGCCACTCGCAGCGGTGACCAATACCACTCCCGCCAAGTCGAAAGCTGACCTCACGTGAGGGTAGAGTGTCGGAGTGTCGGTTCCGATCCCGGGAGCCGGCGCGCACCACGTTTTCATGCACCCTGCACCACCGGCGGAGCGCCAGCCGGGCCGGGACCACCGCACAGAAGAGGACTTCTTGACCAACGACACGGCCCGACCGGCCGATGCCAGCCCGCCCGATGCCGCCCCCAACGCAGATGAGGGCAGCGGACAACCAGATTGGTGGCGCTCACCCAAAGCCTGGCGGACCGAGATCCTGGCCGCCATGGTCGTCGGCATAGCCCTCATCCCCGAGGCCATCTCGTTCTCGGTGGTAGCCCACGTAGACCCCCGGGTCGGGTTGTTCGCATCGTTCACCATGGCCGTCACCATCTCCATCGTCGGCGGACGAAGAGCCATGATCTCTGCCGCCACCGGCTCCACCGCCCTGGTCGTGGCGCCCCTGTCGCAACGCTACGGGCTCCACTACCTCGTCGCCGCCGTCCTGCTCGCCGGCGCAGCCCAGGTGACCCTCGGCCTGCTCGGCGTCGCCAAGCTGATGCGCTACGTGCCCCGCTCGGTGTCGGTCGGGTTCGTCAACGCCCTCGGCATCCTCCTCTTCGTGGCCCAGTGGCCCAACCTCGAGCACGTATCGCCGATCGTCTACATCCTCGTCGCCGCCGGGCTGGTGATCATCGCCTTCTTCCCCCGCATCATCAAAGTCATCCCCGCCCCGCTGGTAGCCATCGTGGCGGTCACCGCAGTCGGGATGATCGGCCACTTCCACGGCGTCCCGACCGCCGGCGACAAAGGATCCCTGCCCCACACCCTGCCTCTCCCTGGGCTGCCCGCCGTCCCGCTCACCGCGAAGACGTTGAAGATCATCTGGCTCCCGGCGCTCACCATGGCCCTGGTCGGCCTGCTCGAAACGCAGATGACCGCCCGCCTGGTGGACGACCTGACCGACACCGGCTCCGACAAGCACCGCGAGTCGGTCGGGCAGGGCATCGCCAACCTGGTAACCGGAATCTTCGGCGGCATGGGCGGCTGCGCCATGATCGGCCAGACCATGATCAACGTCAAAGCCGGCGCCCGCACCCGCATCTCCACCTTCCTCGCCGGAGTGTTCCTCCTCATCATGGTCGTCGTGCTCAACCCGGTCGTCTCGAAGATTCCTATGGCCGCCCTGGTGGCAGTCATGTTCGTGGTGTCCTATAGCACCTTCGACTGGAACAGCATCGCCCCAGCCCACCTCAAACGGATGCCCAGAAGCGAAACCGCAGTGATGCTCGTCACCGTGATCCTGACCGTGGCCACCGGAAACCTGTCGATCGGCGTTCTCGCCGGCGTCATCGCCGCCGCCCTGCTCTTCGCCCGGCGCGTCCAGCACATCGCCAACGTCGCAAGGATCACCCCCGACCACCACCGCTGGCATCTCCACCTGCCCGGCCACCACCCCCGCCGGTCGCCGGCCGTCCATCCTGGACGCCCGCACGCCCCCAGCGACCTCGACGGCCACAGCGCCGTGTACGTCGTCACCGGCGAACTGTTCTTCGCCTCCAGCAGCGACCTCGCCGACCACTTCGACTACACCGGCGACCCAGACCACATAATCATCGACCTCACCGACTCCCACATCTGGGACGCGTCAACCGTCGCAGCCCTCGACCGCGTCATCGCCAAATACGCCCACCACGGCAAAACAGTCGAACTCATCGGTATGAACGCGGCCAGCCGCCGCATCCACAACGACCTGGCCGGCCAACTCGCCTCCAGCCACTAAACCCACCGGCGGCCAGGACCGCCAATCCGGCCGCAGCTCCCACCCCGAACACAGGCTGCACCAGCGCACCACCACGCTTCGGCGAACTGACCAAAGGAAGCAATCATGCCCGCACCGTTTCGTATCACCTTCCTTGGCGGACTCGGTGAGATCGGCCGGAACTGCGCCGTGCTCGAGACCGCCGGCAAGATGCTGATCCTCGATTGCGGGATCCTCTTCCCCGACGCCGACAGCCCCGGAGTCGACCTGGTCCTGCCCGACTTCACGTATCTGCGAGACAACGCCGAGCGGGTGGTCGGCTGCATCGCCACCCACGGCCACGAAGACCACGTCGGAGCTCTCGGGTTCTTGCTGCGCGACCTGTCATTCCCGATCTTCGGGTCCCGGCTCACCCTCGGCCTGGCCCGCAACCGCATCGAAGAAGCAGGCCTCACCGCCCGCACCGAGTTCATCGCCGTCCAAGACGGCGAACGCCGCCAGATAGGCCCTTTCGACGTGGAGTTCGTGCCCGTCACCCACTCCGTCCCCCACGGTTTCGCCACCGTCGTGCGCAGCCCCCAAGGCGTCGTGCTGCACTCGGGCGACCTCAAGCTCGACCTCAACCCCATCGACGGTCGACGCACCGACCTAGCCCGCATCGGGGGCATCGCCAAGAACGAAGGGATCAGGCTGTACCTGGGCGACTCCACCAACGCCGACGAACCCGGACACTCCCGAAGCGAGTCCACCGTCGGCCCCGTCCTGAACCAGATATTCGCCGCCCAAGCAGGCCGGCGGATCATCACCACCTGCTTCGCCAGCCACATCCACCGGGTCCAACAGATCGCCGATGCAGCCCTCGCCCACGGCCGCACCATCGCCACCCTCGGTCGCTCCATGAAACAGAACGTGGCGTTAGCCCGCTCCCTTGGCATCCTGCGCATCCCCGACGACAAGCTGATCGACATCTCCCAAATCGACCGCCTCGACCCCCGCCAGGTGTGCATCATCTCCACCGGCAGCCAAGGCGAACCGCGCTCCGCCCTCGCCCTGATGGCCACCGAATCCTCCAAATGGCTGACCGTCGGCCCCACCGACACCGTCATCTTGAGCTCCCACCCCATCCCCGGCAACGAGAACAACGTCTCGAGAGTACTGAACGGGCTGGTCAAACTCGGCGCCGAAGTCGTCCACTCGGGCATACACGACGTGCACGCCACCGGCCACGCCAAACAAGAAGAACTCAAGACCCTCCTCAACATCATCCAGCCCGAATGGTTCGTGCCCGTCCACGGCGAGTACCGCCACCTCGCCGCCCACGCCCGCCTAGCCGCCACCATGGGCGTCGCCGACGGCCACACCCTCATCTGCGAAGACGGCCAACAGGTCACCCTCGACGACAACGGCCTGCGCTACAGCGGCAAGGTCCCCTCCGGGCACCTATACGTCGACGGCAGCCTCGACGACGTCGGAGCCGCCGTACTACGAGACCGCAAGACCCTCTCCGAAGAAGGGATCCTCGTCGTGCTCGCCACCGTCGACTTCGACCGCCACGAGCTGATCGACACCCCACAGGTCATCACCCGCGGATGGGTCCACACCCCCGACGCCGACGCCCTCCTGACCGACTGCGCCGAGACCATCCGAGACGCCCTGACCGCCGCCTTGGAGACCGACACCACCATCACCACCGACACCCTGCAGCGGACCATGAGACGATCCGCCGGCCAGTTCGTCCAGCGGCGCACCGGGCGTCGGCCCATGATCGTCCCAGTAATCGTCGAAGCCTGACCAGCCGGCTGTCCCCACAGGACAGCCCACGGGTAGCCACCCAGCACAAGCCGCCCGGTCAGACACGGCCAAACCGCGGCGATACCGGCGACCACCCGGTCCAGCGTCCCAGCCATCGAAACACCCAAGCCAGAGCCAGAGAGTCGCCGAACCAAAACACCGAACAGAACGCGCTCTGCCAAGGCCTCCCAGTACACGGGCGAGCCGAGCAGAGTCGGCGATCGGTGTCCGCCATCCTTGCGGGTGGGCAATGTGTTGGCCATCGCGAGTTACGACCCGACCCGATGTCCCGTGGCTCCAGTCGAGATCGGAGTCACAGAAGCCCGGAGTCGTCGAGCGAGACCACCTCGGGCTCGGGGTCGGCGATCACCTCTATGCCGTACTTCTCAAGCGCACTCAGTACCGCCGGATCGTCGTCGAGTCGCAGAATCGTGTGCGTCCACCCTTCATCGCCGTACGGGGGATGCTCACCCTCGAGGTCAAAGAGGGCCACGCCGCGGAGCTGCCCAGCCGGGTCGTGCTGGAGTCCGTACCAAAGAGCCTGCCAGCCGGCCCGGCGCAGGGCGTCCGCCCAGGACTGGGTGAGCGCCCGATCCTGGCCCGCCCAGAGCGCCGCAGTCACACCCGCTCCCCTGGCCTTGGGTGCGACCAGGTCGGCCGCGTCGGGCGCCCCGGCGGGAACGGCTACGCGCGCCAGACGTCGGGGACGCAGCTCCGACTCCGGCAGCACTCCCCGACCAAAATCCTGGAACGCTTCGAGCGCTGCCCCTGCGGGGAGTGTGGCCAGATAGCAGGTGCCTTCGGGCGAGACCAGGTCGAAGCGTCCGGCTTGATCGGGGGCGGTCGTCGGGCGGCTGGCGAACCACCAGGGGCTCGCCCGCCTGGACCGGAAGACTCGGTACAGCACCTCCCCCGCCAGGCGTCGGCCGGGCAGCTGTCGCAACCTGCTCGCCGGCGGCGGAGAGACCAGTGGCACTCAGACAGCCATGCGGTCAGCGAAACGAGCCGCCACCGCCACGACGTCATCGAGGTCACCAGCATCGAGAGCGTCGACTGGCCGACGGTCGGCCAACTGGGGGTTCGGTGCGGTGAGCCACGATGCGGCCGTCGTCGGCTGAACCGAACGGGCCAGTACTCGCACGACCGCGGCCAGTCCGGGCCGCTGGCGTCGCCCGTTGAACTGGAAGACCGGGTACACGGGCCGCCCGTCGAAACGGCGGACCCGCAACAGCCTCCCGTCCTTGGACACCGCCTGCTCGCTTCGCCCCAGCAGCCTGGCCACGTCCGCCTGGGTCAGCGCCGGACCCACCTGGTCTGAGAACGCCCGGTTCGCGATGTCGGCCTCCAGCACACTGCGGGCCAAACCGACCGCCCCTTCTGAGGCCCGCTTCTCCAGTTCAGCGAAAGTCCGGCCCATCTAAACCTCCTCTACCTACGAGGAGTCTATCACAGTTGAGACCGTTGAGATCGCCCTCAGCGGGTCCTTCGCTTCGTAACGGGGCTGACGAGAGCCGGTCTTCTCCTAATGGGGTTGTCACGATGCTGGGGCGGACCGCCCATAACAACCTGAACGCGGTCGCAAGTACACGCGCAAGCCGATGGGTGGCGCGTAATCGGTTCGTTCGGACCCGGCTAGCCCGACTCAATGGACTGGGCGACGGCGATCATGAGGTCGAAGTCGCGGTCCCTGCTGTCCGGAGTTGGAGGTATCGAGCTGGGCGTCCCGAATGCGTCACGTACGTACTGTGCCGCCTGCTGGATGAAGCTGGCCGCTCCCCAGTCTGCTGCCAAGTCGGCCTCGTAATACTTGGCGAGGGAACCCATCGAGTCGGCGCCTGCGAGCACCACCGCCGCTGTGGCTAACGGAGGCGCCTCCAGCGATCCGTGGCTGCCCTCAAGCTGTCGCAGGATCTCCGCGGTCACCAAGTCAGACTTGTGGATAACCGACATCCAGGCTCCCATCACCCGCTCCCGCCAGCCCAAACGCAGCAGTCGCACCAGGATGTCGTCGCTTGCCTCTACGGCGACTCGGGCGATCTCTGGGGCCAGGCGACTTCCGTATTCGCAGGCGTTAAGCCGCATCATGTCCAGGTACCAAGGCCGGACGAAGTGTTCTGCCAGTTCTTCAGGCGATGGCCAGTCCACGGCGCGAGTCTCGCACCCCACGCCATCGTCAGCCGCGAGCCGATCATTCAATCCCGCGCCCCGAACCCACGATGCTCAACCTGGGATCCGAGCTCGGTAATCGGTGAAAAGTATGGGCCGGGACCGAGTCCGCTATTGCCGAACCCGTCGCAGACGTTCAAGGTCTGCTCACAACCCGATCGAGGATGCGACCGGTATCCTGGAGACGTGCCCGCCGAGCCCGTGATGACCGCCGAGGAGCTGTTCGAGCGGCTCCGGCACGCCCCTCCTCCGACCGATGATGACGTGACCATCCTCTGGGACGGCCGTCGCCTCGACTCGAAGGAGAAGGTCCTGGAGTGGCTCGCCGAGGTGGAGTTGGCACGCGCCGAGGAGGCGGCCGCGGCCGCTGATGCCGAAGCCTGACGGCCCGGACCACGACCTCGGGCGGGTTGTCGCGGCGCTTGAGCGCCTCGGGGTCGATTACCTCCTCATCGGGGGAGTGCCAGCAACCGGATATGGAGCGACCCGCTTGACCGAGGACACCGACTGTGTCGTCCGCCGGTCCCGGGCCAACCTCGAGAAGTCGGCGGCCGCGCTCAAGGAGCTGAACGCGCGCCTTCGGGCCGCTGGTATGACCGACGACGAAGCGAAGGCACTGCCAGTCCGGATCGATCCGACGACCCTTGACCGAGCCGGCATGTCGACGTGGATGACCGATGCCGGTCCGTTCGACGTCCTGGCCGGGTTGGAGGCGTCTGACGGGAGGCTGAAGCCCTACGAGGAGCTGGCCGAGCGATCCACCGTGCTTCACGGCGACGGGTTCGTCATCCGTGCCGCCAGTCTCGACGACATCATCGAAGCCAAGGAGCGGGCCAACCGACCGAAGGACAGGGAGGGTCTCCCCGAGCTCCGCGCCATCCGCGACGCGGCCGGAGGCTAATCGTAGCCGCTGTCGCATTTTTGCGGTTATCCTCTTGACACGGGCTTGCCAGCGTCGCATTATTGCGACTGATGACAACAGACGAACCTGACTTCCGGGCTATGGCCATGAACACCCCTGAAGGTCTCGGAATAGCTCGCGGTCGCTACGACGACTTCATGGACCGGAACCTCGAAGCGATGGTCGACAGCTTCCTCGACTGGGACAACCCGCCGGCCGGGAGCCTCCGGGACCAGGAGGACCGTGTGTACGACGAGTTCGTAGCCGATGCCATCGCCGAGGGCGCCAGGGAGGACGCCGATCTGATCGGGTTTTGGGTCGCCTGGCACCTAGGCGGCGGGTTCGAGCAGCTGGAGCGGGGCGGATGGCACCGGGCCACCCTCTACCGGCGCGCCCATCGCTTCCGCGTCCGGTACGGCCAGCACCCCGACGAGTACGACTTCCGCTTCATCAAGCTCGACCGGAAGGCGTACTGGACTGAGCAGGTCCGCCGCTCTCTGGCCGGGCCGGGCGAGCCGCCCGACGAAGCGTTCGGGTAGGACGCCCCGCCGATGCCAGCCCCGAACCCGTCGAATAGGCGTGACCCTACAGTCGCATAATTGCGGGTGAGCGGTGGCGGCTGGATCGACACCGATCCGGGGGTGGGCCGGCTCGTCGCCGAGGCCATGGGTGTGCCCGAACGCGTCGGGTGGCAGATCCTGGCCCGCCAGCTCGGTCCCGACCGGATGGCATGGGAGCGCCAGGCCCGCAGCTGCGGATACTGCGCCCGGCCCGTCCGGTTGACGGGGCGGGTCATCGACTCCGACGGGGTAGTGCGGATCGACACGGACACCCTCCCGGACAGGGTGCTGCTGAAACGGTGCGGGAATCGGCGGGCCTCGGTATGCCCGTCGTGCTCGTTCCAGTACCGGGGCGACATGTGGCACCTCCTCAAGGCCGGCATGAGCGGCGGAGCCAAGGGCCTTCCCGAGACTGTCGCATCCCATCCGACGGTGTTCGTCACGCTGACGGCACCCGGGTTCGGTCCCGTGCACACCACCCGCGAACGCAACGGCCGGCCGCGGAGGTGCCGCCCCCGCCGAGAAGGTCGACTCTGCCCACACGGCCGGCCGCCTTGGTGCATGACCACCCACGACGAACGCGATCCCCGGTTGGGCCACGCCCTCTGCCTGGACTGCTACGACTACATCGGCGCCGTCGCCTTCAACTGGCACGCGCCGGAACTGTGGCGCCGCTTCACCATCGACCTGTACCGGACCATTGCCCAGGCCCGTGGGATGACGGAGGCCGACCTGCGCCGCCACGTCCGGATCTCCTACGCGAAGGTGGCCGAGCCGCAAGCCCGGGGCCTCGTCAACTTCCACGCCATCATCCGACTCGATCACCCGACGAACGAGGAATGGCGGCCGCCCGCCCTCGACATCCCCACTGCGGCTCTGATCGACGCGGTGAAGGCGGCCGCTTCCCGCACATGTGACACCGTGACTGTCGGTACGAACGATACCCTCACTCTGCGGTTCGGGTCCCAGGTCGACGTCCAGTCGATCAGGGCCCGCTCCGGGCTCGACGGCGAGGAGCTGACCCCGGAGAAGGTCGCCGCCTATGTAGCCAAGTACGCCACGAAAGGCTGCGAGGACTTCGGTCTCGGGTCCCGTCCGCTGGACGGCTACACGGCGAGCTGCAAGGGCCTACCGGAGCACTCCCAGCGAATGAACGATGCAGCCCTGAAGCTCGCCCGGCAACCGGGCTACGAGCGGCTGCCCCGTTGGACCCACATGCATGGCTTCCGGGTCACTTCGCCACCCATAGCCGGCGCTACTCGACCACCCTCACCGCGCTCCGGCAAGCGCGAGCCAATCATCGCAGCCGTCCGCAGACCGGTTCCGACGCACCCCCGTGGCATCATGGGACCGGGTCAGGCGGCGACGCCGATGACCAGATAGCGATACCCGCCGAGCTCGGCGGCCATCACCGAGATGTGCGGGATCGCCCCTCAGACGAAGACACCACCCTGGTCGTCAGCGAGTGGCGCTTCGAGGGTGTCGGCTACACCACCGACGGAGATGCCGCCCTCGCCGCGTCGGCCGAAGCCGCGGCTCGGGAGTGGCGTCGACTCGTCAAGGAAGTCATCAACGACTGGAACCAATCGAAAGGAGCAGCACCGAAATGCCCGTTACGCCGCTCGGCGATATCCCCGACGAATGCGTCGTCTTTGATCGCCATGAGACGGCGCGCTACCTCCGGCTCGGCCTGTCGACCGTAGCCGAGCTCACTGCCCGCCGCGAGCTGCGCTCGCTGAAGGTGGGCCGCCGGCGCCTGTACCGCCGGGCCGACCTCGACGACTGGCTGTCGAGCAAGGTCGAAGGCGGCGCCGCATGAACCCCGGCGAGCCGAGGCTGCGGGCCCGCCGGGGCCACGGCGAGGGAAGCATCTACCGCGACGGCGACTACTGGGTCCTGACCGTCGAGCTCGGCCGTGACGCAAACGGCCACCGGCAGAGGCGAAAGGTGAAAGCCCGGACCAAAGGGGAGGTGATGCGCAAGGCCAAGGCTCTCCAGGAGGAGGTCAGGGCAGGAGTGGGTCCGGGCGGTGGCGCCCTGAGCCTCACAACAAAACTGCCTCACAGCGGTTGACACGTACCGGGTTGCCCCCCGTGAACTGGGCAAGTGTCGTCGAAAAGCTCGATGCCGGATCGCCACCGGCTCCAGGCGGTAGCGCTGGACTGCGCAGACCCGGTGCGGCTCGCCGAGTTCTATGCCGAACTGCTCGGCAGTCGGGTGGTCATGGAACCAGACGAGCCAGACTGGGTGGAGGTGGTTGAGTTCGAAGGGACGCAGCTCGCCTTCCAACGAGTGGACGACTACCAGCCGCCGGGCTCGCCTGGGGAGGGGCACCCCCAACAGGTCCACCCCGACTTCGACGTGGACGACATTGAGGCGGACGAGAAAAGGGTGCTCGAGCTTGGCGGGACCGCGCTCGAGCGCACTGACCAGCTGCGCGAGGACGCCAACTGGCGGGTCCCCGCCGGTCCTTGCCAAGGGTCCTCAACGGCCTACCCTGGCGAGTCACCGCCAGAGCCAAGACGCTCGGCACCGACTGGAACAGCTACGCCGCTCTCCGAGCTCGAACCTGACCCCCCAACCGAGGAATACGCAGAACCCGAGTATGCGACTTCACCAATAGATCCGTGGGCGGCATTTTGGGGCAGGTCGTAGGAGTGGAGGGGCAGTCGTAGAGGTCAGACTGGGATGTCGAGGAGGACTGCGACGGTTTCCCGGACCTGCCCGAGGATCATCGCCCCCACGTTCCCACGCGTGGACACGATCCTGCCCGTAGAGACCGCCCGAAGGTGCTGGCACTGTGCGGCTGACGGCTCCGACAAACCGTTGTGTCCGTCGGGAACGATCAGGACCTCGGAATGGAATCCGCGCACGGTCGATGTGAGAGGCACCACGTGGACAACTGAGGGATCAGCGCC
>JAJYWG010000083.1 GCA_021791615.1 Actinomycetes bacterium
CCATGCCTACACGGTACGCGTCGCCGCGCCCCCGGACCCAGCCGCGCCCCCGGACCCAGCCGCGCCCCCGGACCCAGCCGCGCCCCCGGACCCAGCCGCGCCCCCGGACCCAGCCGCGCCCCCGGAACCTCCATCGCCGTCGGGCGGTCGCCCGGCGCTCCGGTTCCACTCGCGCCAGACGAGTCGATGGACGGGCACCAGGCTCGGGACGTCTCGGAGGCCCGGGATGAACGGCACGGCCAGCAGGAGCAACGTCGCCGCTCCGGTGAGATAGATGGCAATGAGGTCCACGTTCGGTGATGTCCTGAACCCGGGCACCTGGTACCACAGGGTGTACAGCCAGAGCCACGGCTGGCCGGGGTAGCTGCCAGTCTCGTTCATCACCCCCCACTGCGTCCCCGAGAGGTGCTGGGCGGTTGCCAGGGACGAGAAGTAGTTGCCGTCCTCCAAGAAGAGCAGAGGCTTGGTGTAGTTGGTCCCGTAGAAGGGATGCTGGGCCAAAAGGTCGGCATCGAGCGCTCCGGATCTGGCCATCGTGAGCTCGGAAGCCACCATTACCGGGACTGGCCCGTCGTGCGCGGCGGGGACGGAAGGAACGCTGTCGTGGAAGGTGACGCCCTCGACGGCCTTCAGGTACGCGTTTGCCCATTGCTTCTGTCGGCTGGCCGACGCCGAGCGGTACCTCGCCAGGGCGCGCCGGAGGGCGGGGTCGGCGGGGGAGAGCTTCGACAGCGGCTGCAGTACGAATGTTTCGGCGGCGTCGATGGGCTCGCGCACGCCGGCCAACATCTGCCACGAGACGCCGATCCGCTGGACGAATGCCGAGCCGTGGTTGTACGGGGGACCGTAGGTGGCCGTCTCGCTGGTCCCAGCCAGCTCGGACGCGGTCGTCGCCATAAAGTCCGCCGGGGCCACCCGGGCCCAACTGGCCACGGTGACCGGGGGGGCGTCGGGAGAGGAGAGCAGGCCGGCGAGGAGGACGACCAGCACCAGGGCCACCACCGTGGCCACGGTCGCTTCCTTCAAGATGTCGTACCGGCGGGTCGGGCCGGTCCAATCGCCCGCGTCGGCGGCGGCGGCAGCCCGGCGGGCGGCTCGCCCGCGTGCCCGGCGGGCGGGCAGCGGGTGGGACACGCCGCGCACGCGGACCATGAGGATATGGGCACCGACGAGCGCGACGAGCACGATCGGTATGAGCACGATGTGCCACATGAGCATCTGACCGAAGTTCATCAGGTTGAAGAAGGAGCCGAGACCGGTGGCGTTGACCGCGTCCTTGCCGTTGGTCGAGATCCATTGGGAGTCGAAGTTCTGCTGGGAGAGGTACCCCGTGAAGCATTCGACGATCGAAGCGACGAACGCCACGACCCCGCTGATCCAGGTGAGAGCCCGGCGGCCGCGCCACGCCGCCATCCAGAACTTGCCCCAGAGGTGGATGACCATGAAGGCCATGAACAGCTCCACGCTCCACAGGTGGAGGCTGTTAAAGAAATGCCCGACCGGGTCGTAGTGCCACCAGTCGGGGCCGCCGAGGGCGAGAGCGAACCCCGAGACGATGGCCATCACGAGCGCGGCCAGCGTCGAGACCCCGAACACGTAGACCCACGACGCCACGTAGGCCGGCTGGCTGTCGGGGAGCAGCTTGCCTGGCGGGAGAACCGCCAGGGCACGGCGCCGGACCCGGGCAGTCCACATCGAAGCTGTGCCCCCGGCCGGCGCGGCCGCACTGCTCACGGCCGGCGCGGCCGCACTGCTCACGGCCGGCGCGGCCGCACTGCTCACGGCCTGCTCGGCCTGCTCGGTATTCGTCACCGGCGATCCACCATGGCGGTGCCCGGGGAAGGGCAGCATCAGCGCGAGCCCGAAGATCACCACCATCACCGCGATGAGCACGAGGTTGGACTCTGAGACGAAGAAGATCGACCAGTGCAGGTAGCGCCCCGGCTGGCCGAGGTTCACCGCCGTGGCCAGGATGGAGGTGGAGGGCAGCATCTCTGTATTCATAGTCGGCGCGGGCCGCGCCGTGCAGGGACTCTCCCCCCACTCGCCCCCCCGACCGTGCGACCGGCACCGCCGCCCGCCACCCGCTGGCGACCGAGGCGCGATACGTCACCGTTCCTCCACGCTCAGCGGAACGAAGCGCGCAGGTGGCCGTCACGGGTGGTGGTTCGACACGGACCAGGGGTGGCCGGTCTTGGCTGCCCACTCGCTCAACCGGGCCACCTGGCGTTCGAGGTTGCCCCGCTGGTCGTGGGAGGACACACGGGCGTAGAGCCCGAGGGTCTCTTCTGGAGCAGAGCGGACGGCCTCGGGGAAGAGGAGGATCGTCTGCTGGTTCACCGGGACCGCCGGCACCCGGAGCGTGCCCGCGTGGAACCAGTTCTCCGCGGTCCGGGGTGGATGCCCTGGCGACGTGCCCACTCGGTCAGGTTCATGCTTTCATCCTCCTACGAGAACAGGCGTTTATTGTGTGACCGACTCACTGGAGCTGCTCACAACCCCATCGCGGTCGCGGACCGGAGGCGTGCAACGTTGGACAACCTGGCCATCGCACTGAGCGGGGACCTCGGGAGCGGGAAGAGCTCGGTGGCCGACCGCCTCGCCCTCGCGCTCGGAGCACGGCGGCTGAGCACCGGTGCGGTCCAGCGCCAGATCGCCGAACGCCGCGGCGTGTCGACCCTGGAGCTGAACCGGATGGCCGAGAGCGATCCCGGCATCGATGCCGAGGTTGACTCCGTCTTCCGCTCCCTTGCCTCGGCGCGGGAGGCTCTCGTCGTCGACTCCAGACTGGCTTGGCACTTCTTACCGGGCGCGTTCAAGGTCCACCTTGTCGTCGACCCCGAAGCTGGGGCGCGGCGCGTGCTCGGACGCCCCGGGTCTGCGGCCGAGCACTACTCGAGCTTGGACGAGGCGCTCGAGCGCATCGCCGAAAGGGCCGCGAGCGAGCAGCGGCGCTTCGTCGAGCTCTACGGCGTCGACATCTTCTGTCTCCGCAACTACGACCTCGTCGTGGACACCAGCGAGGCCACTCCGGACGAAGTCGCCGACGGCGTCCTCGAGGCTGCCCGCGGCCACCGAGGACAGCACAGCGCTCCGGTCCTGCTGGTCGCCCCCTCGCGCGTCGTGCAAGTGCGCGGAGACGACCCAGCAGCCCGCCCGACGGAGCCACCTGGGTCCCCGCAGGCCGGTTCGGACGCGGCGCTCGTGCTCGGTTACCTCCGCCCGCGCTTCTACGCGCTCGCCGATCCGGCGGGGCTGCTCCAGGCGAGGCCGTGCCCGACAACCCTGGTGCCCGGGGTGCTCCTCGTCGAGGACGGCGAGGTGGTGGAAGGGGAACCGACGCTCCAGCGCCGGTGGGAGTCGATCAGGAACCAGGTCGCCGGACCCTGAGGCTCCGGCTGGCGGAGTGCGTGAAGCCCGCGGGGATCAGCGGGCCGAGATGTACTCGACGAGGACCCGGTGGTCGGCTTCGAGCGCGTCGATCCGGCTCTTCACGACGTCGCCGATGCTGACCAGGCCCCGAAGCTCCCCTGTGGCCACGACCGGGACGTGACGCACCCGCTCGTTGGTCATCGTGGCCATGACCTGCTCGGGTCCGTCGTCGGGAGCGCAGGTGTGGACCGGCGCCGACATGATCGACTCCACGGTCGCATCGAGCAGCCCGGGTCCGCGCTGGTGAAGCTGGCGTACGACGTCACGCTCCGAGACGATGCCGTCGATCGTGTGCGAGTCGGACGACACCACCAACGCGCCAATGCCGTGCTCGGCGAGGCAGGCGAGCGCTTCGCGCACGGTCGCGCTCTTCTCGACGGTGACGACGTCGGTTCCCTTGGTCGACAAGATGTCGCTGATGCGCATCTGCCCACCTCCTTTTCCTACGGGACCGCCTGTTGCTTCTCGCCGCCCGGCATCACTCGATGAGCCGCTCCGCCAATCCTAGACCTGCACCGGTACCGCGTGCTTGGAAGCGCGGCCTCGCACTGTCGCCGTGTGGCCGAGAGTGCTTGCGGTCCGCTCAGCGCCGGAGCGTTCCGTCGGAACGGGCGCCGCCGCCCCACGGTGGTGGGGGGACGTTCGCCCACTCGCCGTGCCCGTCGGGATGGATGACGAGCACCGGGCCGTCCCCCGTGCGCGGGAGCGGCCGCGTCACCGGGGCGAGCGTCGAGGTCGGGGCGGCAGGCCGGCGGGCAGCACCCGGGGCGTCGGGTCGAGCCGGTGCCGACCGTCTTTCGCCCATCGGGTTGCCGAGTGCCGGCCCGCCGCCCACCGGCCCGCTACCGGTCGTACCGGCATCGGGCGGTCCCAGGTGAGGGGCCGCCGTACCGGAGGCCGGCCGTACGGTGGCCGTGTGCCCGCCGCCCGGCCGCCCGGCGGCAGGTCGATCTGGTGCTCCATCCCAATCGGTCGACTCGGCCATCTCGTCCATGCCGATCGGGCCGTCGGCCCGCCCGGCGAGGAACTGCCGGATGATGGGGTCGTCCGAGGCGCACATCTGCTCTTTTGTGGCGAATTTCACCAGCCGTGAGCGAAAGAGGACCCCCATGAAGTCGGCCGTCCTCATGACCGAGGAGATGTTGTGGGTGATGATGAAAAACGTCGCCCCGGTCTCCCGCTGCGCCGTGACCACCAGCTCGTCGAGGTAGGCCACCCGGACCGGGTCGAGGCCGGAGTCCGGTTCGTCGAACAGCACGATCTCGGGCTCGGTGACCATGGCCCGTGCCAACCCGGCGCGCTTCTTCATGCCGCCCGACACCTCACCGGGGAGCTTCTTCAAGTGGTCGAGCAGCCCCACCAGCTCGGCGTTGCGCAGGACGATCTCGCGGATCTCGCGCTCGTTCTTGTGCGTGTGCTCTCGAAGAGGGAAGGCGATGTTGTCGTAGAGGCTCATCGAGCCGAACAACGCGCCGTCCTGGAAGAGGACGCCGAACTTCCGCCGGATCTCGTAGAGCTTGCGCTCGCGCATCCCCACGATCTGCTGGCCGTCGACCCATATCTCGCCGCGGTCGGGACGCAGCAGGCCGAGGATGTTCTTCAACAGGACCGACTTGCCGGTGCCCGAGGGCCCCAGGATGGACGTGATCCTGCCCTTGGGGATGTCGAAGGTCACGTCTTCGAGCACGGTGTGGGACCCGAATGACTTGGTCACCCCCCGCAAGGAGATGATCGGCTCGCCCGGTGCCACCCACTCCCGCAAAGCTGACGTCTTGCTCCTCGGGCCGTCTTCTCGTGACATGGGTGCGGTGTTGCAGATCGTGCTCGTCATCTCTCGAACCTCCCCCGTGCGCTGTCCTTCGTAGGAGGAACGTCGGACCGGGGCCGACCACACGGTCCTCTCGGCGGTCCGGACAGGTGGGCCCGGTCTCTTTGCAGGATGAGCGTGAGGAGGACCGCCCAACCACGTTTCACCTTCAGGGGAGGCACCCAGAGGGGGGCCCGTGGAGGAAAGGCAGGGGGAGCCCCGGATGCACGGAACGGCTCTGGAGACCGAGGAGATGGTGGCCGAAGGGGCCGTCCGCCCCGATCCATCTCAGGTGATGCCCCGTCGGGCCATCGTGCCCACTCGGCCCGACGGCAAGATCATCAGTGCGGTCCGCGAGACCGGGCGCATGTTCGCCGTGGCCCTCGAGTCGCTCCGGCAGCTCTTCATCCGAGGGCTTCCGGTGGGGGAGTTCTTCGACCAGTGCTGGTTCCTCGCCCGGGTCACCACGCTGCCGCTCATCTTGGTGTCCATCCCCTTCGGCATGGTGATCGCGCTCGAAGTGGGCTCTTTGCTCGAGCAGATCGGTGCCCAGTCGCAGCTTGGTGCGGCAATGGTGCTGGCCGTCGTGAGGGAGCAGGCGCCGGTGGCCACCGCCTTGCTGATCGCCGGGGCCGGAGGATCGGCCATGTGCGCCGATCTGGGCTCGCGGCGCATCAGGGACGAGATCTCGGCGATGGAGGTGATGGGGGTGAACCCCCTGCACCGCCTGGTCCTCCCTCGCCTCTTGGCCGCCACGCTCGTGGCCTTCCTCCTCGATGCCGTGGTGAGCGTCGCGGGGATCCTGGGCGGGCTCTACTTCGGGGTCCACGCAGTGCACGTCACCGAGAGCAGCTTCTTCGCCACGTTCTCCGAGCTGAGCCAGCTCGCCGACCTGGGGATCGCCCTTTTCAAGGCGGCGGTGTTTGGCTTCCTCGCCGCCATGGTTGCCTGTTACAAGGGCCTGTACGCCAAAGGGGGTCCGAAAGGCGTCGGCGACGCGGTCAACCAGGCCGTGGTGGTCACGTTCATCCTGGCGTTCTTCGTGAACTTCATCCTCACCATCTTCTATTTCAACTTCATCCCGCAGAAGAGCATCTGACGTGATCACCGCCACTATTCCCCGCCTTCTCGACGACCTCTACGCCCAGCTTCGCTTCTACGTGAAGATCCTCCGGGCGCTGCCCCGCGCACTTCGCTACCCCAAGGAGATCGGCATCCTCATGTCCGATATCGCCATCGGTCCCGGTGCCCTGGTGGTCGGTGGGGGGATGTTTTTCGTGGTGATGAGCATTGCATTCTTCACCGGCACCGAAGTCGGGTTGGAAGGGTTCACCGGGCTCTCCCAGATCGGAGCCCAGGCGTTCACCGGCGTCATCTCGTCCTTGGCCAACACCCGGGAGATCACGCCGCTCGTCGCCGGCGTGGCGCTGGCGGCACAGGTGGGGGCCGGGTTCACTGCCCAGCTCGGGGCCATGCGCATCTCCGAGGAGATCGACGCGCTGGAGGTCATGGGGGTCAACAGCGTCGTCTACCTTGTCGCCACCCGGGTCTGGGCCGCGCTCATCACGATGATCCCGCTCTACCTGGCTGCCCTGTTCTCCAGCTACGTGGCCACCGAGCTGATCGTCACCCGGTTCTTCGGGCTCTCGACGGGTACCTACCAGCACTACTTCCAGCTCTTCCTGCCGCCGATCGACATCTTCTACTCGTTCTTGAAGGCGATGGTCTTCGCCGTCCTGGTGACCCTCATCCACTGCTACTACGGGTACACCGCCGGGGGCGGTCCGGCCGGAGTCGGCGTGGCAGCCGGCCGGGCCATCCGCCTCTCGATCATCGTGATCGTGCTCGTCAACCTGCTCATGTCGCTCGTCCTCTTCGGCGGGGTGAACTTCACGGCGAGGCTGGTCGGATGAGGGGGGAGTCGTGAAGCGCGCGGCTCGGTCACTCGTCGCCCTCGCGGTCCTCGCCGTGGCGGCGCTCGGCGCCGTGGGGCTGGTGCGGCTCTCCAACGGCGACTACTCGGGCGACTACGCGCTCAGCGGTGTCTTCCCCCGAGCCGGCGAGGGGCTCCAGTCGGGTTCCGAAGTCGTGTTCCGCGGAGTGCAGGTGGGGAGGGTGTCGACCATCGAGCTCGACGGGACCCGGGCCCGGATCACGGTGCTCATGGACCCGAGCTTCAAGGTGCCGGCCGACACCGTCGCAACCGTCGAGCCGGTCAACCTCTTCGGCGCCGAACAGGTCACACTGTCCACCCCGCCATCGGCGTCGACCGGCGGAGTCGAGACCGAAGCGGGCCCGTACCTGGCACCAGGGGGGACGTTCACCCACACCGCCACCTCTGACGAGCTCGGCGACCTGTTCGCGGCCGCGGCGCCACTCCTCAACCGGGTCAACACCGAGAACCTGGCGTCGGTCATCTCGGACTTCGGCCAGGCATCCGACGGCGAGGGTCCCCAGATCGCCCAGGCCATCGGCGCCGGCGCCCGCCTGGCCAACTCGCTGGACCAAAGCCTCCAGGCTCAACTGGCCGCTTTGGACTCGTTCAGCCGTTTCACGGCGGCGATCGCCCCCGACGGCTCGGCGATCAACGGCCTCTCGGCCCAGGAGAACCTGGCACTGCCCACCTTCAATGCAGACGTGGCCGACTACCAGCGCCTGCTGGACAACCTCACAACGTTCTCGAGCGAGCTGGCTCGCCTGCTCACCGATTATCACCCCGACATCGCGACCCTCCTCACCCAGGGTGCCGACGTCGCCCAGGTGCTCACGACCCAGCAGGCCGAGATCGGCCAAGTGATCCGGGGTGCGTACGAGTACGCGTACAAGGTGTCCAAGGGCGGTGGCTCGGCCACCCTGGCGAATGGGAGCAAGTTCGCCTACTTCAACTCGTTCATCCTCTTCGGCGACGTGAACTCCTTGGTGTGCGACCTCCTGGCGCCTCCGGACCCGAACATGGCATTCCTCGAGCCCCTCCAGCAGGCGCTGGCAGGTGCCGGCACCCCGTTCGACTGCCAGAGCCAGCTCGCCGCCTTCGACGCCGCCCAGAAGACATCGAGCGTTGCGGGAACAGCCACGCCGGCGGCCACGCCGACCTCTGCCGCCGTTGCACCTTCGGGCAGCACCTCGACGCCAACCCAAAGCATCGCCGGCACGGCTCAGACACTGGCCAACCAGATCTACGGCATCATCGGGCGCCCGTCGTCCTCCTCGGGCAAGTCGATCGGCAGCTACGTGAAGTCCCTCCTCGGAGGTGGGTCGTGATGTCGCTCCGGCACTTCTCACCCCGGCACATCTCGCACCGCCTGCCCAAGAACGCCGTGAAATTCGCCCTCTTTGCCGCGCTGTGCCTCGTCCTGCTCGTCGGCCTGGCGGTGAAGATCGGGAACATCTCGCTCTTCTCGTCACGCCGGACGTACTACGCGCAGCTCGCAGACGTGACGGGCCTGACGTCGGGCGACCAGGTGGACATCGCCGGCGTGGAAGTCGGCCAGGTGGGGTCGATCACCCTCCAGCGGACACATGCCCTGGTCTCGATGAGCGTGAACGTCGACGTGTCGCTGCGCCAGGGGACCGACGTCGGCCTTCGCTGGCTGAACGTCCTCGGCCAGAAGCAGATCTACCTGTACCCCGCCACTCAAGGCCCGATGCTCAAGCCCGGAGCCACGATCCCTTTGAGCCACGACGTCTCGGACGCCAGCGTCGACGCGTTCTTGAACTCGATCGGCCCGTTCCTCTCGGCCATCAACCCGAGCGAGGCCAACGCGTTCGTAGAGAACGTCTCAGGCGCGCTCGAAGGCGACACTGCCGAGATCAACCAGCTCATCAACAACGGGGCCACGATCTCCCAGACGGTCGGCGCACTCGACACCCAAGTCGGTGCCGTCATCGACAGCTTGGACCAGGTGCTCACCGCGATCGCCTCGCGCAGCAGTGACGTGTCCTCGCTCGTGAGCAACCTCCAGACCGTCTCCCAGTCCCTCGCCTCACGCAACGACCTCCTGGACCAGGTCGTGGTGAACCTCTCGCAAGTCACCGGCGACCTGGCGAACCTCATCGGGCAGGACCGGAGCACAATCGACTCGAGCATCTCCAGCCTCGAGACGGTCACCCAGACGATCGCCAGCCACCGCCAGCAGCTCGCCCAGACGCTGTCGACGCTCGGGTCGGGGCTGGCCCCCTACGCCGAGATCTCGTCGTACGGGCAGTGGTTCCAGGTCCAGACCATCTACACCTGTCTGGCGAACCAGACGAGCTGCTCCTACTACGAGCCGCTCACAGCTCCTGCCGGATCGGGGCCGGGAGGAGGGCCTCCCCTGTCGGCGCCCTCGCTCCCCGGGACCTCCGCCGCAGGGGCGAGCGCAACGGGCGCCGGCACACCGGGGTCGGCCCCAGGCGGGAGCATCAGCACCATCCTGCGTGCCGTAGGGGGTGCGGGATGAGGGCGTTCACCGAGCGCAGCCCCAAGACCATCGGTGCAGTGATCCTGGCGGTGATGGCCGTCGTCATCCTCGCCGTGATCTTCCTCAACCGAAGTGTCTTCTCGTCGGGCTACACGGTGACCGCCCGGTTCCCCGACGCGGCCGGCGTGTCCAAAGGCACGCAAGTGCTCGTGGCCGGGGTCCCGGTCGGGAGCGTGCAGTCGGTGACCATCGACGGCAACGCCGTCGATGTCACGATGTCGATCGACCATGGCGTCGTGCTGCCACGGCACACCGCTGCGGCAATCAAGGTCGAGACCCTCCTCGGCGTGGTCGACCTCACTCTCGATCCCGAGAGCGGCTGGTCGTCACCGCTCAAGACCGGAGCAGTTCTCACCGACACCTCGGTCCCCACCGAGTTCTACCAACTCCAGAACACCGCAGGGAAGCTGCTCCAGCAGACCAACGCCCAAGCGCTGAACGGCGTCATCGAGTCGCTGGCGGCCATCACCCAGGGCAAGCAGCAGCAGGTCGAGCAGATCATCCAAGGCCTGGGCAAGCTCACCACCACGATCAGCGATCGGAGCGGAGCGGTGAGCCAGCTCATCGACTCGGCGAACACCCTCTCGACGGCGCTCGCCTCCCGGGACAGCCAGCTCGCCTCGGTGATCGACCAGCTCAACACGGTGGTCACAGGCTTGGCCTCCCACAGCACGGACCTGGCCAGTCTCATCGACAACATCGACGCTGCGGCCACCCAGACCAACAGCCTCGTCGGCCAGGAGAAGCCCCAGCTCGATCAGCTCCTCACACACCTCCACACCACCCTGGGCGTGGTCGGGCAGCACCAGGACGACTTGGCCCAAGCCGTGTCGTACCTGAGCGCGGCGGTCAAGGGGTTCGCCTCGGTGGGGTACTCCGGACCCCAGGACACCCCGAACTCCTGGGCGAACATCTACGACAACCTCGTGACGTCGGCCGGGGCCTACGGCGTCCTCGCACCGTGCGGCGCGCTCGATCAGGCGCTCGACGAGATCCTCGGCCCGACACCGCTCGCGTGCAACGAGCAGACCGGACCGCTGCCGGGCTCCACACCGTCGAACCTCAGCCCGAGCCCGGCGACGGATCCCACAGCCTCGCCGGGAACCTCGGGGACCTCGAGCGCCTCGGGGACGTCGCCGGCTGCTGGCGGCCCTTCGTCAGTCGCATCCAATGCCCCCGACTCAGGGCTGAGCGGCCTGTCGGAGCTCCTCTCGCCGCTTGCCGGAGGGGTGAAGTGATGGGAGCGCGCTGGCGCCGGCTGACCCGGTGGGGGCGGTGGGTGCTCGCCGGTGCCGTCGTGATCGGCGGCACCGTCGTGGGGGTGGCCGCGACTTCCTCGGTCTCCACCTATCCGCTGTCCGCCGTGTTCTCCGAGGCGCCAGGGCTGTACCCGGGAGCCGCTGTCGAGGTGCTGGGGGTGAAGGTCGGCACGGTGACGGCGGTGCGCGATACCGGCCGGGAGGTGAAGGTCGCCATGGCAGTGGATCGCGGTCGCCCCATCCCCGCGTCGGCCTCGGCCTCCCTCGTGGCCCCGGAATTGCTCGGGACACCGGACATCGAGCTGGCGCCTGGGTACACCGGAGGTGCCGTCCTGAGGTCAGGTGCAACGATCCCCGAGTCCAGGACGTCGGTGCCGGTGTCCACCAACGAGGTGCTCAAGTCGCTGCAGAAGACGCTGAGCGCGATCAACCCTCACGCAGTCGGTGCCTTGGTCACGAACTTGGCCCAGGACCTCGACGGCCAGGCCCAAGGCCTCAACAAGCTCATTGCCGGCGCGGCCGGCACCATCAAGCTGCTCGCCGACAAGGAGGACGGTCTGGGCCAGCTCAGCGGCACCCTGGCCGAGCTCACCGGCAGTCTCGACTCTCGGACCTCCGAGATCAGCCAGCTCATCACCGACTACGACACCGTCTCAGGGGTGATCGCCCAGCACAGCCCCGAGCTCACAGCGGCGATCTCGCAGCTCTCTTCGGCCAGCACCGAGGTGGTCCAGCTCCTCACTCCCAACCTGAGCTCGCTGGAGCAGGACGTGGGCACGGTGACGACGGTGGGACGCACGCTCGACCGCAACTTGAGCTCGATCGACCAGACGCTCACATCGGCCACGGCTCTCTTTGCTGCAGCCCAACGGGCCTACACACCGACACACGAGTGGCTGAACTTGAACCTCCAGACGCCGACCGGCGTCACCGGGGCTTACGTGGTCGGGCTGGTCCGGGACCGCCTGGCCGGTGTGTGCCGCAGGATCGCCGCCAATCACTCGGCGGGGCTGTCACCCAGCGAGCTCCATACCCTCGCCACATGCGGGAACCCCGACTCGGGATTCTTTGACCCGCTCTTGAACCAGATCCCGAGCATCCTCACAGACATCCAGAATGGAAAGGTCCCCTCGTCCCCGCCCAGCCCTGCCTCCTTGTTCCAGCAGGGCCTGTCCCAGATCCCGGGCATCCCCGCGGCGAGCGCACCGGCGAGCACGCCGTCGAGCACGCCGACCAGCGCACCGGCACCGGCGTCCTCGGGGGGCTCGGCTTCGAGGTCGAGCACCGGCACGGGAACCGGGAGTAGCGGTTCCACCTCGACGCCGTGCCTGGGTGGCCTACTCGGTTCGATCGTCACGTGCTCGTCGGGCTCCTCGGGCTCCTCGGGCTCGTCGGGGTCCTCGGGGTCGTCCGGTCTCGGCGGCCTGCTCTCCTATCGGTCCAAGCTTCCTGCCGGAAGCGGTGCAAGCGATCCCACCACACTCCTCAGCACCCCGGCCGAAGCCGAGCTCCCGCCACTCCCGGCGACAGCACCCGGTGCTTCGCCCGGCCACGCACACAGGCGCGTGGCATCGACGCGGCGGCGCCCCAGCGCGCGGCGGCCGGCGCGCACTCGTACGACGTCGAGGGGACAGCGCGAAGGCCGGCGTGATCCGGCCAAGCGCACGAGAGAGCGGCGAGGGCGGCGATGAGCGCGCTCGGGAGCAGGGTGGCAGGGCGGCGCAGGGTGGCCGGCCGGGCGGTGTGCCTCTTGGCCGTGGTCTCCCTCGCCGTGGTGCTGTCCGGCTGCGGGTCGAGCGGTGGATCGGGATCTGTCACGGTGAGCGCCGTCTTCTCCGACGTAGGCAACCTGGTGACAGGAGCCCAGGTGCAGATGGCAGACGTCCCTGTCGGTCACGTCAGCGCCATCGCGCTCGACGGCGACGAGGCCAAGGTGACGATGGTCATCGACCCAGGCATCAAGGTGCCCGACAACGTGACTGCGAAGTTGGAACGGACCACCATCCTCGGCGAGCGCTTCATCGAGCTGGCACCGCCACGCCGGGCCGGCCCACCGCTCACCGACGACGCTGTCATCCAGCGGACCACAGTGGTGCCGACAGTGGAGCAGCTCGTCTCGGCGGGTGCCGAGGTGTTCGGCTCCGTCTCGACCTCGCAACTGGCGGACATCATCGAAGCTGGAGGTCAGGGTTTCACCGGCCAGGCCGCGTCGCTGCGCCAGCTCCTGAACGACTTCTCCACGGTCGCGGCGGGGTACGCGTCGCAGACCACACAGATCAAGACCGTCGTCAACAGCTTGGACCAGTTGGGATCCAGCTTGGCCCCGACATCGGGGCCCGATTCGCAGGCCATCGCCAACCTGTCTCAGACGGTCTCGATCCTGGCGCAGGAGTCAGGGAAGTTCGAGAGCCTCCTCCAGTCACTGGACGCGGTCTCGTCCCAGGGGAGCAGCATCATCTCCACCTACTCCCCGCAGATCACCGACCAGCTCCGGGCCCTCGCAGCGGTGACCGGCCAGCTCGCGCAGAACCAGCAGGACCTCGCGGGGCTCCTCACCTACCTACCCCAGCACGACGCGGTGCTGTCTGAGGCGGCCCGCAACGACTACCTCCAGGTGTTCGAGAACATCATCGTCTGCGGCATCCCAGGCGGCGGGTCGAGCACAGCTCCGGCCTTCACGTGCACACCGCACGGGTCGAGCTCGGCGAGCAACGGCGGAGGTGGGGCAGGATGAAGACCAGCCGACTGGTGCTCAACCTGCTGGCCTTTCTGGTCGTCACCGTGGCGCTGATCGCTTATGGCGTGGTGGACCTCCTCGGGAACCCGCTCGCGTCGTCCCTCCACGTGTCGGCAGTGTTCCCGAACGCGTCGGGGCTGTTCGACAACTTCTCGGTCGAGCTCAACGGGGTGGACGTCGGCACGGTGAGCTCGGTGCAGCTCGTCCACGGCGGGGCCCGGGTGGACATGAGCATCGACCACGGCGTGAGCATCCCAAGCAACGTGGTGGCTGGGATCGACATCGCCAACGATCTCGGGGAGCAGGTCGTGGAGCTCACTCCCCGTTCCGGTCGGAGCGATCCTCCGCTCCGGGACAACGCGGTCATCCCGGTGGCCCCCGACAGCGTGCCGGCCGATGTGGGACAAGTCGTAGCCTCCGCCACCCGGCTGCTCGACGCCATCCCCAGCGGCAATCTGAACGCGTTGCTCGCTGACCTCGCCACCGCCCTCCAGAACCGAGCGGGGGACCTGCGGACCATCGTGTCGGCCGGGACCACGTTCTCCCAGGAGTTCCTCCAGTACCAGACCCAGTTCAACGCATTGCTGGCCAACGCACCCCCGGTCCTCGACGCAGTGAGCGCTGTCGGGCCGGCGTTGCGCCAGTCACTCGTCAACACCGAATCGCTGCTCGAGGTCCTCGCACACCAGAAGGGCGACGTCACGACGCTTCTCCAGCAGGGATCGCAGGCCACCGGGCTCCTCGGGAGCCTCGTCACGAACCAGGCCCCGGATCTCGCCTGCCTGTTCCACGACGTTGCCCAGATCTCGACAAACCTCGCTCAACCCGCCAACTTGGGCCACCTCTCCCAGACGCTCGCCACCAACCAGTACTTCTTTGGAGCGGTGAGCGCGGTGACGGTGCAGGGCGAGGCCAAGGCACTCTCGGATGGGGCGCCCGCCAATCCCGACCAGTACTTCCTCCGGACTCGCCTGCTCATCCCACCGGCGACGCCGGCGGGAGTTGCGTACCCGGCGCAGCAGGGTCTGCCGCCGGTGAAGCCTGGCGCCGGGTGCAGCACGGAGCTCGGCCAGGGTGTGGGGCCGGCCACCCAGGCTGGGTTCACCCCGGCAGCAGGCGGGAGCCTCAGCCCGGCTCCGGCATCGGAGTCCCAAGTGCGAGGAGCGGGAGACGGGGACACACCGGTGTCGACCGAGGACGCCGCCTATCGGGGCCCCACCCCGGGTGGTGACCCGCTTGGCCCGATCCTGCTGGGGGCGCTCCTCGTGCCGGCGTTGGCCCTGGCCTGGGGCGCTCGCCCTTCCCGCCGTCGGACCCGGCGCCGGGGCTGACCCCGCACCACACCGCCCCGCACCGCACCGTTCTGCCATGCCGTTGCGTGCGCTGCCCGCGTGCCGATCCGGCTTTCGCCGGCAGGCCGGGCGTGAGGCGTTCACCGATCCGACCGTGAGGTCGGAGCCGCTCAGCCGTTCTCAGTGATGGAGACGGAACGCCGGACGCTCACGGGACCGAAGTTTCTACCGGGCATGAAGGCGACGAGGAGAAGGAGGGGAGCGATGCGAGGTGGCGTGAAAGTGGTGGGGGGTCCTGAGGCCGAAGCCGAGGGCCCGTCCGGGCGGGCGAGCGTCGAAGAGGTCGAGCTCGACGACCCGTCCGATGCGGAGGACGTTGCCGACGGGGTCGAAGTCGACGAGGAGCCGGAGCACGAGGGCACGGAGCACGAGGGCACGGAGCCAGAGGGAGCGGAGCACGAGGGCACGGAGCCCACGCCGCTTCCGCACCAGGGACCTCGCTCCGGGGCACGGGGGCGCGGGCAGCGCCGGCTCACGCGGGCGTTCGCCGTGGTGTCGGTCGTCGCCGTCCTGGGTGTGGCCGGCACCATCGGTTTCGGACTGGCGTGGTCGGGCCAGAACGCCAGTGCGCAGGCGGCGGCAGCTGTGCGCACGACGTCGCAGCGGTTCCTCACCGACCTCACCAACTTCGACGCCAAGACCGTCGACGCTGATTTCGCTGCGATCACCGGCATGGCGACCGGCAGCTTTGCCGGGCAGGCCCGCACGTTCTTCAACTCGGCGATCCGCCAGGAGCTCGAAGACGCGCTGGCGTCCTCCCGGGGACAGATCAGGAGCTTGTACATCGAGAGCGTCTCGGGCAACCAGGCATCGTCGTACGCAGTGGTCGACCAGCTCTACGCCAACAACAAGATCAGCGCTCCCCAATCGGACGTGCTCCGCATCGTCCTCGATCTGTCCGACACGGTGTCCGGATGGAAGGTGTCAAACGTGACCGTGCTCCAAGGACCGACATCGACGGGCGGCACGACGACCCCTTCGTCGCCGGCCTCCTCGACCTCCACCCCCGCCGGGTGAGCCGCGGCCAAGGCCAGGACCGGCGCGCATCTCCGCTGCGGTCGGCTCCGTGCCACCGTTGGGCCTCGTGCCGCGCCACCGTTGGTCCTCGTGCCGCCGGCCAGGCGGCCGTCACCCAGAGGTGGTCGGACCCGCGACCGGCGCCATGCCCACGATCGGCTTGTTGAGCGTCATGGAGCCGGTGGACCCGTAGAAGCGCGCTGCCCCGAAGCTGAAGATCCCCCCGTCGGAGGCCACCAGCCAGTAGCCCGCGCCTGTGGGCGTCGCAGCCATGCCCACGATCGGCTTGTTGAGCGCAATGG
>JAJYWG010000183.1 GCA_021791615.1 Actinomycetes bacterium
CCGTGACAGTGGCACGGCTGGAATACCAGCCGCCCGAGAGGCCCGGAGACGGGCCTCAAGGTCAGTGAGATATTCGCTGATAGTTCGGGGAACGGTTCGTCGAAATCGACCTGGTCGGCCACGGAGGGGGCAACTCGACCCGCGAGTTCTGCTTCACCCTCACCGTGACCGACATCGCCACGGGATGGACCGTCGACCGCAGCGTGAAGAACAAGGCGGCCATCTGGGTCTTCGAGGCCATCGAGTACGTCGTGGCCCAGTTCCCCTTCCCGATCCTCGGCATCGATTCGGACAACGGCTCCGAATTCATCGACGCGCACCTCTTGGCCTGGTGCGTGGCGCACAAGATCACCTTCACCCGCTCGCGCCCGGGCAACAAGAACGACAGGTCCCACGTCGAGCAGAAGAATTGGACCCATGTCCGCGAGCTCGTCGGCCATCTACGCTTCGACACCGGGGCCGAGCTCTGCTTGCTCAACGAGATCTGGGAGCTCGACCGGGTCTACACCAACTACCGCTTGGCCCAACAAAAGCTCGTCGCCAAGGTCCGCCACGGCGCCAAGGCCTCCAATCGCCACGAACGGCCAAGCGGCCACCCCCTACGAGCACGCCAGCGCCCACCCAGTGCTCTCGAGCGTCTCGCAGCACGCCATGGAGGCGATCATGGTCACCATCGGACCCGGCGACCTCTACCGCACGATCCGCGAGCTGACCGAGCGAATCGAAAGGCTGGCCCTGAGCAAGGCCCCTGCACCGGTCAAGCCACCGGTGAACAGGGCCTTCAACAAGAGCCTTCATCCGGAGGTTTTCCCTGAGGCAACGAATCAAGCTTCCCGGAGGATTTGACGTGAGGCAACAGGACTCGAACGCGCGCCCCGCTGGAGATGCTTGAATGCCAGGCAATGCACATCGGCGTCATCGCACCCCCTTGGACCCCTGTTCCCCCGCCCCTGTACGGAGGCATCGAGCTCGTCGTGGACGAGCTGGCACGGGGCTTCCAGGCCGCAGGGCACCGTGTCACCTTGTTCACGACCCGGGACTCCACCTGCCCTGTGCCCCGACGTTGGGTGCTTCGCGAAGCCGAGGGAATGCGGATCGGGATGGCGGTACCGGAGCTTCGACACGTGATCGCCGCCTACGAGGCCTTGGGCGACTGCGACATCATCCACGACCACACCGTCGCCGGCCCGCTCCTTGCGGCGGCACGCTCCCGAGACACCTCTCACACTCCAGCCAGGAGAGTAGGCGGCTCGACGAGCGCCACCGCCACACACCGGACCGCCACACACCGGACCGCCACACACCCCACCGCCACAGTTGAGGGAAGCACACCCAGCACTTCGGACGTGTCTGCCGACCTCCGACCGACCGGGGTGCTTGCGGCCGGGCAAGCTGCTCCCGTCGTGACCACTGTCCACGGTCCCTTCAACACAGAGTTGGTGGACATCTACCGGGCACTGGGGAACAAGGTGTCGATCGTCTGCATCTCGCGAGCCCAGCACCAGGCGGCACCGGACGTGCCGGTTGCTCGTACGATCCACCATGGTATCGACGCCCGCTTGTTCCCGTTCGGCGCAGGCGCCGGCGATGAGGACGGGACATACTGCGTCTTCCTCGGCCGCATGGCGCCCGACAAGGGGGCGCACCGCGCCATCGAGGCGGCCCGACGAGCGGGCCTGCGCATCCTCGTCGCCGCCAAGATGCGCGAGCCGTGGGAGGTGAGCTACTTCACCGAGATGGTCGAACCCCTCCTGGGCCCAGACGCCGTCTACCTGGGCGAGGTGCCCCACCTCCGCAAGCTCGAGCTCCTGTCCCACGCCAGGGCTCTGCTGTTCCCGATCAGGTGGAACGAGCCATTCGGATTGGTGATGCTCGAAGCGATGGCCTGCGGGACTCCGGTGCTGGCCTTCTCCGAAGGTGCCGCACCTGAAGTCGTCGACCACGGGACGACCGGGTTCCTGTGCGCAGACGAGATCGAGATGGCCGCGGCATTGGCCGACGTCGGACGCATCGATCGCTCATCGTGCCGGTCCTCCGTCGAGGGGTACTTCTCCTCGGAGCGGATGGTGCGTGAGCATTTGGAGCTCTTTGGAGACTTGGTCGGGAGCTCGGCCGGGTAGCAGCCGAGGCTCCGCCCGGCCGCCTCGGTGCTCCCTGACATCGGCCCGGCGGCTTGCACAACCCCGATGGGGCCGTGCTCGAGCTGACAGGCCCGTTACCGCCTCGGCGCGACCAGCTTCACGCTCCCCGTCGCCTGCGCCCCACGAGCAGCGACACCACGCCCCCGATCACCACGAGCAGGATCACGATCTTCACCAGACCCCAGAGCAGGCCTGCGATCGTTCCCATCAACCAGAAAGCGATCAGCACGCCGACCACCCCGACCACCACGAGCAGCGCACCGTCCGCCAGCTTCAAACCCCCGCCGCCCCGCTTCTCCACCTCTCGTGCCATTTGGATCTCCTGGCTCTCTCGGTCACCGTTCCGGCGCCACACCCCCGATGCTACGTTCGCCGAGCATGGAAGGGGCATCACTCCGGGAGCGTCGTCACGCCCTTCTGGAACGTACCGACCTCTACGGGCATGATTTCTGCCGGGCATACGCCGCCGAAGCCGACGCCTGGCTCTCCGACCTGGCGCTCTCTGCCATCGGCACCGACCACCGGGGGCTGGCCCTCATTGCCGTCGGGGGGTACGGCCGGGCCGAGCTCTGTCCCTACAGCGACCTCGACGTGGTGCTCGTGCACGAAGGTCGCCGCAACATCGCAACCGTGGCCGACGCCATCTGGTATCCGGTCTGGGACCAGGGCGTCCGTCTCGACCACAGTGTCCGGCGGCCGGGAGAAGTCCTCACCGCCGCCTCGAGTGATCTTCGCGTTGCCCTCGGTTTGCTCGATGCCCGGCTCATCTGGGGCGATCCGGAGGTGAGCGGCCCGCTTCTCGCCCGGTTCACGTCGACGTGGCGCTCGCAGCTCGGAGGCCGCTGGCTGCCGGAGCTCGAACAGCAGGTCGCGCTGCGCCATCACGTCCAGGGAGACGTCGCGTTCCTGCTCGAGCCCGACCTCAAAGAGAGCCACGGGGGTCTGCGGGACGTCAACGTGCTGAGAGCCCTCGCCCTCTCAGCACCGCTCCTCTCTGACTACGTCGACCTCTCGGCACTAAGCCCGGCCGCTGAGGTCTTGACCCGTGCCCGGGTCGAGCTCCACCGCCACGCCGATCGCGAGCTCGACCGCCTCCTGCTTCAAGAGCAGGACCAGATCGCGAGCGCGCTGGCGTTCCCCGATGCCGACACGTTGATGTCATCGGTGGCCGAAGCCGGGCGCAGCATCGCCTGGGTGAGCGACGAGGCCTGGCGGCGGCGGCGGTTCTGGCACCCCGTTGCGCCTCGGAGGTTCCGCATCGGTGCCCGCAGGAAAGGGCCAGAGGACACCGGGGAACCGCCATCGCCGGCATTGGACGACAACGAGACGGCACATGGAATCACCGTCGTCGGAGGAGAGGTGGCGCTCACGCCGACCGCTCCAGCCGCCATTGACCCTACGCTGGCACTTCGCTTGGCAGCGGCGGCGGCACGGCGAAGCCTGCCGATCGCTCGCCCGACGCTCCATCGCCTGGTCGAGCGGATGCCCCCACTCCCCGATCCATGGCCGGCCGCGGCACGTCAGGAACTGGTCCGAGCGCTTTCGGCAGGTCGTCCGGCAGTCGAAGCGCTGGAGAGCCTGGACCACTACGGCCTGCTCGTCCGGATCCTGCCCGAATGGCAGGGGGTGCGGAACAAACCGCAACGAAACGCCTACCACCGCTTCACCGTCGATCGCCACCTCCTCGAAGCAGCTGCCAACGCTGCGGCGCTGACTGGCAAGGTCGATCGACCGGACCTCCTGCTCGTCGGAGCCCTCCTCCACGACATCGGCAAAGGTTCTCCCGGTGACCACACCGTCGCCGGGATGGCCATGATCGACAGGATCGCCCGGCGAATGGGCTTTTCCGCTGAGGATGTCACTGCGCTGGTTGACATGTGCCGATTGCACTTGCTCCTCCCCGACACTGCGACCCGACGAGACCTGGACGACCCGACCACCATCGAGAAAGTTGCGCAAGCCGTTGGTGACGTCGCGACCCTCGCCAGGCTCGCCGCACTCACCGAAGCAGACAGCCTGGCGACCGGTCCATCGGCCTGGGGGCCGTGGAAAGCAGGTCTCGTGGCTGACCTCGTTCAGCGCGTGTCGCGTCGCCTGGCCGCTCCCGCGAACGCACTTCCTCCCACCGCGGCGGTCGATGGTTGGATCACCGAGGATCTCCGGGTGCTCATGACAACGGCACGCCGCCAACACCGGCCCGTCGTCCTCTTCGATCCTCCCCGGGTGGTGATTGCCGCGCCGGACCGGCCGGGGATCCTGGCATCGGTCGCCGGGCTCCTCGCACTTCACGGTCTCGACGTCCGCAGCGCCGACGCGGCCGGAGAGGAGGGAGCGGCCGTCGAGCTGTTCTCCGTCGAGAGCGGGGAGCGCCGCTGGCCCGATCTCTCCCGTTTCGAGGAAGACTTGGATGCCGTGCTCTCCGGGGAATTAGCCCTCGACGAGCGCCTTCAAGCCAAGGCCAGCGCCTACGCCGGGAGCCGTCGGGTGTCGAATGCACACCCGATCGAACCGGCAGTCATGGTCGACGACGATGCCTCGGCGACCTCGACGGTCATCGAGATCCGGGCTCCCGACGAACTGGGGCTCCTTCGCCGAGTGACCCGCGCTCTCTTCGATTGCGGACTGGACGTCGTGTCGGCCCGAGTCTCCACCGTGGGCGATGCAGTGGTGGACGCCTTTTACGTCCGAGACGCCGCGGGTCGAAAGCTCTCTGAGCTTTCTGCCATTGAAGCGGTCCGGCAGGCCGTCAGCGACGCTATCGCTCTCGAATCGAGCTGAGAGTATCCCGAGTGACCCCATGGAGGTCGACGTCTGAGGCACCTTCCCGACTGCTAGCATTGCGATGCCAATGCCGGAGGAGAGCGCCAGGGACATGACCGAATCGCCGTCGCCTGCCGAGGCGCCAAGCCGCCGAGGGATGTGGTGGCTGTACGCCGCCCTCGCCCTGGCCCTTCTCTTGGCTGCCACCGGAGCCGTGCTGCTCTTGAAGCAACCTGGTCATACCCCCACTGCATCGGCTTCCCCGCCTCCGGCCGTCACGCCGCTTGCCGTCATCGGGACCACGCCGGTCACCGGTGCCACCAATGTCGCCCCCGGCACCAGCGTGAGCGTCGACTTTTCGACGCCGCTCGCGGCGAACAGCCCGATGCCGACCTGGTCGCCGGCGATCGGAGGCACCTGGTCGTCGCTTTCCGCCGACGACCTGCAATTCACTGCCGCCGGACCGTTCGTACCCGGCTCCTCCGAGACCCTCACCGTCCCTGGAGGCGCGACTGGCGTCTTTGGATCGACAGGCCAGCACATGCCCTCGTCGGTGACGGTGCACTTCAGCGTGGCCCAAGGGTCGACCCTTCGACTCCAGCAACTCCTTGCCGAGCTCGGCTACATGCCCCTCACGTTCACCCCTGCACCGACACCGGTGTCACCCCAAGAGGAGGCAGACCCCCAGGCCGGCACCTTCTCCTGGCGCTGGCCCAATCAGCCGGCCTCCCTCACGTCCTTGTGGACGCCGGGCACATTCGGGGTCATCACCAAGGGCGCGGTCATGCGGTTCGAGACAGTCCACGGCCTCTCCACTACAGGGGTGGCCGGTCCCCAGACCTGGGCGGCCCTGCTTCAGGCCGCTGCGGCCGGCAGCGCCGATCCCCAGCCCTATGGCTACGTCCTGGTGAGCAAGACACTCCCCGAAACCGCAACCGTTTACCAGAATGGCGCCGTCGCCTACACGACTTTGGTGAACACCGGGATCCCGACGACACCGACGGCCACAGGAACCTTCACGGTCTACCTCCGCTACCAGGTGACGACGATGAGCGGGACGAACCCGACAGGATCGCACTACACAGATCCTGGAATACCCTGGGTCAGCTATTTCAACGGCGGTGACGCCTTGCACGGCTTCATACGGGCCAGCTACGGGTTTCCGCAGAGTCTCGGCTGCGTGGAGATGCCCTTCGCCAACGCGGCCGTCGTCTGGCCGATGACGCCTATCGGCACGCTCGTCACCGTGCAGTGACCATCGCACACGTGAGCTTCGCCACGGTCGAGATCACGACCGGTCAGGTTGCCATGCCATCTTGTCGCTGCTCTGGGGCCTGACCACCTCCGACGCAGCGTCGGGCACAGTGTGCCGGAAGGCCCGGCCCCCATGCCCTTCTTCGTGGCCGCGGGGTGGTCCCATGTTGCTGGCAACGGGGTGGTCCCATGGGACTGGCAAGTGGCATCACGACGACATGGACCGCGAGATCCGAGACTTCCCAGTCGGTGCATGGCGCCGGCAGGGAGCACCCTTCGGGACCGGCCTGGTTGGCTCGAGCACAGGACCCATGGGCGACCCGCCCGTAACGTTCCGAGGGCTCGCTCCCGGACATCTTCCGGAGGTTGTCCGGGCCATCGACCGGACCCCGTGACCGGACTCCAGCGGGTCAAAGGGTCTTGTGCTCTCGGCGCTCCGGCCTCCAGGCGCCTATTCTGCGGAACGCTGCTCTCGGAACCGGGCTGCGGACGGGAATTCGGGCGCACGATGCTCGCGGATGGCGGCGACGCCTTCTTGGGCGTCGGGCCCGAGAAACCCAAGCATCTCAAGTGCCAGGGACTCCCCGAAGATCGGAGTGCTCTGACGAAGCCACTGGTTGAGGACCCGCTTGGTCCACTGGACGGCCGTCACGCTGCCGCCTGCCAGTCGTGACGCCACCTCCAGTGCGTTGTCGAGCACTTGATCGTCGGGAACGCATCTGGTCACCAAGCCGATCCGCTCGGCTTCGGGTCCCCCGATGAAATCGGCCGTAAGGAGGTAGTACTTGGCCTTGGCCATCCCACAGAGCAACGGCCAGATCGCAGCCGCGTGATCCCCAGCGGCCACGCCGAGCCGGGCGTGGCCGTCCGACAGTCGCGTCGACTCACCGACCACGCTCACGTCCGCCAAGAGCGCCACGGCAAGGCCGGCTCCAACGGCGACGCCGTGCACCGCCGCGACGATCGGCTTCACGGTCGCAAGCATGGCGTCGACAATGGCCCCGGCATCCCGCCATTGCTCCAGCGTCGCGTCGTACCCGTTGGTCATGGAGTCGATCATCGCCAAGTCCCCGCCAGCACTGAACGCCCTTCCCGCCCCGGTCACGACCGACACGGCCACGTCCTCATCGGCATCGACGGCGCTCCAGACCTGTGAGAGCTCCCTGTGCAGTCGCACATTGGCGGCGTTCAGGACCTCAGGGCGGTCGATGGTCACCAGCAGGACGCCCTCGCCACGCCGCTCGAAGCGCAGGTGGGAGAAGTCGTCAAAATAACCGTCACTCACTATTGCGCCTCCCCGATTCCGTGAACCGCTTCTCTGGCAATCTTCGCCGCGTGCTCGGCCAGGGGATGGACGAGACCGAGCTCACGCAAAGTCTTCTCCGGTTCCCGACGGTGAATAATCTCGCCCGACGCGTCCGGCACACTGAAGACGTAGAGGTTCCAGAGCTCCGCCAGGCCCAGCGGCTCGATGTCGGCATACAGCCGGCGCTCCACATCGGCCCGGCGATCGAAGCCGGCCTCGGCGAAGCGCGCCGTCCACCAGTCGAACGATGCAATGGTGAGATGTCCCTCGATCGGACGCCCCGCGGCATCGACAGCCAGATCCTCCAGCGGCACCGGACCACTGGCCTCGTCTCCCAGTTGCCGGTAGTAGTCCAGTCTTTCTGGACGCACTTTTCCTACGAAGTGACCGTCTGGACCTGATGCGTTGCGCCCGAAGGACGGGATCGTGGCGCAGATGACACCCCGGCACACCCGCCGCAGCTCCCTCAAGGCGAGGGGTACCTGGGATGGTGTGATGTGCTCGAGAACCTCCAGGGCAGTGAGCAGATCGAACTCTTCGTCGTCGTAGGGCAGGCCACGGATCAGGTCGCCCCTTCGGACATAACCGAGCGCTCCAGGTGCAGCGTGCTCGACTGCAAAGCGGCTCACGTCACAGCCAAACGCGTCGATCCCTCGTTCACGTAGGGCTTCGACCAGGTAGCCCTTGGCACACCCCACGTCGAGAGCCCTGAAGGGCCGGAAGTTCCGCCAGATCATGAAGGCGGCGATGTCCGCGTTGGACGAGACGCGGTCATAGCAAGCGTACCCCGATCGATTGCCGCGATCTCCGGACGGGTCTCGGTCCACCCCGAAGTACTCGCCGCCATAGAGGTCGTCGTCTCCGGGCCAATCCGCACGTCTCGCCTCGTGGACCGCTTGACCGATCATGGCCACCCGGCTCAACTCGGCGCCCGCCCGCGCCATCACCTGCCGAGACCTTTCAGAACGAGCGGCCAAGCTGATCAGCCGATCTCGCACGGCAGCCACCGCTTGGACAAGGCGGGTCCTGGAGGGCATCGACGCCGAGACTATCGCTGGTGACGTGATCCGCCGGCCGGACTCGGCCGCAGCGTTCTGCCGTTGTCTCGGCGAGAGCTGCTCGCCTCTGGCGTGCTGCCCGCGGGTGTGGGTAGGCTGCACGGAACGTGGTCTTGCAGGGACCGTGGAACGAGGGGGGTCCGATTTCAATGAGCCAGGTCCGGGCCGGAACCGAGGCAGTGGCAGCAGCCCTGGTGGGGTCGTTGTCGAGCTTTTCTTTGATCGACGTGCTGGACCTCCTGGGGCGCACCGGGCGCTCGGGAGAGCTCCAGGTCGTCGGACGCGACGTCGACAAGAAGGTGTGGATCGATCACGGAGACCTGATCGACACCACGGGCGCCGACCCGCATGGCTCGACCCTCTTCGAGCTGGCCTGCATCGACGAGGGCTGGTTCTATTTCACGGTCGCCGACCAGGCTCCCGAAGCGTATAGCCGCACGTCCTTGGCATCGCTGATCAGCGATCTAGGCCCGCAGGTGCAGGAGTGGCGCTCACTCGTGCAAGAACTGCCATTCACTTCGACGATCACCATGTCCTCCTCCACGCCGGCCGCCGAGGTGCAGATCAGCTCCGAGCAGTGGCAGCTCCTGAGCCTTGTCGGAGCCGGGCGTCCCATCCGCGAGATCGTGGAGGGATCGTCGCTCCACCCCCTCGACACTTTGCGGACTTTGCGTGAGCTCTTGGTGGCTGGGTTGGTGTCCATCGCGGCGGCACTCGAACCGGAGCCTGCACCAGCGCAGGCGTCATTCGGATCTCGAAGTTCAGATAGCGAACCCGCTCCGATCGCTGCGACGGACTCAGGGATCTCGAGCATTACCGGCGAGGCCGGGGCCGGGACGCCACCTCTGGTACCCAACCCGTCGTCGACTTCGTCGGAACCGGCGCATGGAGACTTCCCGTCCAGGCTCCCCCTCCCGCCATTCGCTCCACCTCCACCTCCCCCTCCCCCTCCCCCTCCACCGCCTCCACCACCCCCCGCTCCGGTATCCACTGCTGGTGCGACGATCGACCCACCAAGCGGTACACCCCACGGATCGGACGTCCCCTCGTCCACCGTTCCCCCATCCCATCCAGACGACGCACCCGGTGAGCGCAGCGAGGAGAGCACGGGCTCGTCGAACGGTGACGCGGAGCAGATCCAGATCTCGGTGATGCCTCCGCCGATCACCGGGGATCCGTGGACGACCACGATGCCCCAGGACACCGGCACTGGCGACAGCAAGTCCTGACGCACCGCTTTCCGCCGGCAGCGCGGGCAGCACCCGTTCACCGTCCCTTCGGGCAGCGCGTGAGACGCGTACAGGGCCCCCAGACCTTTCGGCGCTCCAGCGATCGTTTCGCTCACTCGGACGTTATGCCGCTCGGGATGGTGCGGACGGCTACGCACAGATCTGTGATCGAGCTGCCGACGACGGCGAGATCCTTGGCCTGCTCGCAGCGGCACATCCCACCCAGCGGCGCCCGACGCTTCTCTTGGCCGCGGTTCACTACCTCCTCCTTGCCGGCACTGACTCCCCCCTGGCGGACCTGTACCCCACGGTGGCGACTTGGCGACGCGACGGTCCAGGCGGACGAGGACGGGCACTGCTGACGCCGCCATCCTCACACCGGCCCTCTCGCGAAGGCTGGTACAGCGAATTCGCCGGATTTTGCCGCACGCACCGGGACTTGATCGAAGATCTGCTGGCCACTCGGTCCACTCAGACGAACGAGATCGGACGCTGCTCCGGGTTGCTCCTCGCTCTTGGGACAATTGCTCGGCACTGCAGCGTTCCGCTCTCCGTCATCGACCTCGGAGCATCGGCCGGGCTCAACTTGCTTTTCGACCGCTACTCGTACACCTACTCGGTGGAAGGCGGAGCAGAGTGCCGCCTGATCCACGCCGGCGACCCGACATCCGCAGTCCGGCTTCAGGCAGGGTTCCGATCGCGGTCGCCTCTCGTGCCCGAGCTCCCCGAGGTGTCCTGGCGAGCCGGGATCGACCTCACTCCGGTGAACCCGGCGGACGAGGACGATGCCCTCTGGCTCCTGGCCTGCCAATGGCCCGAGCATCTCGACCGCTTCATCCGCCTCGATGCCGCGCTCGCCCTCTCCCGGACCATCCCGGACCGCAAGGTCGTCGCCGGCGACCTCGTTGCCGATCTGGGCTCGATCGTCTCCGAAGCTCCTGCGGACACCCACCTGTGCATCATGCACACTTGGGTGGCTGCGTACCTCTCCGAGGAGCGCCAGCGTCAACTCGCCGAGCAGGTCGCCAAGATCGCCGCTTCGCGGTCACTGTCCTGGCTCTACGCCGAAGAGCCCTACGAGAGCCCCGGTCTCCCGACGCCACCGTCACCTGATCCCCGGCCTGAAGAAGCGAAGGGCGCGACGGCCGTGGTGCTTACCGAATACACACGCGGTCACAGCGTCGGTCCTTGGCGCATCGCCGACATGCACCCGCATGGCCGGTGGGTGCACTGGTGGGGCCGACCAGTCTGAGTGGTGCCGGTGGCTCCCGGCAGCATGTGCGCGTCATTTCCGCGAGATGTCCGGTCCCCAGGGGGCCTCACGACGACCTGGAACGGAGATCCCGCCTGCGTCGACCATGGCGGCCGATCCTACGGCAGACCGTCCGAACCGCTCCCGGATGGCATCCACGGCGGCTGCGACATTGTGCCAGTCCTCTTGCAGCTCGACCGCCCGCCGCCACTGGATGTCTGCTACGGGTTCCTCCTCGTTTGGTCCATGCTCCGACGACCCCCTGGCTCGCGAAGTGTCGACACCGACCTCCCCGTCGATGCCGGGAACGTCGAACCGGAGTTGCTCGCCATTGCCTCCTTGGTCCAGGCCCGAAGCCGTGATGCCCAGCAGACGCACGCCATCGCACAGATCAACCGTACGAAGCAGCGTGACCGCCACCACCCTTACCGCAGCGGCAGTGTCGATCCCTCTTCCCAGCGTGTGGGATCGGGACACCACGGACATATCGGACCGCTTGATCTTCAGCGTCACCGTGCGTGCGCGTGATGCCGAGGATCTCAACGCCCCCGCCACCACGTCGGCCATCCTCACCACTTCGCGCTTCAGCGCTTCGAAGTCGTAGAGATCCGCGGCGAACGTCTCTTCGTGGCCAAGCGACTTCGCCCTCCTGCCTGGGATCACCGGGTCCGTGTCGATCCCACGCGCCAGTGCAGCCAGGCGCGCCCCTTGGGCAGACCCCAGCCGGGCCGTCAGCACCGGAGCCGGCACTCGGGCAAGATCGCCCACGGTCACCAGGCCAAGGCCGTGAAGCACGGTCGCCGTTGCCGGTCCCACGCCCCATAGGGACTCCACGGGCAGCGGGCGCAGGAATGCAAGCTCGTCAGCTGGATGCACGGCGAGCACCCCTTCTCCTTCTCGCATCATTCCGGCGCCCACCCTCGGCTTGGCCGCCCTCGATGCCAACTTCGCGATCAGCTTCGAACGCCCAACCCCGACCGAGCACTTGAGCCTCAGCTCGTCGCCGACGCGCTGGCGGATCTCGTGACCCGTCACGTCGGGCGCACCTTTGCGCCCCCACGACCCGGTCACGTCCAAGAACGCTTCATCCAGGCCGATCGGCTCGACGACGGGCGTGAAGGACTCGAGCACCCCGAGCAGCTTGGCACTGACCTCCGCGTAGCGTGAGTACCGCCCTGCGATGAACACCGCTTCGGGGCAGAGCCTCCGAGCTCGGACCGAGGGCATGGCCGATCGGACACCAAACCTTCTGGCCTCGTAGTTGCACGAAGCCACCGCGCCGCGGGCCCCGCTGCCACCGACGATGACCGGTCGTCCCACCAGGGACGGTTCGTCCAGCTCTTCGACCGACGCGAAGAACGCATCCATGTCGACGTGGAGCACGGCCGGGCTCCAAGGGCTGTTCGAAGCAGTCAATCCCGGCTCACCCGGCTGCACGATCGAGCTCTGGCACGGACAGCCATGGCACACGTACCCGCCAGGCGCGTGGTGGTCATCCGGCGACCTCCCCGACATGCAAGAGCCGGAAGCCTTCGGCGAATGCCACGCCGGCACGGCGGCCCTCTTCGGCTGCCCGGCGGCGCACGGCGTCTCTCGCCCAGACTCCCTCCCCATCGGAGAACTGGCTCCCGTGACACCCGACTGCCTCGATCTTTTGCTCCACGAACGCCGTGATGTCGATCCAGACGTCCGGTTCAAGGGTGCCCGTGAGAAATGCCTGGGAAACCTGATGGGGCGGACCGGCATGCGGAAAGTACAGCGGCAGGGCCGACGCAGGTGCCACTGCGTCGAGCATCGCCCAGCCCGCAGCACGGTGATCGCGGTGGTTGACGTACTCCCGGCCAAAGAAGACCGCAGTGGGATCGTGCCCTACGACGGCGTCGGGCCGTATCTCGCGAACCGCCCCCACGATCTCCTCTCGCAGCGTGCTGCGCTCTTCGAGCTCCCCATCAGGTGCTCCCAAGACACGATGGCTGGCGAGACCCATCGCCGACGCCGACGCCGCCAGCTCGGCCGATCGCTGCAGCACCAGCTCGTTGCCCGTGAGCGAAGTGTCAAGCGTTCCTTTCCCGCCATCGGTGCACACGATCAGGTGCACCGCACACCCTGCCGCCGCCCACTTGGCGAGCGCTCCCCCACATGCGATGGCGGCGTCATCAGGGTGGGCATAGACCGCAAGGACCGCGGACGGAACGTCGCCGAGCACCTCACCAAGCTCCCGACCACCTCGGATGTCGCTCACCGCCGGTGCTTCGGCTCCGTCTTGGCGAGAAGCCCGACTTCACGGGCGAAATCACCGGGTTCCTCGAACCCCTTGTACACGCTCGCAAACCGGACATACGCCACGTGGTCCAGCACTTGCAGCCGATCCAAGACGGCCAGGCCCACCTGTTCGGTGGTCGGTTCATCCACCTGCGCCCGCAAGTCCTCCTCGACACTTTGCGCCAGCTGCTCCATCGCCTCCGGGGACACTGGACGGTTCTTGCACGCCGCCCGAACTCCTTCGATCACCTTGGAGCGTTCGAACGGCTCTCGTATGCCGGCACGCTTCACCACCCACAGAGGCTGCTCCTCGATCCGCTCGAACGTCGTGAAGCGCCGCCCGCAACTCAGACACTCCCGGCGCCGGCGGATCGCAATACCCTCCTCAGACATTCGCGAGTCCACCACTCGATCGTCCTCACTCGAGCACCACGGGCATCGCACACAGCGACGTTACCGCTGCTGTCAGGGTACGTGGATACGTTCCCCGGGGACGACGACTGCCGACCCGATCTCCTGCTCGAGCTCGGTGGCAAGCGGTCTGGGGTCTCGGCCGGGCTCGAAGTGCTGCGCAATCTTCGACAAGGTGTCCCCGGGCTGCACCACGTACGTGAACCCTCCGCCCGGTACGACCGCGCCGGTACCTCCGACCGGCCTGCCGCCCAACGCTGCGACGGGCAAGGCCAGAAGAAGCACCGCGACGCAGGCCACGATGAGCGCTGCAAACCGGTTCCGCCTGCTCCGGCGAGCCCTCCGCTCCCGGCGACGCTCGCTCACGTCGCGCACGACCTCGACGACCGCGAGCGGCGCATCCTCGCCACGTCCGGCGCCAACGGCCCCGACCAGGCGCAGTACCGGCCGACCTGGCACCGCCCTGATGTCCACTTCGGCTATCGCCACTCCCGTTCCCACCCTTTCCCTCGAGCGACTTCAGCATCGGAAGCCCTGGGAGAACACCTGTTCGTCATCATCTCATCCAATCACGAACATACGTTCGTGTCAAGTGTTTTTTCGAACACATGTTTGCTATCCGCGCGGAACGTGTGTACGATGTCCCAGTCGCCCACCGACCCGGTAGGCGACTGGGGTTCTCCGCTGGGGGATCGTTCGAGGAGGGTGGGCATGGCTGAAGCGCTGAGCGGCAAGCGGGAGCAGATACTCGAGTTCATCGGGCAGTGCATCCGCGAGAGGGGCTACCCGCCGTCGGTGCGGGAGATCGGCGATGCAGTCGGGCTGGCCTCCTCCTCCACCGTCCACACGCACCTCGCCGTGCTCCAACGCGAGGGGTACCTGCAGCGGGACCCGACCAAGCCTCGGGCCATCCAGGTTCGCTACGACCCCTCATCCAAGGCGGCCATGGCCGCCGGTCCGGTCCGTCATGTTCCATTGATCGGAGACGTCGCCGCCGGGACCGGGGTCCTGGCCCAGGAGAACGTCGAGGAGGTGATGGCCCTCCCCGAGCAGTTCACCGGCACCGGTTCCACGTTCATGCTCCGGGTGCGCGGGGACTCGATGATCGGCGCCGGGATCCTCGACGGAGACTACGTCGTGGTCCGCCAGCAACCCGATGCCAATCCCGGCGACGTCGTCGTCGCCGGGATCCCCGACGGTGAGGCGACCGTGAAGTTCTACGACCACCGCGACGGGCAGGTGGTCCTCTCACCGGCCAACCCCGATATGGAGCCGCTGCGGTTCGATGCCTCCGAGGTCGTCGTGTTCGGGCGAGTGGTCACCGTCTTACGACGGATCTGATCGCCTCTCTGACCGGCCGCCGCCGCTCACGTCCACAGGCGGTCCGTATAGGTGTCGGTGCCCGGAATGGTGGGGATGAAGGGGAGCGCGGCCACCACGGTCGCGAGCCCGGAAGCCTCGATCGAACGCCGGTGGGAGGCAATCGCGGCTTCCCACGCATGGAACGGATCGGTCTTGAAGAACCACAACAGCAGGGTGCGACGGTCGTCTGCGTCCTGACGGGGAACATCTCCAGGGGCGTCGATGAGCAACGGGAGCGGCGAGAACGAGGCGACCAGACCAGCGTCGGTTGCAGGCAGCAGCGCCGGCAGATGCTCATGGCGGAGCCAGTGATCGAGGTCCTCGGCCTTCGTAGCAGCCGAGCGATCGATCCATATCGCGACGAGGCCATTGAACGGGTGGTCGAGCGCCAGTTCGACGGGGACCCCGTCGGTATCGCTCACGACCTCCCAGGAGAACTTGTACAAGAGCGTATGGACGTGGTCACGGTGCTCGAACATCCGTCCGGCCGCATGGAGAGCCCGGACCTGTCGGACAGCCCAGCGGTTCCAAATGTCGTGGTACCCGTCGAGCACCCAGTAGAGGGCCATGTACGAACCTCGCATCGGCTCGCCGGTGATTTCAGAAGGATCGGGGTCACGAAGCGCCTTGAGCTCGCGCGTCGCAACGAAGCGCCTTCCGGCGAAGTTGTAGGGACCGACCATGCACCCGGCGTAGAAATGGTCTCTCTCGTACCACCGGTTGTAGTCGACCTCGTGGCCACGATGGGGCTCGACAACGGTGAGGAGCATCGAGCCGAGCTTCACCGGCTCTGCACCGGCCGTCACCTCGATCGGACGTGGGACCTTCTTCGGTGCTTCGGGCATGGGCCGAACGTAACACCGCCCGCGCGGCTGCCGTGACGCGAAGGCCGTTCGGCCACGGTCTCCTCAGACGGGTGGCAGGGAGCCCGTCGCCACCGGGGCACGGTCCGGGGTCGCTACTCTGCCGGCCGGCGCTACCGGTGGTACATCTCCACAGTGGCTGTGAAGACGGGCCCCGTTGAACCACTGCACCCATGAGAGGGTGGCCAGCTCTCACCGGCTGGCCGGCCAGGTCCTTGGTCTTCTCCCACCGAATACGAGGGTCGCGAGATGCGCTCGACCTATCGGATCCAACCGGCGTCGTCGTCCGCAAGAAGGCCGGCCAGCACTCCCCTCACGCGCTCGAGGGAGGCACCAGGCACCCGCTCGTCGCTGCGATGGGCCAGGAGCGGATCACCGGGTCCGAAATTGGCCGCAGGGATGCCGCGAGCCGCGAAGCGGGCGACGTCGGTCCAGCCGACCTTGGCCCGCGGTGCTTCCCCACTCGCTGACACGAGGGCGGCGACGAATGGCTGGTCGAGTGCCGGCGGAGCGCCGGCGGCCTGGTCCACCACGTCGATGGCGTCCCCCGGGCGATGCTCCAGCGAATCGGCGACAAGTGCTTCGAGAAAGGCCCGGGCGCCACGATCGTCACGATCTGGCGCGTAGCGGTAATTGACGACGAGCGCCGCAGCGTCTGGTACGACGTTGCCGGCGACGCCGCCTTCCACACCGACCGCCTGGAGCTGCTCCACGAACTCGCAGCCGTCGATCACCACCGAACGCCCCTCCCAGGCGGCGATGCGTTCGAGCACTGGCGCCAGCCGATGGATGGCGTTCACCCCGGTGAACGGCCGGGCCGTGTGTGCCCGTTCCCCGCTGAGCCGGATGACGGCCCTCATCGTTCCCTGGCACCCGGCTTCCACCCGCCCATCGGTCGGTTCCGCCAGGATGGCCGCATCGGCCGCCATGAGGGCGGGGCACGCGGCGAAAACCTCCTCGAGACCGCTCTCGCTCCGTGCCACCTCTTCGCGTGCGTAGAAGCACCAGGTCACGTCCACGACCGGGGCCGCAATTGCACGGGCCACGTCGACCATGACGGCAAGTCCCCCCTTCATGTCGGCCGCCCCGAGCCCCCACAGCACGTCGCCGTCGAGACGGGCGCCGGCGTTCCCCGCCGGAGGAACGGTGTCAAGGTGCCCGGCGACGACGATGCGGCGCTCGCGCCCCAGGTTGGTCGCTGCCACGACGTTGTCACCGATGCGCACGACATCGAGCCACGCCAGACCAGACAGCTCGTCCGCCACCCGCTCGGCCAATCTGGACTCCTCGCGGCTGACCGACGGGATGTCCACGAACGCCGCGGCCAAGGCCAGCAGTTCGCTGCTGCTCACGCCGAGACGCCGTGCTCGCGCAGGACGGCGTTGAGCTGAGCCTTGTCGTGTCGCTCTCCCTCGGGGAGCCGCTTGATCACCAAGACGCATGGGAGGAAGAACTCCCCGCCGGGGTAGTCCCGACGACGCGACGCCGACACCGCCACCGTCCATGCCGGCACGACCCCGCGGCTCAGCTCTCGACCGGTCTCGGCGTCGATCACCGGGATCGACGGGTTGAGGATCGTCCCTTCACCCAGGACGGCTCCACGACCCACCCGAGCTCCTTGGGTCACCATGCACCTGCTCCCCACCAGAGCGTCGTCCTCGATGATCACCGGGGTGGCATTCGGAGGTTCCAGCACCCCGCCGATCCCCACGCCCCCCGACAGGTGGACCCGAGCACCGACCTGGGCGCAGGAGCCGACAGTCGCCCAGGTATCGACCATGGTGTCCTCCCCCACCCGGGCACCGATGTTCACGTACCCGGGCATGAGCACCACCCCGGGGGCGAGGTAGGACCCCCAGCGAGCCGAACCACCGGGCACCACCCGGACTCCCGACCCGGCGTAGCCGCGCTTCAACGGCAGCTTGTCGGCAAACTCGAACGGCCCCATCTCGATCGTCTCGACCGAGCGCAGGCGGAAGAGCAGCAAGATCGCTTTCTTCAGCCACTCGTGGACGACCGTCCGCCCGTCCGTGCCAACTTCGGCCACCCGGACGACCCCCCGGTCCAGCAGGTCGATCGTCGCCTCGACCGCCTCGGTGCCTGCCCCCGGCTCGAGGCCCCCGCCAGCCGAGCGCTCCCACAGCTCCTCGATGACCGGAGCGAGCTCGGCGGGCTCTCCGGCGCCGGGCCCCGCAGAGCCAGGAGGAGGCGGTGCTGGCGAAGGGGCTGGGGACGGCGGATGCGTGGGCACGCCCAGACTGTAGCCAGCCCCGTCAGGCTCGGGGTCAAGCCCCCCCGGCGCTCGACAGGCGTTCGACGGCGAGCCGGAGGCGCACCATGGGCTGGACGACGGCGATACGAACGTAGCCTCGGCCGGCTTCGCCGTAGAGCTCACCCGGGCTCACGAGGAGGCCACCTGCCCGGGCGAAGTGCTCGGTCATCGCCCACTCGTCAGGCCAGCGGCTCGGCACTTTCACCCACAGGTAGAACCCCCCCTGGGGCAGGGGCGTCGGGTAACCGAGCCCTGCGAGCTGGCCGGCCAGGAAGGAAAGCCGTTCGTGGTACCGGCGACGCTGGGCAGCGACATGGTCGTCGTCGGCCAGCGCCACCGCCGCTGCCGCCTGCACCGGGCCTGGGACCATGAGCCCGGCGTGCTGGCGCACGCCGCGCAGGTAGGCGACCAGCTCGGCATCGCCGGCGAAGAAGCCTGCTCGAACACCGGCCATGTTGGATCGCTTCGACAGCGAGTGGACGGCCACGACCCCGTCGGGCCCCGACTGGAGGATCGAGCGGGGCGGTCCATCCCAGGTGAACTCCGCGTAGCACTCGTCGGAGAACACCAAGACGCCGTGCTCGCGACCCCATCCGGCCGCCCGCCCGAGATCGGTCAGGCCCCCCGTCGGATTGGACGGCGAGCACGTCCACAAGAGCAGGGCACGCCGGGCGTCGGCGGGCGACACGGCTTCGAGCGCCATGCCGCTGCCGTCGGAGGCAGATGGCGGGACTGCCACCGCCCGGCACCCGGCCAGCTCGGCGCTCATGGCGTAGGTCGGGTACGAGACGGCCGGGTACAGCACGGTGTCGCGGCCTGGATCCCTCCTGTGGAGGAAGTGCGCGGTCGAGGCCACCAATTCCTTGGTGCCAACGCAAGCCGCGACTGTGCCCGGCTCGACTGTCACCTCGAAGCGGCGTCGGAGCCAGTCAGCCGCAGCCCGGCGGAGTGCTGGTCCGCCGGCAGATGCCGGGTACCCTCGCTCGGTCCCCGAGACAGCAAGGGCCCGTACCGCAGCAGGCGGCGGCGCGTCGCACGGGGTCCCGATCGAGCAGTCCACCACCCCGCCGGGCAGCCCCTCCGCCAACTCCCTCAGGCCGTCGAGACGGTCGTAGGGGTACGGGGGCAGGCGGAAGGCCTCCCCTCCGCTCACGCCGGTCACGGTCATGCCGGCACCACGGCGAAGTGCCGGAAGCGGGCACAACCGGCTTCGTCCAGCACCACGTGGACCCGGGCCGAATCGATGCCGGGGTCTTCGCTCAGCACTTCGCCCTCGCGGTGGACGGCCGCCAGCACATCTCCCCGTGACCAGGGGATCACCAGCTCGACCACGCGGTCGCCGACCCGCAGGCGATCGGCGATGGCCTCGAGAAGATCCTCGATCCCGCTCCCCGACCGGGCCGAGATCGCGAGCGCGGATCCGGCGTCGCCAGCGGCGAGAGCCGATCCCGAGAGCCGGTCCGACTTGTTCACCACCAGCAGCTCGGGAACGCTGCCGGCACCGATCTCTTCGAGAACGAGGCGGACGGCGTCGATCTGTCCCTGCGGGTCCACCGCCGCGCCGTCAACCACGTGCAATAGCAAGTCGGCGAGGCAGACCGTCTCGAGGGTGGAGCGGAATGCTTCGACCAGCTCGTGCGGGAGCTTTCGGACAAACCCCACCGTGTCGGTGACCAGGACCGTCTCACCGCCTGGCATCGCCATCTGCCGGGTCCGGGGGTCCAAGGTGACGAAGAGCCGATCTCCGACGGCGACCCCGGCTCCGGTGAGACGGTTCATCAACGTCGACTTTCCCGCGTTCGTGTACCCCACCAGGGCGAGCTGGCGATGACGGCCACGGTGCCGCCGGCGCCGCTGCACTTGTCGGGTCCGTTCCACGGCGCGCAGCTCGGACTCCAAGTGCTGCATCCGGCGCACCAGGCGCCTCCGGTCCGCCTCGAGCTGGGTCTCTCCCGGTCCCCGGGTGCCGATCCCACCAGCCTGCTGGCTCAAGTCGCTCCTCCGGCCGCGCAACCTGGGCAGGCGGTAGCGCAAGAGCGCCAGCTCGACTTGGGCTCGACCTTCGGGGCTCCTGGCGTTCTGGGCGAAGATGTCGAGTATGACCGCCGTGCGGTCGATGGCCGTCCGGCCGAGCACGCTCTCGAGGCTGCGCTGCTGCGCCGGGGTGAGCTCATCGTCGAATACGACGGTGTCGGCATCGACCGCTTCGGCGAGAGCGGCCAGTTGGTCGGCTTTTCCCCTCCCGACATAGGTCGCGGGGTCGGGGCGGCTCCGGCGCTGGACGACCCGTCCTGCCACGTCGGCGCCTGCGGTGGCCACCAGGTGGGCCAGCTCGTCCAAGTTGGCCTCCACCTCGTCCGGGTCGACGCCCGGATGCACCATGCCGACGATGACGATGCGCTCCCGGAAACGGCGGTCGATGAGCGTGCCGGCGGGGGGTCCGGTCATCAGTTCGCGTCCAGCAGCTTCGGATCGAGGAGCACCCGGGCCACACGGTGCACCGGACCGCCGAGGACCACCGGATCCAAGGGACCCGCACCGAGGGTCACCTCGAGCACCCCGCCGGGATTGCACACCCGTACGCGGTCCCCCACGAGGCCCCACGCACGTGCGGCGGCAGCGGCGGCGCAGCTCCCGGTGCCGCACGCGAGGGTCTCGCCCACCCCGCGTTCCCAGACCCTGAGGAGCAGCTCGCCGGGAGCCTCCCCCGGAGCGATGAACTCCACGTTCGTTCCTCCGGGCGTCTCGGCGTCGAGGCGTGCCCCGACTCCGGCCACAGCCGGGTCGCTCGGGAGCGTCGGGCTCCACACGACGACGTGAGGGTTCCCGGCGTCGACCGCTCGTGCCCTGGCAGCGTCGGGCAGGTCGGTCCGCTCGCCGCCCAGGCGGACGACGCCCATGTCCACCGCCGCCCATGCCTGCGCGGGCCGGTAGCAAACGGTCTTCACGCCGGCAGCGGTCGCCACCGTCACCGTAGGGGGCGACGCCATCTGCACGTCGACGGCCGCCTGCACCAGGCAGCGGATGCCGTTCCCGCTCATCTCGGCCACGCTGCCGTCCGCGTTCCACAGTTCCATGGACACGTCGGCACCCTCTCGGGACCCGCCCAGCCGGATGAGCCCGTCGGCACCGACACCCCGGTGGCGGTCGCATACGGCCCGCACCATCTCGGCATCGATGCCGATCCGGCGCTCCGAGTCGGCGAGGACGAGGAAGTCGTTCCCGGCGCCCTCGTGCTTCGTGAGCTCCAGAGGTCTTTCGAGGTCGGCGTGCACTCCTCCAGTCTCGCGCTCGCCGCTCTCACCCCGCGCGGCCAGTCCCCTGGCCGGCAAGCCGGCAACGATCGAGCACCTCGCCCACGCGCTCGACGGCATCTTCGCCCGGAACCAGCCACTCGATGCGCGGATCCCGGCGGAACCAGGACCACTGGCGCCTGGCCAGCGCACGGGTCCGCCGGATGGCTTCGTCGACACACTCCTCGAGCGCCACCCCGCGCTCGAGATGGGCGAGGACCTCGCGGTAGCCGAGCGCCTGGCGAGCCGTGCGAGAAAGGCCGCCTTCCCCGCCGGCAAGGCGCCTGACCTCTTCCACCAGCCCCTCGTCCATCCACCGGCGCATCCGATCCTCGATCCGCCGGTCCACGAGCTCGGGGTCGAACGGAATGCCGAGCATGGCAGTGCCGACCGGCCGGTACGACTCGAGCCCTGGGCCAAACGAAGAGAACGGGCGCCCGGAGCCCAGCGTGACTTCGAGCGCCCGCACGATGCGCCGCCGATTGCCCGGACCGATCCGCGAAGCCGCCAGCGGATCGGCAACCTCCAGGCGCTGGTAGAGACGGACGAGACCCCCTGGGAGGTCGGCTTCGTGCTCCAGGCGGGACGCCACCTCGGGCCAGCGTCCCGGCAGCGCCAGCCCGTCCACCACCGATCGCAGGTAGAGCCCGGTGCCACCGACCAACAGGGCCAGGTGCCGTCGGGCGGCAATGCTCACGAGGGCGCGCCGGGCGAGACGCTGGTAGTCGGCCACCGTGAACTCCTCGGAAGGGTCTGCGACATCGACCAAGTGGTGAGGTACGGCCCGGCGGACCGGCTCTGACGGCTTGGCCGTCGCCACGTCCATCCCCCGGTACACGCTCATCGAGTCCACCGAGACGATCTCGACCCACGGACGGACACGGGCGACGGCCAGCGCCACGTCGGATTTGCCCGAGGCAGTGGTCCCGACCAGCGCGAGCGCCGCGACCTCCGGCGGCGCCTCCACGCTCAGCCGGCCGCCACCGGGATCCTCGTACGATGCCGCGGACGCGAGGTCACCCGTACCAGCGACCCGCTCAGATGGTGCGCCCCTGCCTTGTGCACCGACACGTCGGCGAACGTCCCCACCGGCACGCCGCCGGCGCCCTCGGCCGAGAAGTGCACCAGCTTGCCTTGGGCGGTCCGGCCGGTGACCAGGGAGGGCTCGCGCCGGTTCGCGCCTTCGACCAGGACCTCTTCGACCCGGCCCACCCGGGCGCGGTGGCGGGCGAGCGCCGAGCGCTCGACCACGACCCGCAGCCTCTCGAAACGCTCCGAGACGACGGCCGGGTCGACGGCAAGGTCGGCCATGGCGGCTGCTCTGGTCCCTGGACGCGGCGAGTAGATGAACGTGTAGGCACTGTCGTACCCGGCTTCGGCGACCACGGCCAGCGTCTCGGCAAAGTCCTCTTCGGACTCCCCTGGGAACCCGACGATCACGTCCGTAGTGACCGCCAGGTCTGGGATCGCCGCGCGCGCTGCGTCCAGGCGTTCGAGGTAACGCCGGGCCGTGTAGCCGCGTCGCATGGCCACCAGCACCCGATCGCTCCCGGCCTGGAGCGGGAGGTGGAGCTGGGGGCAGACGGCCTCCACTTCGGCCATCGCAGCGATCGTCTCGGACCGCAGGTCCTTTGGATGCGGGCTGGTGAAGCGCACGCGGCGGATCCCCTCCACGCCGCCGACGGCCCGCAGGAGCTCGGCGAACAGCGGCCGGCGGCGGGTGATGTCGCGTCCGTAGGAGTTCACGTTCTGCCCGAGCAGGGTCACCTCGACGACACCGCGCGCCGCAAGTTGCCGCACCTCCCCGACGATGTCCTCCATCGGTCTGCTGACTTCGGGGCCGCGGACCGATGGGACGATGCAGAACGCGCACGAGTTGTCGCAGCCGGTCTGGATGGTGACCCAGGCGGCGTGAGGCAGCCCGCGGCGGGTCTGGGGGGCTGCCACGGCCGATGTCCCGATCGCGCCGACGTGAGCCGCCGCAGCCGGCTCAGGTGTGGGTCGGGCGGCCATCCCCGCCTCGACGATCTCCACCAGCGGGCCCTGGCGTGCCGCCGCCCGCAGCAGTTCGGGTGCGCGCTCGAGGTTATGGGTGCCGAAGACGACGTCGACGTGTGCAGCCCGCTGCCTCACCAGCTCACGGTCCTTCTGGGCCAGGCAGCCGCATACGGCGATCTGCATGCCCGGCTTGGCGTCGCGCAAGGATTTGAGCTGGCCGAGATGGCCGTAGAGCCGGTTGTCGGCGTTCTCGCGAATGCAGCAGGTATTGAGGAGCACCACGTCCGCGTCGCCGATGTCGTCGGCGGGCTCGAGGCCGTCGGCGACCAGCAGCGCGGCCAGCCGCTCCGAGTCGTGCTCGTTCATCTGGCAGCCGAACGTGCGGATGGCGAATTTCCGGGCCACCTGGGCATCCTACGCCCGGCGGGAGGGATGCCGACCCATCTGCGCCCGGTGGCGCGTTCAGCGGTCGGCGGCGCGTTCAGCGGTCGGCGGCGCGTTCAGCGGTCGGCGGCGCGTTCAGCGGTCGGCGGCGCGCCAGGCGTCGAAGTCGAAGACCCGGCGATCCCCTCCGGGCTCGGTGCCGGGCGACTCACCCTGGCCGCCCTCCGAGCGCACCTCCGCGTCCGTCATTGTCTCGGCGATCTCGACGTTCTCCAGGCGGGCTTCGTCACCGGTCACCAGACCGATCCGGTCAGGATGCAGCACGAGCACCTCACCGGGCACGCTCGCTTCGACCAAGCCTTCCCGTGCGGCCCGGCGAACGGCCGGTGCCTCTGTCCGGGTGCAGATGCCGAGAAGCGTCGGGCCGGCTCCCGACCAGCAGACGGCCCGAGCCCCCCCGCCGAGCAGGCTGCTCAGGAGCATCGGCGCCTCGGGGAACAAGGGGCTGCGGTAGTCCTGGTGCAGCCGGTCCTCGGCCGCTTCTCTCACGAGCACCCGATGGTCGGCCAGCCCGGCGAGGAGCATCCCAAGCCGTCCCAGGTTGAACGCTGCCGCCTCGCGGGAGACCTGTGCGGGGAGGACCTGGCGAGCCTTTGCGGTCGGCAGGCTCCGTTCGGGCACGACGGCGACGAGGACCAGCGCCGGATCGATCGGCATCTTGGCGACGCGAACCGCACCGCGCACCATGCCGGCGACCACCAGCCCACCGACGACGCTTGCCGCGGCGTTCTCAGGATGGCCGTCCACGTGGGCGGCAACAGCCAGGGGGTCCCGGGAACCGGCGGCGGCAGCGGCAGCGGCAGCCAGAGCTGCCGAAGAACCGAGACCCCTTGCAACCGGTACCTGCGATCGGACCGTGATGGCGAGCCGGTCGTGGCCGACCACGTCCATCGCGACCCGGGCGGCCAGATGACCGGCATCGTCGGACATGCCGGCGCCCTCGCCCTCGCTCCGGACGATCAGCCGCGCGGCCGGCTCGACTTCTACCTCGACGTACCTGTCCACGGCGAGGGCCAAGGCGTCGAACCCCGGGCCGAGGTTGGCGGCAGAAGCGGGGGCCCGGGCACGCATCAGCCCTCACAGTAGGCCGTCACGGGCGACTGGCGCTCAAAGACGCTCCGAGGTGCGCACCGGGAGCGCCACCTGCTGCTGGCCCAAGGTGAGCAGCACCGTGCCGACCGAGAAACCGGCTCGTGCCCCCAGCTTGGGCCGGTGGGTGACCACGAGGGTCTCGGTGACCTGCTGGCCGGGCATCGCCAGGACGGACCCGGCCGAGGCGACCACTCCGGGCACGTGCCGGTGGCCGAGACCGACGGTGGCCACCCGGTCTCCTGCCGAGAGGGGTTGGACGGCCTCGACCGCTGCGAGGGCGGCCTGTGCCAACCCGAGGTCGATCTCGCCGCAGCGTTGCAGCACGTTCGGCCCCTGCTGGGAGGTCACCACGGCCAGCGCCTCGACGCTCCGACCGTCCACAGACGACTCGTAGGCGAGGATGTCGCCTCCTCCGGCTGCTGTGGTGAACCCCGATTTCACCCCCACGACACCGGGCACGCCTCCTGTGCTGCCCTGGAGCAGCGGCGTGTAGGTGGCGACCGTGCCGGCCACCGGCACGGTGTACGACGGCATGCTCACCGCCTGGGCGAACGCCGGCTCCTCCATCGCCACCGTCGTGACCTTCAAGAGATCCGCCGCAGTCGAGACCGACTGGGGTGTGAACCCGCTGGCGTCGGCGTAGTGGGTCTGGGTCATCCCGAGCGCGGCCGCCGTCGCGTTCATCTTGGCCACGAACGCCCCGAGCGACCCGGCATCCCAACAGGCGAGTGCGTACGCCAGGTCGTTCGCCGAATGGACGAGCATGGCATCGATCATCTGACGCTCGGTCAGGACCTCCCCGGCGGTCACCTCGACGCTCGACTGGTCGGTCACGGTGTCTGTGGCGTAGTCGGCGGCGTCGGCCGGAGTGATCGTGATGTCAGGACCGGACTGGTCACCGGTGAGAGGGTGATCGCGCAAGACGATGTACGCGGTCATCACCTTGGTCATGCTGGCGATCGGCACGGGCTGCTCCGAACCGCTCTGGGTCGCATACCCGACGGTTGGGATGGCCACCGCAGCCTCCCCTGTCGCCGGCCATGGCAGGGACACCGGAGAGGACGGGACGCTGCGGGTCGCGGCCAAGTCCGGATGGACGGTCGCCACCAGGACCGCAGGTCGCGGGCTCGGCGACATCAAGTTGACCGCAGGCACGCCCACGACGACGGCCAGCACTGCGAGCACCGCGGCACCCGCAACCGATCGCCGTACCGCAAGGCGGCGCCGGTCCGGCCTGGCGAGCCGGCTGTCCTGCCGCCCGTTCGATCGACGCGGACCTCGGACCCAGTCGACGTCGGGGTGCCCGAGACCAGAAGTTCTCCGCGGCTGACTGGACCCGTTCCCGTAGGGTGGGCGACCGAAGCGATCGGGGCGCGTCTGGCGTGTCATGGATCCATCGTCTTGCTTGCCTGCCCTCGCTCAGCGGGGACGGGATTCCAGCTCTTCGACGGTCATGAGGACCGCCCGGGCTTTGGAGCCCTCGGAGGGACCGACCACGCCCCGCCTCTCCAAGAGGTCCATGAGGCGACCGGCCCGGGCGAATCCTACCCGTAACTTGCGCTGGAGCATCGACGTGGAGCCGCTCTGGCTCCGGACGACCAGCTCCATTGCCTCGCCCAGGAGCTCGTCGTCGTCGGCTGTGGCCCCTGGTGGTTCCAGCAGATCTGCGTCCACGCCGTCGACGACGGTCACCGGCTCCGAGACGCCGCCCTGGCGTCGCCAATGGGCCACGACCGCTCGTACCTCTGCCTCGGAGACCCACGGTCCCTGGAGACGGATCGGGTTGCTGGAGGACGCGGTCACCAGGAGCATGTCGCCCTTTCCCACGAGACGTTCGGCCCCCGGCTGGTCCAGGATGACCCTGCTGTCGGCAAGCGAAGACACCGAGAACGCCATGCGGCTCGGGACGTTGGCCTTGATGACACCGGTGATGACGTCGACCGAAGGGCGTTGGGTGGCCAGCACCAGGTGGATGCCGACCGCCCGGGCCATCTGGGCAATCCGGCACACCGAGTCTTCGACGTCCCGGGCGGCCACCATCATGAGATCGTTCAGCTCGTCGACAACGACAAGGATGTACGGGAGGCGTTCGGGTGGTGGCTCGTCGGACACCGATCCACCTCCTCCACCGACCGGGGCCTCGTTCACACCTGTGCTCGCCGGAACCGGGCTGGCCAGGTCGCCCAGTTCTGCCAGCTCGCCCTGGTCTGCCAGCTCGCCCTCGTCTGCCAGCTCGCCCAGTACCGCCGGGTCCGTCAGCTCGGCTTGCTCCCCCGACTCCGCCGGCTCGGCCAGCTCGATGACGTCGTTGTAGCTCGTGATGTCACGAGCGCCGCAGGCGGCCAGGACGTCGTAGCGCCGCTCCATCTCCTTCACCGCCCAGGCGAGGGCGTTCGCCGCCTTCTTCGGGTCCACGACGACGGGGGCAAGAAGATGTGGCAGGCCGTTGTACTGCCCGAGCTCGACCCGCTTGGGGTCGACAAGGATCATCCGCACCTCGTCGGGCGTCGAGCGCATGAGGATCGACGTCACGAGGGAGTTGATGCAGGAGGACTTCCCGGCTCCGGTGGCGCCCGAGATGAGCACGTGGGGCATCTCGGCCACATTCGCCATGTACGGTCGCCCGGCGATGTCTCGGCCCAGTGCCACTTCGAGAGGGTGCCGGGCATCGGCTGCCTCGGCAGAGCTCAGGATGTCGCCCAGGCAGACGAGCTGGCGACGCCGGTTGGGGACTTCGACACCGATCGCCGACTTGCCGGGGATCGGAGCCAGGATGCGCACGTCCGAGGAGGCCATTGCGTAGGCGATGTCCTTGGAAAGACTGGTGACCCGCGCGACCTTCACCCCGGGTCCGAGCTCGAGCTCGAACCGGGTGACGGTCGGACCCACCGTGCGTCCCACCAGACGGGTGTCGACGCCGTGCGCGGCGAGAGCCGCCACCAGGTCCGAGCCGGCCTCGTCGAGCTGCCGCTCGTCCATCCGATGGTTGGCCGACCGCTGGAGGATCTCGATCGGCGGCAGTTTCCACTGCCCGGGCTCACGGCCGCGCTCCCCACCAAGGCTGCCGTCACCGGACTGCGCGCCCGAGGCGAGGCTCGCGGTCTCACCGGCCCCGACCCCGGCCACCCCCAAGTGGTCCGGCCCGCCCTCCGTAACAGCGTCGGGCGCGACCTCGCGGCCGTGCTCGGGGTCGGGGTCGGGGTCGGGGTCGAGAGCGCGCACGAGCGGTGGTGGGAGGTCAAGGTCGCTCTCGAACGGCTGCCGGCCTGCAGGACTCGGGGACGGCGCCTCGCCCTCGGCGCGCCCTGCCCGGTGCGCCGGTGTCCCGCCCCACCAACCCACCAGCCGGTGCCCGGCAACGGTGAGCCCCCTGCCGGCACGGCGCGCCAATTCGGACAGTGGCACACCGGTCGACAGGACGGTCCCGGCGGTCGCGAGGGCGACCAGCACGACCACCGCGCCAGCCGTTCCCAATCCCAGTTCGAGCGGTCGGCCGACACCGGCACCGATCCATCCACCGGCGGCTCGGAGCGGGCCGAGCGCCCCACCCAGGCGTGGTGAGCCGCCGGCCAGCTCGGCGAGACCGCTCACCGCGACGATCCCGACCACCGCCCCGATCCCGGCACGCGTCGGTTCGAGCCGGTGGCGCCCGGCCACGACGACCGAGCCCGCGACAACGAGCACCGGCGGGAGCAGAAACCTCGTCCACCCGACGATCGCACCGAGCCCCAGGTCGACATCGCGGCCCACCGAGCCGGCCGCGGCGCCGTAGACGGCAAGCCCCAAGAGCACCCCGAGGGTCACCATCGCGATCGCCCAGACGTCGGTTGCCAAGTCCGAGAACAGACCCCCGCGCTCTGGAGCCGGCTCTGGCCGAGACCGCCGGCCGCTCCCGGCCGTCCGAGCCTTCGCCGGCGGTGTGGCGCGGTTCCGTCCAGCACGCTTGGAAGCCGGTCGCGACCCGCTGCGCCCGTGCGTCGCCCGGCTTTTCGTCGTCACCACAACGTTCTCACGATACCGCTCGAGACCCCCTCCGAGGTGGACTTCCGGGAACGGACGTCCTGAGGCGAGTGTTCCGGTCAGACGACCATCACGATGGGCACGATCATCGGACGCCGGCGGGTCCGGTCGCCGACGAAGCGACCCAGGGCCTTGCGGACGTGCCGGCCCAGGACTTCCGAGTCGCGGGCGCCGTCGGCCATCGCAGCCTCGACGGCTGCTGAGACGACCTGCCCGGCCTCCTCCAGGAGGAGTTCGGCTTCGGTCGCGTGCACCCAGCCTTTCGTGGCGATCTGTGGCTTGGCGCTCAACGTGCCCCGAGACAGGTCGACGGTCACCACTGCCACCACGACGCCTTCCTCGGCCAGCGCCTTTCGATCCCGGAGCACACCGTGGCCGACGTCACCTACCGTGCCGTCGACGTACAGGTAGCCCCCGGGCACACGTCCATCGCGCCGCACGCCTTGCGCGTCGAGGAGCACCGCATCACCGTCCTCGCAAAGCAAGACGCGTTCGGGGGTCATTCCCATGCCGAGGGCAAGATTGGCGTGGTGGACCAGGTGACGGTACTCACCGTGCACGGGGATGAACGCCTCGGGCCGGGCCACCGAGTGCAACGTACGCAGCTCGCCCTGGCGGGCATGGCCGCTGACATGCACCGCTTCGGACCCCGAGTGGACAACCTCGGCACCCCTGCGGTGGAGGTCGTCGATCACCCGGCCGACCGACCATTCGTTGCCCGGGATGGGATGGGCGCTGATCACCACCACGTCGCCCTCCTTGATCCTGAGGCGCTTGCTCTCCCCGGTCGCCATGAGCGAGAGCGCCGACATCGGCTCACCTTGGGAGCCGGTCGAGATCACGCAGATCTCACCATCGGGAAGCGTCTCGACGGCCTCTGTGCCCACGAGCGACCCTTCGGGCACCCGCAGCAGACCGAGTTGCCTGGCCAGCTCGACGTTCTTGGTCATCGAGCGGCCGAGAGCCACGATCTTGCGACCGTTCCCCACGGCAGCATCGACGACCTGCTGGATCCGGTGGATGTGGCTCGCGAAGCAGGCCACCACCACCCTGCGGCCGGCACGTTCGGCGAACACCCGGCGCAAGGTCGCGCCGACGGTGCTCTCCGATTCGGTGTACCCGGGCTCTTCGGCGTTGGTCGAGTCGGCGAGGAGGAGGCGGATACCGTGCTCGCTCGCCAGCGCACCGATCCGGCCGAGATCAGTCCGCCGCCCGTCGACGGGCTCCAGGTCGATTTTGAAATCCCCCGAGTGGAGGATCACTCCCTGAGGGGTGTGGAACGCCAGGGCGAACGCGCTCGGCACCGAGTGGGTCACCGGTATGAACTCCACCTCGCACGGTCCGACCGTTCGACGCTCCCCGTCGGCGACCGGCACGTAACGAGCCCGGCTGCCGAGGCCGGCCTCGTCGATCCGGTTCCGGGCGAGCCCGAGCGAGAGCTCAGAGCCGTAGATCGGCACCTCGAGGTCGCGCAAGAGGAAGGCCAGGCCGCCGGTGTGGTCCTCGTGCCCGTGAGTGAGGACGACGGCGTCCACTCGATCCGCATTCTCTCGCAGGTACGTGAGGTCCGGCAGTACCAGGTCCACGCCGGGCATGTCGGGATCGGGGAACATGATGCCGCAGTCGAGCACCAGGATCCGCCCGTCGACTTCGATGCACGCGCAGTTCCTGCCGATCTCCCCCAAGCCGCCGAGGAACACGATGCGGACCGGCTCGGCCCCTCCCGTGCCGGCCTTCCCGGCCCCGGACCGGCGACGGCCCTCAGGCACCGAGATTGCCGGCTGTGCTCGGCGTAGAGAGCCGGGTGATGATCCGGCGAGCCTCGCCGTCGAGCTCAGGTGGCGCGCTCCCCATCGGAAGGCGGCACTGGCCGACGTCGAGGCCCTGGACCCTGCATGCAGCCTTCGCCGGGAGCGGGTTGGGAAACTCTTCGGAGGACTCGAAGGTGTACGACTCGATCAGCCGGCGGTTGATGTGCGCAGCGCGCGCGACGTCTCCCGCGGCGAAAGCGCTGATCATCTCCCGCATCTCCACCCCGGCCCAATGGGCGGCGACACTGACCACACCGACTGCCCCGACTGCCATAAGGGGGAGGGTGAGGCTGTCGTCGCCGCAGTAGACTTCGAAGGAGCTCGGCATCGCCGCCACGGTCCGAGCAGCGCCGGCAGGGTCGCCGGTCGCATCCTTCACCGCGACGACGTTCGAGGCTGCCTCGCTCACACGCACGAAGGTGCTCGTGTCGATCCGCCTGCCAGAGCGGATCGGGATGTCGTAGAGCATGACCGGCAGCGACGTCGCCCCGGCCACGGCGGTGAAGTGCTCGTAGAGCCCTTGCTGGGACGGACGGCTGTAGTAGGGGGTGACGACGAGGATGCCGTCGACGCCGGTCCCGGCTGCCCTCTTGGCCAGCTCGATCGAGTGCTGGGTGTCGTTCGTGCCCGCGCCGGCGATCACCGGCACCGTGACTGCCTCGGCCACCGCCCGCCACAGGTCCGCCTTCTCCGGATCGGTGAGCACCATTCCCTCGCCGGTGGTGCCCGCCACCACCAGACCGTCGCTCCCGTGGCCGGCCAGCCACCGGGCGAGAACGGCTGCGGCGTCGAGGTCCAGGACGCCTTGGGCGTCGAACGGGGTGACCATCGCCGTCACGACCGAGCCGAAGCGCGCGCGATGGTCGTGAGCGGTCATCGTCCCGTCACGCTACCAGGAGGGACGTCGTGCACGACAAGGATTGCGCTCAGCGCCGCGCCGTCACGCGACTTGACGGTCCACCGGCGAGCCGTCGGCGAACGCGTCGGCCTCCTCGGTGGAGTCCGAGAGGTGCTCGAACGCGATGGCACCCATCTCGGTGAACTTGGCACGGAGCCAGCCGTCCGCCGCGTCGAGTAGACCGAGCTTCTTCAAGTTGGGCACGATCTTGGAGAACAGAAGGATCTGGAACTCATCGCGCTCGGGCGCCTGGGAGACGACTTTGAGGACGTCGTCCTTGGGAACTCCCAGCCGTTCCCACACCTCTTGCATGAGCATCCGGTCTTTCATCCGGATGGCTGCCTCGAAGGCGAACTCCTGGCGCACGCGTAGTTCGGATGCCGAAAGCTCCTGGTAGAGCTCTTGGAGGCTGAGCACACCGAACGCCACATGGCGCGCCTCGTCCGCCATCACGTAACGCAAGAGCTGTTTGAGGAGCGGCTCGGTGGTCATCGCATGGATAAACCCGAACGCAGCGAGCGCCAGACCCTCCACCATGATCTGCATGCCCAGGTACGTCATGTCCCACCTGGAGTCGGCGAGGATGTCGTCGAGCAGCAGACCGAGATGCCCGTTCAACGGGTAGTGCCCCGACAGCTTCTCGTCGAGGTACTTGGAGAACACCTCGACGTGCCGGGCCTCGTCCATCACCTGCGTGGCCGCGTAGTACTTGGCGTCGATCCACGGGACGGTCTCGACGATCTTCGCCGTGCACAGCAGCGCTCCTTGCTCGCCGTGCATGAACTGCGAGAGGAGCCAGTTCTGGTTCTCGATGCCGAACCGGAGCCAGTCCTTCTCGTCCCACTTTGCCAGGACGGTGCCCGAGAAGTCCGCCGTCGCCCACGCGAGGTTGTCCTGATTGGCCTCGGCGTTGGCCATCACGACCTTCTCCTGGTCGACCTCCGTGTCCCAGGGGAGATCGGTCTGGCCGTTCCACTGGGCCTTCTTGGCCTTCTCGTACAGCTTGTCCAGCTTCGACCGGGCGCCCTTCTCGTAGTCCCAGGTGAACTCGGCGGGGCAATTGTCGGTCACGAGGTGGCGCCCGTCGGACTCCTGACGGCCGACGACCGCCAGGATCGCGGCAAAGTCGTTGATCTCGTCGCGCCCGATGAGCTCGGCGTTGCTCCGCATCTCCGCTGCGGTCCCGCCGGCCGTCCCGTTGTCGGTGGTGGTCATCTGTTTTCCCCTTGTCTGTGTTTGGTCCTTCTCGGTGCTGGGCCCTCTACCTTTTCGTTTTCCAACTTTTCGACTTTCTCGCTCCAGCTCGGTGCGTGGCCCGAGCCGTCCCCGAGGCCGGCCGAAACGCGAGCCCGTCCACCCTCGACGCCATGGGCACGCGGCACGACCGCCGGCATCTCGCGAAGCGCCCTGATCCCGGGAATGACGAACGACCGCACGATCCGACGGGTGTCCTCAGGAGTGGTCAGATCGGCGCCACGGGCGGGAGTGAACAAGTACGAGACCACGATGCGAACTGCCCATTCGGCCGCACGCGCCGCCTGGTCGGGCTCGAGCCATCGACCGAAGAACGGTGCAGCGAAGGCGCTGGCCGAGTGCAGGAGGCGGTCCATCTCGGAGAAGGCCAGATGAGGCAGGACAACCTCGGGCTCGTGCTCGAGCAGGTAGCCCAAGGCTGCGTGGGCCGATAGGCGCCGAGCGGCCTCGATCATCCCGGCCACGAGCACGTCCTCCAAGTCTGAGGCCTCGCCCATGACCACGGCGAGCCCAGAGAAAAACCTCGCCACCTCGGTGTCCACCACGGCGTCGAACACGGCCTCCCGGCCACCTGGGAACGCCCGGTACACGGTAGCCCGGGAGAGGCCCGCCTGGCGGGCCAGGTCGTCCACCGTCGTCTTGCGGGTCCCGTGCCGGGCGATGCAGCGCAGGGCGGCGTCGACGACGCGCACGCGCGCAGTCGTCCGGTCGTCGGTCCCCAGGTACTTGACCTCGGCCAAAGGGGTGCCCGCCATCGCCGATCGATCGGGAGCGACCGCCGGTCGGAGCATGGGACGCGAGCCGGGCATCGGTGACACACTATGGCGAATCGTGTCTCATTGTCAAGCAGCGGCCGGCTGGGCTGCAAAGATGGGCCGATGACCGACGTCTACACCCACGGTCACCAAGAGCCGGTCCTGCGCGCGCACGAATGGCGGGACGCCGGCAATTCCGCCGGCTACCTCCTCGCCTCGCTACGGCCGGGCATGTCCCTCCTCGACGTCGGGTGCGGACCGGGCACCATCACCGCCGATCTCGCCGGCCGGGTGGCTCCGGGAACGACGGTCGGCATCGACGCCGCGCCGAGCGTGCTGGACCGGGCTCGCACTGCCGTCGGCGCCCCGGGGGCGGCACATGCCGCCTTCGCCTGTGCCAGCGTGTACGAGCTACCGCTCCCCGGTGGCACCTTCGACGTGGTCCACGCCCACCAGGTGCTCCAGCACCTCGTCCATCCGGTGGAGGCGCTCTCCGAGATGCGCCGGGTGCTGCGCCCCGGAGGCATCCTTGCCGTCCGGGACGCCGACTACGGATCGTTCGTGTGGTCGCCGGGCGATCCGATGCTCGACCGATGGATGGATCTCTACGTGGCGGTGACCCGGCGCAACGGCGCCGACGCGTACGCCGGCCGCCACCTGCCCGCCTGGGTCCGCGCTGCGGGGTTCCAAGAGGCGACCACCACCACGTCGACCTGGACGTTCTCGACGCCCGAGCAGCGCCGCTGGTGGGGCGCCGTGTGGGCCGACCGGACCCTGCACAGCTCGTTCGGAGCCCAAGCGCTCGAGTACGGTCTGGCCGACGAGGACGAGCTGGCCGGCATCGCCGCCGCCTGGCGGCGCTGGTCGTCGGCCGCAGAAGGGTTCTTCGCCTTCCTCCACGTCGAAGTCCTGGCCACTCGTTGACGGCGGGGTGGCCTCGCCGATGACCGCAACCGTCGTCCTCGCCCTGGCGAGCGCCGCCTGCTACGGCCTCGCCGCGGTTCTCCAGCACCAAGCTGCCGGCGAGCAGCCCCCCGAGCTCTCGTTGCGGCTCGGCCTGGTGGTCCAGCTCGTCCGGCACCCGAGATGGCTCTTCGGCAACGTGGTGGACCTGGCCGGGTTCATCCTCCAGCTCCTCGCTCTGCGCGCCGGCCCGCTCACCGTGGTCGAGCCGATCCTGGTCACCAGCCTCGTCTTCGCCCTGCCGGCTGCAGCCTGGCTGGCGCGCCGAAGGGTCGTCCTGGGCGAGCTGGCACCAGCCGTGGCCGTGGCCGGCGGCCTCGCACTGTTCCTCGCCGTGGCCCGCCCCCAGCCGGGCCACCTCCACGCGCCCGTCATCGCACTCGTGGCGAGCTCGATCGCTGTGGCAGCATTCGTCACTGGAACCCTCGCCATCGCTCGGCTCGTCGCACGCAGCGCGTCGGGTCTCCTACTGGCGGCGGGCGCCGGGGCGAGCTTCGGGTACATGGCGGCAGCCGCCTCCCTCACGTGGCAGGAGATCACTCACGGGGCCGCGCACGCGCTCGGCTCGTGGCCGCCATATGCCGTGGCCGTCAGCGGCATTGCGGGCATCCTCCTCACCCAGTCCGCCTTCAGTTCCGGCCGGCTGCGCCTATCACTGCCGATGATGACGGTCGTCCAGCCGGTCGTGGCCCTCACGATCGGCATCGTGGTGTTCGGCGAGCAGATCACCGCGCACGGCGCCGCACCGGTCTGGGAGAGCCTCGGTCTCGCGATCGCGATGGGCGCGGTGTTCCTCCTTGCCCGTCCGGCGGTCGGCGATTGACCGGTTCTGCCGGCGCCGGCGCCGGCGCCGACGCGTCGACGGGGACGATCCCGGCAAGCAGCTCGGCCTTGACGAGCCGGGCAACCTGCTCGGGGTCCTCCAGGTCCCAGCGCCCGGGTGAGGCGATGTAGGAGAGCACCATGCGGGCCAGGAAGTCGGCCGCCATCTCGATGTCGACGCCGGGAGCCAACGCGTGACGCTCCAAATAGGGTACCAATACCGCGGCGATGAGGGTCTGGGTGCCGGTGCTCTCGACGGTGAGGGTCGGGAGCAGGACCTCGGGCTCGGTCTCGAGGATCCGTTGGAGGACCTCGTGATCGCGGATCGCCCGGTGGGCGAACACGAGCCCGCGCTCCATCACCTCTTCGAGCGAGCCGGCCGTGTGGACCTCCTCGTAGAGCCGCTCGAAGAACCGGGCGTACTCCCAGGCCACCACGGCATTGACCAGCTCACCCCTGCCGCCTGGGAAGTAGCGGTAGACCGTCGCTCTCGACACGCCCGCCTCTCGAGCGGCGTCTTCGACCGTCGTCTTCGCAAGGCCCCACCGAGCCACGCAGTCGTAGGTGGCTTGGAGGATCCGGAGCCGAGTCTCTTCGGAGCGCTCCTGGTCGGTCCCGGTCACGGGTCCAAGGTTCACAGGCCCAAGATGCCCTCGAGCCCCACCGTGAGACCGGGGCGTCCCGGCACCGCCCTTACCGCAACGAGCACCCCATCCATGAAGGACCGCCGGTCGTAGGAGTCGTGGCGCACAGTGAGAGTCTGGCCGGGCGCTCCGAAGAGGACCTCCTCGTGGGCCACCAGGCCCTGCAGCCTCACCGAGTGGACCCGCACGCCGCCCGGGCCCTCACCTCCGCGGGCGCCTTCGAGCATCCAGCGGGTGGTCGGATCGGCGGCGAAGGACCCTGCACCTGCGCGCCTCCGCGCCGCGTCGATGACTTCGGCGGTGTGCAGGGCGGTACCCGAGGGAGCGTCGCGTTTCTCGTCGTGGTGCAGCTCGATGATCTCCGCGCCTCGCATGTAGGGGGCGGCCATCTCGCAGAACTTCATGAGGAGCACCGCTCCGATGGCGAAGTTCGGCGCGACCACTGCATTGGCCGTCCTCCCGTCGAACGCCCGGGACAGAGCGTCCAGGTCACCCTGGTCCAAGCCGGTCGTCCCCACGACGGCGTGGATACCTCTGGCAGCGCACCACGGGAGGGTCTCGCGTGCCGCTTCGGCAACCGTGAAGTCCACGACGATCTGAACGCGCGCTTCGATCAGCGCGTCGAGGGAGTCCTCGACCACGAGCTCGGGCACGGCATTGCCGGCCAACGAGCGCAATGTCACCCCCGCTGCCCCCGGATCGACGGCCGCGACGAGCAGCATGCCGCTCGCCGACGACACTGCCCGGCACACCTCTTGGCCCATCCGCCCAGCCGCGCCGACTACCCCCACTCGCAGCACCGGGTCCACGCTACTTCGCTCCGTCCCGCTCGCTGCCTTCGCAGGACGCGCTCGAGAGCCCGAGCCGGGCTGCGTCGACGGCGGGGGCGACCGGACCGACCACGGACAGGGTCCTGGGCGACGCCGCCAGATGCTCGGCGGCACGCCGGACGTCGTCGGGGCTCACCTCCTCGATGCGCGCGAGGATGCTGTCGATCGTCCTCACCTCGTGGTGGAGCAGGAGCGACGAACCGATCCAGCTCATCCGGGCTCCCGAATCCTCCATCGAGAGCAGCGCATCGGCGCGGAGGTTGGCTTTCGCCACCTCCATCTCCCTCGAAGTGACACCCTTGTCGGCCAGCAGCTCGATCTCCCCGACACTGATCTTCAGCACCTCGTCGAGATGCTCTGGAGCCGTCCCGGCCATGATGCACATCGAGCCGGTCTCCTCGAACGGGGTGCGTTCGGACCAGATCGAGTACGCCAGGCTCCGCTCCTCACGGACCTTCTGGAAGAGCCGGCTCGACAGACCACCACCGAGCACGTGGTTCAGCACCGAGAGCGCCCACCGCTCCTCGTCGAAGCGCGAGACCGACCGGCTCCCGATCACCACGTGCACCTGCTCGGTCTCACGGTGCTGCACCACCAAGGGCACGGGGGGGTCGACCGGTGCCGTCCTCTGCGGGGGGTGCCCTCCGCTCCAGTTCTCGAAACGAGCCTCAAGGGCTTCGGACACCGCCTCGTGTGAGCAGTCTCCGGCCACCGACACGACGATGTTCCCCGGCCGGTAGTGCTCGTCGAAGAACTGCCGGATGTCGTCACAGGTGATGGCCTCCACGCTCGAAGTCGACCCGAGCGTGTCACGTCCGAGGCCGTGCCCGGGGAACAGCGCGGCGTTCCACTGCTCGACCGACTGGTCCGACGGCTCGTCGGCATGCATGAGGATCTCGTCGAAGATCACTCTGCGCTCGGCCGCCACGTCGGTCTCGGTCAGCGCCGGCCGGCACATGATGTCGCTCAAGATGTCCAGGCCGAGCGGGAGGTCCCCGGCCAGGAGCCGCACGTGGAAATGGGTGTACTCCTTGGCGGTGTACGCGTTGCAGTCCCCACCGACTTCGTCGAGCGACTCTGCGATTGCCGCGGCTGAGCGCTGCTCGGTCCCTTTGAACAAGAGGTGCTCGAGGAAGTGCGATGCGCCCCCGAGCTCGACCGGCTCGTCACGCGAGCCGGTGCCCACCCAGAACCCCAGCGCCGCCGACCGCACGTAGGGCATCACCTCGCTCACCAGGAGGATCCCGCAGGAGAGGCGCTCGGTGCGCACCTCGCCGGCCACCGGCGATCGGGTCGACGCCGGCTGGATCAACGGGGGCCGGATCGATGCCTGCCGGGTCAACGGCGCCGGGATCGGTGCCGGGATCGCCGGCTGTCGCCATCCTCCCCGCTGCGCCCGGTGGCGTCTGCCCCGCTGGCAGCAGGTCCCAGGTCGCCAAGCTCGGCCTCGAGCTCGGCCTCGAACATGTCCTCGAAGGATGCGACCCGGGCGTCGGGGCCGCTCGACGCCGAGGAGCGCTCACCTTGACCACCGCCACCGGCGCGGGGTTCACGAGGCTCCGAGCGGCGGCCGCCATCCCGGCCGCCGGCAGCCGAGCGATCCCGTTCGGGCGGCCGGGAACCGGATCCCTCCCCGCCCCCCGGAGGTGCGGCTGCGAGTGAGAGCGATACCTTGCCCTGCGGGTCGATGTCGTCCACTCGGACTTCGATCGCCTCGCCCAGGGTGAGGACGTCTTCCACTTGGTTGACCCGCTTGCCTCCCGCCAGCATCGAGAGCTTCGAGATGTGCAGGAGGCCGTCCCTCCCCGGCAGGACGTTCACGAACGCCCCGAACTTCGTGAGGTTCACGACGCGGCCGGAGTACACGGCACCTACATCGGCCGTCGGAGGATCGAGGATCAACGAGATCCGGCGGCGGGCCTCCTCGACAGCGCTTGAGTCCTTTGCCCCGATGGTCACCGTGCCGACCATGCCATCGTCGTCGACGGCGATATCCGCGCCGGTCTCCTGCTGGAGCGTGTTGATGACCTTCCCCTTCGGACCGATCACCTCCCCGATCTTGTCGATCGGGATCTCGATCGAGACGATCTTGGGCGCGGTCGCCGCCACTTCGGATCGCGGCTCGGCAATGGCCGCCCGCATCACCTCGAGGATCTTGAGCCTTGCCTCTTTCGCCTGGAGGAGCGCCCGGCTCAGCACCTCGGCCGGCAGCCCGTCGATCTTGGTGTCAAGCTGGAGAGCGGTCACCGCGTCGGCCGTCCCGGCCACCTTGAAGTCCATGTCGCCGAACGCGTCCTCGGCACCGAGGATGTCGGTCAGCGTCACGTAGGTGCCGCCGTCGTAGACCAGCCCCATGGCGATGCCGGCGACCGGCGCCTTGATCGGCACACCGGCTGCCATCAGCGAGAGGGTCGATCCGCACACCGATGCCATCGAGGTCGAGCCGTTCGATGCCAGCACATCGGACACCACTCGCAGCGCGTAGGGGAACTCCTCCTGGCTGGGGACAACCGGGAGCAGCGCCCGTTCTGCCAGGAGGCCGTGGCCGATCTCCCGGCGCTTTGGTCCTCTCATGAAACCGGTCTCGCCGGTCGAGAACGGCGGGAAGTTGTAGTGGTGCATGTACCGCTTGGAGTCGTCGGGGCTGATCGTGTCGAGCATCTGGTCCATGCGAGGCATGCCCAGGGTCGTGACGTTGAGCACTTGGGTCTCACCCCGTTCGAAGAGGGCCGAACCGTGAGCCGTGGGGAGCAGGTCGACCTCGGCTGACAGGGGGCGGATGTCGGAAGTCCCGCGCCCGTCGATGCGAACTCCCTCTGAGACGATCCGACTCCGAACGAGCTTCTTGGTGAGTGCGCGCAGCGCCGCCTTGACCTCGGCGGCGCGCTCGGGGAATTCGGGCTCAAGCTCGTTCATGACCGCTGCCGTGACCTCGCTTGTCGCCCGGGACCGCTCGGTCTTGTCGGCGATCGCATTGACCTGTGCCAGCCGTTCGCGAGCGACATCCTGGACTCGGGCCCACACGTCGTCCTCGTAGTCGGCGAAGATCGGAAGGGCGATGACCGGCAGAGCCCCGCGCTGCGCGATCACGGCGGCGACCAGGTCCCGCTGGAGATTGATCGATTCGCGGATCCACGTTTTGGCCGCCTCGAGACCCTCGGTCAGGACCTCCTCGGTGACCTTGGGCGCACCCGCCTCGTAGTACTTCCACGACCTCTCGGTCCCGCCCGCTTCGACCATCATGATGGCGATCTCGGCCGCCGCGTCCTCCCCGAGCGCGCGACCCGCCACGACCAGCTCGAAGGTCGACTCGTCCCCCTCTTGGTACGTCGGATGGGGGATCCACGATCCATCGGTGCCATAGGCGATCCGCACCGCGCCGATCGGGCCATCGAAGGGGATGCCCGACAGCATGAGCGCAGCAGACGCCGCGTTGATCGCCAGGACGTCGTGGGGGTTCTCCTGGTCGGCACCGAAGATCGTGCCGACGATGTGGACCTCGTTGCGAAAACCCTTGGGGAACGATGGCCGCAACGGACGGTCGATGAGCCGGCAGGTCAAGATGGCCTGGTCCGACGCTTTGCCCTCACGGCGGAAGAACGAGCCGGGGATCTTGCCTGCGGCGTAGGCCCGTTCTTCGATGTCGACGGTGAGCGGGAAGAAGTCAGCCCCTTCGCGGACGGAACGGGACGCGGTGGCCGTCGCGAGCAGGACCGTGTCTCCGATCCGAGCCAGGACTGCCCCGTCGGCCAGCTTCGCCAGCTTGCCGGTCTCGAAGGTAAGGGTGCGATCGGTCCCGGTAATGGGCGCCGACACGATGATGGCGTCAGCCATGGTGCTCCTATCTCTTCAGGGGCGCACCACGGCCGGTTCCCAGTCGTCGAACACCTCCGACCAGCGACGACCCGCCTGTGCAGGGGAGTGGGCCGGAGGGAGGGGATCGGCGACTGGCAGCCGACGGCTCGGCGTGCCCGCCTTTCTTTGTACGTCCGCCCGGCCTCAAGGCCGGGCGGCAGAGCTCGTGCTCGTTCATCGAGTGGTGGATACGCGGATTCCCAGGCGGGAGGTGATGCTCCGGTACCGCTCCACGTCGTTCTTTCGGACGTAGTCCAGCAGACGGCGGCGCCTGCCGATCAGCTTCATCAGGCCCCGCCGGGTGTGATGATCGCCCTTGTGCACCTTCAGGTGCTCGGTGAGATGGGTGATCCGCTCGGTGAGCAACGCGATCTGCACCTCGGGAGACCCGGTATCGGACTCGTGGAGGCGATAGCTGGCAATCGTGGCCTCTTTCTCGGGCATGTGCAGGGCGACCTCGGTGCTCTCCAGCGTAGGGGGACGGTGTCGAGCACCACCTTTCGGTGCTCGCCGGCTGCCGGATCCACGACGGCCTACGGCCCCGTGCACGGCTTCCGACCCGGTGTGATCGAGTGCCATGGTAGCAGACGTCTGGACGAAACGCCGGTCGAGCGGGGTCCGATGCACTTGAGGCGGCCCGAGCCTCCGGCCACCACCGCCCGGCCTGGCACACGCCGGCGCGATCGGATCACCCGCCTTTCGGGTCAGGATGGCCCGCTCGCCGGTCCGGACCCGGTGCTCGGGAGAGGAGGCGGTCGACCTGCGCCACGTCCCGGGCCATCTGGTCGACGAGATCTTCGATCCGCTCGAAACGCCGCTCGTCGCGGAGACGGTCCGCGAAAGCCAGCCGGACCCGCTGGCCATAGAGGTCCCCTTGGAAGCCAAGGATGTGTGCTTCGATCTGGGCCGGTGCGCCACCGTCTGCGGGGTCGTAGAACGTCGGCCGGCGGCCGACCGAGATCGCCGCCGGGCGCGGAAGACCGTCCGCGCAGGTGCACCAGCCGGCGTAGATGCCGACGCCGGGAACGGCGATCTCCGAAGGTACCGCGACGTTCGCCGTGGGAAATCCGAGCAGGCTCCCGCCGCGCCCGTCGCCTTTCACCACCGGGCCCCGCACCTCGTGCACATGCCCCAAGAGCGCTGCCGCCTCGGCCACCCGGCCCTCGGCCACGAGGCCCCGAATGCGGGTCGACGAGACGGGGGTACCGCCTTCAGCAGTCAATTCCACGCCGTCGACCTCGAATCCGTAGCGATGGCCCATGCTGCGGAGCAGTCCGACGTCGCCCATCCGACGGTGGCCGAAGTGGAAGTCCCCTCCGACGACCACGACTCGCGCGCCGAGGGTCTCCACCAGCGTCGAGGTCACGAACTGCTCCGCCGGCTCCTCGGCTCGGGAGGAGTCGAACGCCAGGACCAGCGTGGTGTCAACTCCACATGCCGCCAGCAGCTCGAGCTTCTGCTCGAGGTCGGTGAGGAGGGGTGGTGCCGACTCTGGCCGCACGACCGCCGCCGGGTGCCGATCGAACGTCACGACGACGCTCTCGACACTGAGCCGGTGAGCGTGCTCGAGCATCCGTTCGAGCAAACGCCGGTGGCCGAGGTGCACCCCGTCGTACGCCCCGACGGTGACGGCGCTCCCGCCTGCCCGCAGCGCGAAGTCGCCGGACCCGGTGACCTGCATCAGGGCTTCTCCTGCCTCTTCGCGCTACGAATGGTGTGATCGCGCACGGTTCGAACGTTAGACGCCGGTCAGCGTGCCGCCAGCACGACCGACGGGCGGATGCGATCGGTGCCAGTGGCCTCGTAGACGGCGAGGAGGCGGGCGCTCCCGTCCACCAGCGCCCACGGACCGTCGCCGGTCGCTCCGAGAGGCACACGGTCGAGGGGAAGACCGCGCGCGATCAGGTCGACGATCTCCGGCTTCACCTCCACCGGCGCGAGGTGGCGCAGTGCGTCCAGGGGCACGCGGACGGACCCGGGCCCGACGGCCGAGACCGGGCAGGCATCGTCGACGGTGAACTGACCGACTTCGACGCGTCGCAGGTTCTCGACATGGGCACCTCCGCCCAGCGCGACGCCGAGATCCGCCGCGAGGACGCGCACGTACGTCCCTGACGAGCAGGTCACTTCCATGGAGAACACCCCGCTGCGGGGCCCTGGATCGAGTGAGAGGCGATGGATGGTCACCGGCCGAGCTCGCCGTTCGACTTCGATGCCCCGACGGGCGAGCGCGTGGAGACGCTGGCCACCGACCTTCACGGCCGAGACCATCGGCGGGGTCTGGAGGATCTCCCCCACGAACGAGGCCGCCGCAGCCCGCACGTCGTCAAGGGTGACCGAGCTCATGTCCCAAGAGCCGACGACGTCTCCGGAGGCATCGAGCGTCGTCGTCGCTTCCCCGAGCACCACGTCGGCGACGTAGGTCTTCGGCAGAGGGGTGAGAAAGCGCAGGAGCCGGGTCGTGCGACCGACGCCCACAAGCAGCACTCCGGTGGCGTCTGGGTCGAGGGTGCCGGCATGGCCGACGCGCTTGGTGCCGAGAGCCTTGCGCACCCGAGCCACTACGTCGTGGGAGGTCCATCCTGCCTCCTTGTCCACGACAACCAGACCTGTCAACCCGGGGGTGGCCGCGTCCGACGCGCTCACGCGCCACCCCTGGCTGCTCGGGCATCATCGTGGGTGGGTTCGCCACCTGGAGGGAGGCTCTCCCCTGCACCGGACAAGCGGCGGAGCGCTGCTTCGATCCGCTCTCCGGCGAGGACGGCGGGATCGGCTTCGAAACGGAGCTTGGGAGTCCGCTTCATCCGGACCTGGCGTCCCACCTCCCGCTGGAGCTGGGTCCGGTGCTCTTCGAGCGCCTCGACAGCTCCCTCGGCCAATCCATCGAGGTACACGGTGGCACCCTGCAGGTCGGCCGCGGTGTCGACCGAGGTGATCGTCACCATGCGGAGTCGCTCGTCGCCGTCGGCAAGCCTCTCGATCCTTTCAGCGAGGATCTCTCGGAGAAGAGCGTTCACCCGGAGCGACCGGGGATACCCCGCGGCCCCTCCGGCGGAGCGACCCCTACCCTGGCGTCGTGATGCCATGCTGCGCTCCTCGGTGCCTCGACCGACGCGACCTCAGGTCCGAGAGAGCTCCCGCTCTTCGAAGGTCTCGATGACGTCGCCTTCCTTCAAGTCCTGATAGTCCGACAGTCCGATGCCGCACTCAAACCCGGACTGCACTTCGCGGACGTCGTCCTTGAAGCGACGGAGCGAGGTGATCGACCCCTTCCAGATGACGACGCCGTCTCGCAGGAACCTGACTTGCGATCCACGAGAGATCGTTCCCTCCCTGACGTAGCAACCCGCCACTGCTCCCACGCGGGGGATCCGGAAGACTTGCCGTACTTCGGCTTCGCCCGTCACGACCTCTTCGTACTCAGGCGCCAGGAGGCCGACCATCGCCGCTTCGATGTCCTCGAGAAGCTTGTAGATGACTTCGTAGGTCCTGATCTCCACACCGCTCGAGGAGGCCATCTCCCGCGCCCGTCGATCGGGACGGACGTTGAAGCCGATGATGGTGGCATTCGACGCCTTGGCCAGCTGCACGTCGTTCTCGGTGATTCCTCCGACGCCTCGATGGACGAAGCTGAGCTTGACGTCCTCACGCTCGAGCTTGCGCAGGCTCTCGACCACCGCTTCGAGGGAACCTTGCACGTCGGTCTTCACGACGAGGTTCAGCGTGGCTGTCTCACCTCGCCGAATCTGCTCGAAGAGGTCCTCGAGCTTGGCACCGGCGGTCGCCGACGCCACCGGCAGGTGCCCAGACAGGCGAAATCGTTGGGATCGGGCTTCGCCGAGGGTACGGGCCGTCGCCGGGTCCCGGGCGACCCGGAGCTCGTCGCCGGCTCGAGGAGGCTCGGAGAGCCCGAGCACCTGGACCGGCGTCGAAGGCGGCGCTTCTTTGACCTGCTCACCACGATCGTCCACCAACGCTTTCACCTTGCCCCAGGCGGCACCGGCCACCACCGGGTCGCCGACTCGGAGCGTCCCGCTCTCGACGATCACCGTGGCCACCGGTCCGCGGCCGTCTTCGAGGTTCGCCTCCAGTACGGTGCCCCTCGCTCGGCCTTCCGGGCTCGCGCGGAGCTCTTCGAGCTCGGCGACGAGAATGATCTGCTCCAAGAGGTCGTCGATGCCGGTCCCCACCAGCGCGGACACCTCGACGGTGATGGTGTCGCCACCCCAGGCTTCGGGCACCAGGCCGCGTTCGGAGAGCTGCTGGAGCACTCGTTCGGGATTCGCGTCCTCTCGGTCGATCTTGTTGACGGCGACGACGATCGGGACGTCAGCCGCGTTGGCGTGGTCGATCGCCTCGATCGTCTGAGGCATCACGCCGTCGTCGGCGGCCACCACCAACACGACGATGTCGGTCACGTCGGCCCCGCGAGCGCGCATGGCCGTAAAGGCAGCGTGACCAGGGGTATCGATAAACGTCACCGCGTGGCCCTGCCAGCTCACCTGGTATGCCCCGATGTGCTGGGTGATGCCACCCGCCTCTCCGGCGACGACATCGGTCGATCGGATCCTGTCGAGCAGCAGGGTCTTGCCGTGGTCGACGTGTCCCATGACGGTGACCACCGGCGGCCGCGGGCGCAAGTCGGCTTCGTCGACATCCTCCTCGTCGTCGATCTCGAAGTACTTCGCCAGCAGCTCCGCTTCACGCTCTTCGCCGGGATCGACCAGACGGATGTCCACGCCAAGCTCGGCGGCGAACAGCTCGATCATGTCGTCGGTCAGCGACTGGGTCGCCGTCACCATCTCACCTTGGAGCAGCAGGAACCGCACGACGTCTCCGGCTGATCGGTTCACCTTCGGCCCAAGGTCACGCGCGGTCGACCCGCGCTCGACGATGACCTCACCTTGAGGAACGGGAGCGGCGGACGGGGTGTACGCCGTGAGCTGGGTCGGCTCCAGCTCCTCCAAGTTGCGACGACGCCTACGGGACCGGCGCTGGGGCGGGCGCCGCCCCGGCGCACCACCTCGACCACCCGGGGGACCGCCGCCGACCGGACCGCCGCCTCCAGCGCGGCCGGGGAATCCCCCTGATGCACCGGGTCGGGCCGCAAAGCCGCTCGACGAACGCCCGGACGCGCCTGCGCCCGATGGCGGCCTCCCACCGGTCCTCGGCGGATAACTCCCACCGGAGGGTCGTGGTCGAGGCGAAGTGGACGTCGGTCGCCGCCCACCCATGCCCGGTGGGGGTGGGATGGGGCGACCGCTCGGACCAATCGGGGGGCGGATCGCAGGGGGCGCGGGCCGCTGCCCCCGGGGGGCCGCCTTCGAAGAAGGGGCCGCCTGAGGCCCAGCGTTGGGTCCCGAGGCAGATCCAGGGGGGGCTCCGAGGGCGGATCCCGGGTCGGTTCCCAGGTCAGGCTGCGAGGCGGCCGGTGCGGGTACCTCGGGGCTCGCTGGGACCCGGGCCGGACGAGACGCGGCGGCCGGTGCAGTCGCGGCCGGACGCAAGGGTGAAGCGGGTGGAGGGACGGCGGTTGGGGTCGCGGTCCCTCGACTGCTCACGAGGCGCGATGGCGGCGGAGCCCCGCCCTCCCTGGCGGTAGCGAGGGCCGGCTCTCCATCCCCCTCGCTGGGCTTCGCGGAAAGGGCCTCGGCCGGCCCCTTGTCCGCCGCTCTGGCCGGGGACTTGCGAGCCGGAGCCCTGGCCGGAGCCTTGCGGGCAGGAGGCTCGGAGGCCGGCTCCTCGGGCTGGACGGGGCGACGCAGCCCTTCGGCGTCCGCCTTCCTCCTCACTCGATCTGCCTGGGCATCTTCGATCGAAGAGGAATGGCTCTTCACCCCGATGCCCAGCGACAGGCAGAGGTCGAGTGCCTCTTTGTTCGTGAGCCCCAGTTCGCGGCCCAGTTCGTAGACGCGGATCTTTTTCGCCAACTCGCCTCAGTGTCCTTTGGGTGTCCGGCCGCCCTTCGGGCCACCGGGTCCTCCATCCTCCCACATCACCGACCCGCCCTCTTCCACTCCACGCGCCTCGCGGTAGTAGCCGGAGGCAACCATCCGTCTTCTCAGGTCGTCGATAGCCTCCTGGGGCACCGGCACGCCGAACGCAGTGGCGAACGCCCGCCTCCGCACGGCGTGATCCCAGCACCGGGGATCACCAGCACACAGCCACGCACCCCGCCCAGGCAGGTGGCGGCCGATACCGACGGTCCCATCGGCCTGCCGGCACAGGCGAACCAGGCGGTCGGCAGCCTGCGCCCGCCGGCAGCCGATGCACGTGCGCACCGGGTCGCCTGCTATGTGCCACCTTCTTCGGTGGACGCGCCACCAGCGTCCTCCGGGTCTCCGTCACCGTCGGACCCATCTCCTGCGCCCGGCTCTCCGTCACCGTCGGACCCATCTCCTGCGCCCCGCTCTCCTGCTCCGGCGGCGGCATGGGACCACTCTTCGGCTGAGATCGCCTCACCGCCTTCAGCCGGCTTCCAGACCATCTCGCCGCGCTCGTCCTCCACCCATTCGCCTTCGGCCCACTCCTGTCCCTCGAAGCCCGCTTCTTCCTCCGCAAGCTGGGTCTCGCTCTTGATGTCGATACGCCACCCGGTGAGACGGGCCGCCAGGCGGGCGTTCTGACCCTCTTTGCCGATCGCCAGGGAGAGCTGGTAGTCGTTCACGATCACCGTGGCGGTGCCAGTCTCGTCATCGAGACGCACCTCGCGCACGCGCGCAGGAGCCAGAGCGCTCTGGATCAGCTCGACTGGATCGTCGGAGAAGGGCACCACGTCGACACGTTCCCCGCGCAGCTCGTTGGTGACCATCCGCACCCGCGATCCCCTGGCTCCGACACAGGCTCCCACCGGGTCGATGTTCGGGTCGTTGGACCACACCGCGATCTTCGTGCGATGGCCAGGTTCGCGCGCAGCTGCTTTGATCTCGACCACCCCAGAGGAGATCTCGGGGACCTCCAGCTCGAAGAGCCGCTTGATCAGGCCGGGATGCGTGCGACTGACCACGATCTGGGGTCCTTTGCTCGTCTTGCGAACCTCGACGATGTACGCCTTCAAGCGGGCGCCGTGCTCGTAGCGCTCGTAGGACACCTGCTCGGCCTGGGGCAGGAGCGCTTCGACCTTCCCCAAGTCGAGCAGGGTGTAGCGGTTGTCGGTCTGCTGGACGATACCGGTGACGATGTCTCCCTCCCGTCCGGCGTACTCCTCGTACTTCATGTCGCGCTCGACCTCACGGATCCGCTGGAGGATTACCTGTTTGGCCGTCTGGGCAGCGATCCGGCCAAAGTCGTCCGGCGTGTCGTCCCACTCCTGGACGACGTTGCCCTCGTCGTCGAGCTCTTGACCGTAGACACGGATCTCACCGGAGTCCGGATCGATGGTCACCACAGCCTCTTCGGCCGCGTCAGGTCGTCTCTTATAGGCCGCGACCAGTGCGTTGGCCAAGGCATCCAGCAGGGTTTCGACCGAGATCCCCTTGTCCCTGGCAATCTGGCTCAGCGCGTCGAGGAATTCGAAATTGGTCTTGCTCATGGGGTGGTAACCCTCTCTGTCGTCGTGATCGGTGACACCGCGCCATGCGGATCTGCCCCGGATCGGCGGCTCACGGCTCCCGGCCCCCAGGTGAACACCGTCCGCGCGCGCTCGACATCGGCGAAGCAGAACTTGAGCTCGCCGGGTACGTCGTCGCCTTCGAGCACGAACCCGTCCTCGTCGACGCGGGCCAGACGCCCTCGAGCACGGCGCGGCTCGACACCGGGCACCGTCCGGACGGACACGACTTCGCCGACAGCCCGAGCGAAGTGCGCCGGGGTCCGCAGCCGCCGCTCGACTCCGGGGCTCGAAACTTCAAGGGTGTAGCGCCCCGGGAACGGATCGAGCTCGTCGAGGGCCCCCGATATCACTCGATGGGCGCCGGCGATCGAGTCGAGGTCCACCCCACCCGGCCGGTCAACCGTCACCTTCACGGTCCCTGCCGCGATCTCCACGTCCACGAGCTCGAGGTCACGCGACGCGAGGAGCCCGACCAGCACAGCGTTCAGTTCCTCTGCCATCGTCATCCCTCCTCTCGTTGCCTGCGGCTCTCTCTGGTCGCCCTTCAGGAGCCCCTCACCGGTGGCCGCGCTCGGCTCCAACGGGCTCGGAACGGGCAGCCGGCACCTCACCGACCTCGTCCCTCGGCGCCCCCGGCGGCAGGCAAAACGAAAGCGTGGGCCCCGGCCCACGCTTCGAACGTCCTGCACTTCAACCGGACAGCACGACGAGTATAGCAGGCTCGCCGGGCACTCGCCGGGCACTCGCCGGGCACTCGCCGGGCACTCTTGTCACACTTGCCACACCCGGGGTGCCCGCCGACTGCGGGTGTCAATAGGCCCGCCCGACGACCGCGACCAGCGATGTGTCCTCGTCGCTCGGACCGGCAAGACCGCCGTCCTCTCGGCGCAGGCAGCGCACGCTCAATCCCTGTGATGCCAGTCGCTCCTCACCGCCGAGCCCGATCGCCGCCCAAGGCACAAGGGCCAGGCCCGACGCCGCAGCCTCGATCGCAGCGTCGAGATCCGGCACGTCGACCGTCCGCGACCTGAGGGCCTCCTCCGCCTCCGCCCGCAGATCCGTGGTGACCTGGTCGAGGACCCGGGAGACGAAACCCAGCACCTCGTCGACGCCGACCCGGTGCTTGGTCCGGCGATGACGGACCACCACCGTCACGCTCTGCTCGGCCAAGTCGCGCGGACCCACCTCGATCCGCACGGGCACGCCCTTGCGCTCCCACTCGACCGACCGCCGTCCGAACCCCGAGCTGGTGCGATCGTCGACGCGGACCCGGCGTCCCGATGCCCTGAGGCCCTCGACGAGCGAACCGGCTGCCCGACGCACGGCCTCGTCGTCGCGCACGACCAGTACGACCACCTCGCTCGGGGCGAGGGCCGGTGGAAGCCGCAGGCCGTAGTCATCCCCGTGGGCCATCACCAACGCACCGACCAGGCGGGTCGACACCCCCCACGACGTCTGCCAAGGGTACTGGAGCTGGCCCGAGGCGTCGCTGAACTGGATGCCGAAGGCCCGGGCGAAGTTCTGGCCCAGCTCGTGGCTCGTTCCCATCTGCAGGGCTTTCCCGTCGCCCATCATGCCTTCACAGGTCCACGTCTGCTCAGCTCCGGCGAACCGCTCGCGAGCCGTCTTGTGCCCGGCGAGCACCGGGATGCCTGCGACTCCCTCCATGGTCTCGAGGTAGACGCCGGTGAGTATCCGGAGCGCGAACTCCCGAGCTTCTTCGCTGGTGGCATGGACCGTGTGCCCCTCTTGCCACAGGAATTCGGTCGTCCGGAGGAACAAGCGGGGTCGCAGCTCCCATCGCACCACGTTGGCCCATTGGTTCACCATCATCGGCAGGTCTCGGTGGCTGTGCACCCATTTGGCGAAGTAGTGGTTGATGACCGTCTCGCTGGTGGGACGCACCACCGCCGGCTCTTCCAAGCGCCGACCACCTCCATGGGTCACCACCGCGAGCTCGGGGCTGAACCCCTCGACGTGCCGGGCTTCGAGCTCGAGGAAAGATTGGGGGATGAGCAGGGGAAAGTACGCGTTCTCTACTCCGGCGTCCTTGATCCTTGCATCGAGCTCGGCTTGGAGATGCTCCCAGATCGCGTAGCCCCATGGCCTGATGACCATCGTTCCCCTGACCGGACCGTTGTCGGCCAGCTCGGCGCCGGCGATGACTTCCTGGTACCACTGGGGAAAGTCACTGCTGCGCGCCGTGAGCGTCCCGGCACTGCCCGGCGTCCGTTCGAGTCCCGTCGCGGACCCGTCGTCGAGGATCATGGATGCGCAGGTTATCGGGTTGCCGACGGTGCGCCGCCGGCAACCGGTGTTCCCCCTCGCTCAGGTGGACGCGCCGGTTGCGCCGGTTCGTCGGATCCGCTCGATGCGGACTGACGCGGCATTCGGATCGCTCCCGCCCTCTTCGAGCAACGCCTGACGATCGGCCTCTGCTTCCTCCTTGGCCGAGGAGTCGGCCGCGGCCAGGCGCGCTTCGACCCCCTCGGCAACGAGCTTCTCGGCTTCGGTCACCAGGGCTTCGACCATCTCGTCCTCGGGCACGACCCGTACGATCTCCCCGCGGATGAACAGGTGCCCCTTGTGGCGGCCCGCCGCGATACCGATGTCGGCGCTGCGCGCCTCTCCGGGTCCGTTCACGACACACCCCATCACTGCCACCTGGATGGGGAGGTTGCGATCTTCCAGCGCTTCCTGCGCCGCTTTCGCCACCGCGATCACGTCCACCTGTGCCCTCCCACACGACGGGCAGGCGATGAGATCGAGGCCTTTGCGCTCGCGTAGGCCGAGCGCTTCGAGGAGCTGGCGCCCTGCCCGCGCCTCCTCGACGGGATCGGCGGTGAGCGAGTAGCGGATGGTGTCCCCGATCCCCTCGCACAGCAGCGTGGCGATCCCGGCCGTCCCCTTGAGCAAGCCCGTAGGCGGCGGCCCCGCTTCGGTGACCCCCAGGTGCAAGGGGTGCTCGAACGTGTCGGCCGCCAGCCGGTACGCCGCGACCATCAAGGGGACCGACGACGCCTTGACCGAGATCTTCACATCCTCGAACCCAACCTCCTCGAAGTAGGAGAGCTCGTTCCGCGCTGATTCGACCAGCGCTTCGGGCGTCGCACCGCCATAGCGCTTGTAGATCTCAGGATGCAGCGAACCGGCGTTCACGCCGATGCGGATCGGCACGCCGCGATCACGGGCCTCGGAGGCCACGTGCTTGATCTCGCTCTCTTTCCGCAGGTTGCCCGGGTTGAGCCGAAGGCCGTGCACACCGGCCTCCAGCGCCGCCAGTGCCATCTCGTAGTGGAAGTGGATGTCGGCCACGATCGGCACGGGCGATCGTGGCACGATCTGGGCCAGCCCCTCGGCCGCGGCCGCCTCGTTGCAAGTGCACCTGACGATGTCGGCACCCCCAGCAGCCAGGGCATAGATCTGGGAGAGCGTGCCCTCCACGTCGGCCGTCCGGGTCGTGGTCATCGACTGGACCGACACCGGGGCCCCGCCGCCGATCGCCACGTCGCCCACATGGATCTGCCGAGTCGGCCGGCGAGGCGAGAGGAGATCGGCAGGGCGTTCCACGTCCCCATTCTGCCGCATGCCGGGCACGCACCGAGCGGCAGCAGAACGCGGTGCCCCGGGCGATCAGTGGAAGGGGTTCGCGATCGGGTGGGCGATGTCCAGGTAGAGCGCCGAGACCACGATCACGAGCAGCACGGCCGAGAAGGCGTAGACGACCGGCATCAGCTTGGCCGCGTCGGCCTGGTAGTAGGGCTGGCCTCGCCTGGTCCGTATCCTCTCGTACACGGCGATGGCCACATGCCCGCCGTCGAGCGGCAGCATCGGCAGCATGTTCAAGATCCCGAATGCGATGTTGAGGGCGATCAGCACCTCGATCAAGTAGAGGACGCCGCTCTCCTCGGCTTGGGTAGCGGTGCGGACCGCGCCGAAGATCGACTCGGCGCGCGTCCCGGTCCGAGCGCTCTGGGCCGCGGCTTTGGGGCTCAGGATGTCCCGGTAGAGGGACCCGACGCCTTCGGGAACCGCGCGTGCAGTCGCAGCCACGTCCCGGCCGACGTCGATCACCGACGTGCCCACCGCCCGCACCGGGCCCTCGCTGCTGAACACCGTGCTCTGGTCGACGGTGATCCCGACGATCCCGACCGTGTCCGAGGGGGTCTTACCCGGCCCCAGCGCCTCACCTGATGTCCCGACGCGGTGGCCGGCCTGCGGGGTCACCGTGACATCCCGTCGCTTGCCATCGCGCTCGACCGCGAGGGTCACCGGCCGGCCGGCCGAGGACTCGATGACGCCGACCAGTGCTGTCGGACGGTCCATGGCGCGCCCGTCGGCAGCAAGCACCACGTCACCGGGTCGCAAGCCCGCCTGCTGCGCCACCGTCTCGGCGTGACCGGGCCATGTCGCGAAGCCGGCGATGACCGTCTTCACGTCGGAGGTCGGCGCGCCGAAGTACAGCAGTGCTCCGTAGGCGAGGAGGAACGCCATGACGAAGTGCATGATCGAGCCCGCCGACGCGACGAGGATCCGGTTACGGAACGGCTGGCGCCGGTAGGTCCGCGGTTCGTCGCCGACGTCGACCTCCTCGAGGTTGGTCATCCCGGGGATCTTCACGTAACCGCCGAGCAAGATCGGCTTGATCCCGTAGTCGGTCTCGCCAAGCCGGACGGACCACAGGCGCGGGCCGAAGCCCACGAAGTACTCGGTCACCTTCATCCCGCTGAGCTTGGCGGTCACGAAGTGACCCAGCTCGTGCAGCATCACGATCAGGATGATGGCGACGATCACGATCAGCAGCGGCGTGAGGCCGAAGAACACGAAGACCGCGACGACCAGGCCCAGCACCAGCGCCATGCGCAGCAGCCCCTTCACGTCGGCACCGCCGCCCGGTGGAGCGACCGGGGAGCTGGATCGTGTCAAGCCGGTCGAGGAGGCAGAGGAGGACCTGCCCGGCGGCACCGGTCTCTCGGGACCCAGGATCCTCCGTGACGCGTTCATGCCGCTTCCCGGGCTCGGTTCACCAAGGTCTCAGCCAAGCGCCGCGCCTGCCGATCGGCTTCCAGGACGTCCTCGACCGACGAGAGGGTCCCGCCTGGGCATGCGTCAAGCGTGGCACGTACCACGTCGCCAATCGAGAGCCACGTGATCTCCCCTGCGAGAAAGGCGGCAACGGCGACCTCGTTCGCAGCGTTGAGCCATGCAGGGAAGGACCCTCCGGCCCGCCCGGCCTGGTAGGCCAAGTCGAGGCTGGTGAACGTCGAACGGTCGGGCGGCTCGAAGCTGAGGGTGCAGGCCGCCGACCAGTCCAGTCGGCCGAAGGGAGTGCCGATCCTCTCGGGCCACCCCATGGCGTAGCCGATTGCCAGGCGCATGTCCGGGTGGGAGAGCTGGGCGATGGTGGCCCCGTCGACGAACTCCACCATCGAGTGCACCACCGACTGGGGGTGGACGACCACCTCGATGCGATCGTAGGGGATCCCGAACAGCTCGTGGGCCTCGATCACCTCCAGGCCCTTGTTCATGAGCGTCGAAGAGTCAACGGTGATCTTCGGACCCATCGCCCAGGTGGGGTGGGCCAAGGCCTCCTCCACCTTCACCGAAGCCAACGAGTCGCGGGTACGCCCCCGAAACGGCCCCCCCGACGCGGTGAGCAGGAGCCGGGCAACCGCGACCGTGTCCGGCGTGGCCGCGTCGCTCCCGGTGAGCGCAGCCCGGGCCTGCCCGGCCAGGCACTGGTGCACGGCACAGTGCTCGGAGTCCACCGGGAGCAGCTCGGCACCTGGGGTCCTGCGAGCCTCTTGGACCACCGGGGCGCCGGCGATCAGCGACTCCTTGTTGGCCAGCGCCAGCCGCCGCCCCGCAGAGAGGGCAGCCAGGGTGACGGGGAGACCGGCGAAGCCGACGACGCCGTTCACGACCACGTCAGCCAGGGTTGCGGCGGCGCGCAGCCCGTCATCACCGGTCATCACCTCCACACCCGGCCCGACCCTGGCCGCGATCTCGCTCGCGTGCGACGGGTCGCCCACCACGACCAGCTCGGGGTGGAACCGGGCCGCTTGCTGGAGGAGGACTGTGAGCGAGCGATGGGCAGACAGGGCGACGACGCGGAACCTCTCGGGCTCGGCGGCGACGACATCGAGCGCCTGGAGGCCGATCGACCCGGTCGATCCCACCAGGCTCACCGTCTTCACTCCCATCGGGCCGTCCTTCCCACTCCCCGAACCTCCATCCAGCATGCCATCGGCGCCGGGTCTGGGTCCCTCACCCGAGGTGGAGTGCCCTCACCAAGAAGAAAGTGGCAGGGATGACGAAGAGGAGGCCGTCGACCCGGTCCAGCAGCCCTCCGTGCCCCGGCAGGATCCGGCCCATGTCCTTCAGGCCGAGGAAGCGCTTGACCAAGGACTCCGACAGGTCGCCGATCGGGGTGACAATTGCGACCACGATCCCGAGCGCCGCCGCCGAACCGTAGGTCCAGGGATGGAGCAAATGGACGATCAGGACCGCCGCGAGGATCGCAAGGACCGCGCCGCCGATGACGCCCTCCCAGGTCTTGCGGGGGCTGATCGACGGCGCCATCGGTCTGCGGCCGATCCAGACCCCGGTGGCAAGCGCACCGACGTCGTAGGCAACACCGGCAATGATCGCCCCCAGTAGAAACGCGATCCCGTGCCGATCGGGGAAGGCCGTCGGGTCCAGCAAGAGCGCGGCAAACGATCCGAGCACGGCGATCCAGCAGAACACGAGCAGCGTCGAGCTCGTGCTCTGCAACGGATCGGCCCTTCGGTCCACTCCCAACAGGTGCCAGAGGAAAAGGGAAACGACGAGGAGGACGAGCACCAGCGGCAGGGCCTGCTCTCCTCGATTGTACGTACCCACCAGCAGCCCGATGGTCGCGACCAGCCCCAGGAGGGTCGCCGGCCGGTGCCCCGCTCGCCGGAAAGCGCCGAACGCTTCGGCAGCGGCAAAGGTGACAATGACCGTGACCACCACCAGGGATGCGACGTTGCCGATCTTGAAGCAGACAAGGGTGACGATCCCGACGGCCAACCCACTCGCCGTCGCCAGGGGGACGTTCCTGCCGCTCCCTCCCTCTTCGGCCGCGCGGGCCTGGCCGGCGCCGTCAGCCGCGGGGACGCGGCGCGGCCCGGATCGCCCATCAGGCCGCGGAGCAACGCGCGCGCGCCGTGCCTCCGCAGACGGCTGACGCCGCTTCGCCGGCGTGGTGCTCGCGGGGCTCTCTTCTCCCTCGGGAGCCGTGCGCACGTCGGTTCCGTCGGGCTCGGACGGGCGGGCTTTCCCGGCCGCATCGGTGACCGCCGACGGATCCGGCTGCTCTGTCAGCTCCGCGGCCACCTCCTGCTCCTCCCCGGTCTCAACGGCTGCCCCTGCCGAACTGCTGAACGCTTCGGTGCTCGCGAACACCTCGGTGCTGCGACCCTCCTCGAAGGAAAAGAGGATCTCCGAAGGCGGCGGGGGCGCGGTAGTGCCTCCGACTGCCGGCATCATGATCGTGTCCTGGTCCCCCGCCCCTGTCGCGTCCCAGGTGGCTCCGGCAAGCTCGTCGCCTTGCGCCTCGTCGTCGCCTGTGCCCGGGAGCTCGAACGACCAGGGCTGCCGATCGGAGCTCCCCGAGTCGTCGAGCGACCCGAGCCGAGACTCTTCGTGGGCCAGGATCGATGGGTCGAACTCCTCCTCGTGAGCCTCCCAGTCGGCGTCGTGCTCCCGCCACGTCGGTCCGGGTAGCGAGGACCAGACGTCTTTCTCCTCGCCATCCTCGGCACTTGTGCGCAGCAGCACGGCCGGCACCTCGCCGGTCGGCGCTTCGGTCCAGTGGGGGAGATCGGAGTCCGCCGCTCCGACGCCGGCGTCGCCGACCTCGGCCACCCCACTGTCCGCCGGCAGCTCGACGTGCCCTTCGGTGGTGAGGCGCTGTGCCGTCACGTCCCCGGTGTGCTCAAGGGAGGTCGGCTCCTCGTGCTCCTCGTGCTCCACGTGCTCCTCGCCGGCCAGGCGACCCGCTCGCTCAGCTCCTACGATCCGCACCCGCCCGGTCGGCGGTCCGGTCTCGACGTTCTCTTCCTCGGGTCGTTCGCCGTCCATGATCTCCCGATCAGACCTCGAGGAGCTCTTGCTCTTTGTGGGCGAGGAGCTGGTCGACGAGGGCAATCTGCTCGTGGGTGATCTTCTCGACCTCCTTCTCGACACGCTCGAGCTCGTCGGAGGATATCGAGCCGTCCTTCTCCAAAGACTCCAGCTCGTGGCGGGTCGAGCGACGCAGGTTCCGGATCGCCACGCGGCCCTCCTCCGCCTTGTGGCGCACCACCTTGACCAGCTCCTTGCGACGCTCCTCGGTGAGGGGCGGGAACGCGAGGCGTACCACTGACCCGTCGTTCGTGGGGTTGATGCCCAAGTCCGATCCCTGCACGGCTTTTTCGATCGCGCCCAGCGCGCCCTTGTCGTAAGGGGTGATGACCAGGAGCATGGCGTCGGGAACGCTGAGGCCGGCCAGCTGGCGGATCGGCGTGGGTACCCCGTAGTAGTCCACCACGAGGTGCTCGACCACGGATGGAGTGGCTCGGCCGGTCCGCACCGAGCCGAACTCGGAGCGGACGTGGTCGATGGCCTTGGCCATCTTGTCGCGGGCGTCTTCGACGACCATGGATACGAGATCCTCGTCCATTACCGGACCAGCGTACCGATCTGCTCGCCGCCGAGCGCACGGCGGAGATTTCCGTCCGCCATCAGGTCGAAGACCAGGATCGGAAGCGAATTATCCTTGCAGAAGGTGATCGCGGTGAGGTCCATGACCCGCAAGTCACGCGAGACCACTTCCATGAACGAGATCTCCTCGAACCTGACGGCGTCGGGGTCCACCTTGGGATCGGCGCTGTAGACCCCGTCGACGCCGCCGTGCGTGCCTTTCAGGATCATCTCGGCTTCGATCTCGGCAGCCCGCAGTGCAGCCGAGGTGTCGGTGGTGAAGTAGGGATTCCCCATGCCGGCGGCGAAGATGACCACTCGGTCCTTCTCCAGGTGCCGGATCGCCCGTCGCCGGATGTACGGCTCGGCAACCTCGGCCATGTGGACGGCCGTGAGGACCCGGGTGGCCTGGCCCTGGTGCTCGAGGGCGTCTTGGAGTGCCAAGGCGTTGATCACGGTCCCGAGCATGCCCATCGTGTCGGAGGTGGCCCGGTCCATCCCCGACCCGGCCCCAGTCGTGCCCCTCCAGATGTTTCCCCCGCCGACCATGACCGCCAGCTCGAGTGGGCTGGCTTCGCGGGCTTGGGCCATCTCCTTGGCGAGACGTTCCACCACGTCGGCGTCGATCGTCTCGTCGGAGGCTGCCGACGCCAGTGCCTCTCCGGACATCTTCAAGACAACACGTCGGGCATCACCCATCCGCTCGCTCCTCCCCCTCGCGCACACCGGCGAGGATCAGGTTCCGATGACCACCTGGGCGTACTCCACGATCTCGGCTGATCCCAGCAACGAGCCCACTGACACCTTCTCGTCGCGGACGTAGGGCTGCTCGAGTAGGCAGCGCTCTTTGAACCATCCGTTCATGCGCCCTTCGATGATCTTGGGCAGCGCAGCCTCCGGCTTGCCCTCGTTGCGACTGATCTCCTCCAGCGTGGCTCGCTCGGAAGCCACCAGGTCGGCCGGGACGTCTTCGCGGCGCAGGTACTCGGGCCGTCCGAACGCGACGTGCACCGCGACGTCATGGGCGAGGTCCCGGGTCGCTCCTCGGAGCACCACGATCACACCGTTGATCCCGCGGCCGGCTTGCTGGTGGAGATAGGTATCGAGCACGTCGTCGGGAGCAGCTTCGATCCGGACGACCCGTCCGACGGAGATGTGCTCTTTCAGCACGGTTCGCAAGCGATCCACCTCCGACGTCGCGTCACCGACAGCAGCCTCGCCCTTGGCTGCGACCGAGGCTGCGATCTCGTCTGCGAGCGTCACGAACTCCTCTGACTTGGCCACGAAGTCGGTCTCGCACTTCAGCTCGACCATCGCAGCCACCTGGCCGTCCTTCACGATGGCGACGGCGCCGTCGCTCGCCTCCCGATCTTCCCTCTTGGCCGCTCCGGCGAGGCCTTGGACCCGCAACCATTGGACCGCTTCTTCGTGGTCGCCGTGGCACGCTTCGAGCGCTCTTTTGGCGTCGAGCATGCCGACGCCGGTGGCCCGCCGCAGGGCCTGCACGTCTTGTGCGGTGAACTCAGCCACGATCGAGCTCCTCTTTGTTGTCGGTGGGGGGCGCTGCGGCAGCGGGGTCGGCCGGGGGCGCTGACTCCGCAAGGTCGGGTGGGGGCGCTGCGGCAGCGGGGTCGGCCGGGGGCGCTGACTCCGCAAGGTCGGGTGGGGGCGCTGCGGCAGCGGGGTCGGCCGGGGGCGCTGGCTCCGCAAGGTCGGGTGGGGGCGCTGCGGCCCGGGCTCCGCGCGTCGTGGCTGGTGCTGCCTGCCGTGCGGGCTCGGGGCGGTGGGCGGAGATCCAGCGCCCTTCGGCCACCGCATCGGCGATGACCCGGCACATCAGCGCACCAGAACGGATCGCGTCGTCGTTGCCTGGGATGACATAGTCGATCACGTCGGGGTCGCAGTTCGTGTCGACGACCGCCACCACCGGCAGACCCAGCTTTCTCGCTTCGGTGACGGCGATGTGCTCCTTCTTCGTGTCGATGACGAAGATCGTGTCGGGAAGCCGATCCAGCCCACTGATACCGCCCAGGTTCCGGCTCAGCTTCTCGAGCTCGCGGACATGGCGGAGCGCCTCCTTTTTCGGCATGGCGTCGAAGTCACCCGCTGCCCGCATGTTGCGCAGCTCCTGCATGCGCTTCACCCGTCCCGACACGGTGGCGAAGTTGGTCAGCATCCCCCCCAGCCAACGTTGGTTGACGTAGGGCATCCCGCATGCCGTGGCGTACTCGGCAACCGGTCCTTGCGTCTGTTTCTTCGTGCCGACAAAAAGGACGTTGCCGCCTCCAGCGGTCACATCGCGGACGTGGCTGTACGCGGCATCGATGCCTTCCAGGGTCTTGTGCAAGTCGATCAGGTAGATGCCGTTGCGCTCGCCAAGGATGTAGCGGCGCATCTTCGGGTTCCAGCGGCGCGTCTGATGGCCGAAATGGACTCCGGCGCTCAATAGCTGGCGCATCGTGACGACGGCCATTCATTCCTCCAATCGGTTGTGCCTCCCCGTGCGCAGCACCCCCGGTGGGGGCGACCGTGGAACGCGCTCGGGTGCGATATGTGGACCTCGACGTCGTCCTGCCGGCCAGCAGGACTTGCACAGACTAGCTCGTGGAGCCGGCAAGGCACCAACGAGCGCTGCTCAGGCCCGCGGGTGGGTCCCTTCGTAAGTCCGCACGAGCCGCTCCTTGCTCACATGGGTATAGATCTGAGTCGTCTGCAGCGTGGCGTGACCGAGGAGCTCCTGCACCACCCGCAGATCGGCGCCGCCATCGAGCATGTGGGTGGCGAACGTATGCCGGAGCGCGTGAGGGTGGGTCGGCACCGGAGACCGCCGGTCGACGATCCGGCGGACGTCGCGGGGACTGAGGCGCTTCCCGCGCCGGTTCAAAAACACCGCATCCGGTGGGCTGTCGCGACCGGTCAAGACCGGTCGTCCCAGCTCGAGCCACCGATCCACCGCTGCCGAACAGCGCCGGTGGACGGGGAGCTGCCGCTCGCGCCCGCCCTTTCCCAGCACCACGACGGTGCGCGCGGCCGAATCGACGCCCGCTCGGTCCAGACCGCAGAGCTCGGCCACTCGCAGACCCGCGGCGTAGAGGAGCTCGAGCACTGCGTCGTCTCGCAACCGGACCGCATCGGCCAGATCGAGCGGCACGCCCCGCAGTCCAGGGTCGGCCGGCGGCTCCAGGAGCGCATCGAGCTCCGCGGGGCTCAGGACCTCGGGCAGGCGACCACCGCCTGAAGGCGCCGAGAGGCGCCGGCTCGGGTCTTGCGCGACGAACCCCTCGCGCTGGCACCACGAGAAGTACCTGCGCAGCGCCGCCGCCTTCCGAGCCACCGTCGAGCGGGCATAGCGCCGGGTCGTCAAGTACGCCAGGTAGCGGCGAAGCAGCACCCGGTCCACCTCACGCGGCTCGAGCACACCGCCCCGCCGGGCCCAGCCGGCAAAGGCGCCGACATCCGCGCCGTAGGCCCGTACCGTCGCATCCGAACCCTGCCGGAGGGACCTGAGGAAGTCCGCCACGTACCACTCCGGCGGCGGCGCGGCGGCCGGCGACCCACGCGACCCACCTCGCTCGCGCTCCTCGATCGCCGCTCCGGGTGACGACCGGTCCGACTGCTCGTCTCCCACACCAACGAGCGTAACGGTTGGGCACGCTGCGCAACTGCCAACCGGCGACGCGACCCACCGGCGGGTCGAAGGACCCGGACTCAGGACGCCCACCGAGCGGTGGCGCTGCGCGATAACGTGTCGCTGAGTCCACCGGGATCGTCCCAGCCGGGGCGGCGAGGACCCGAGGGAGGGATCACGTGGCGAAAGAGATGGATCGGAGATCGTTCTTGACCCGATCGGCGGCGTTGGCCGCCGGCGTGGCCGCGGTGGGAGCCGGAGGCGAGCTGCTCAGCGCCTGTGGTACCTCGAGCTCCTCGACACCCGGAGCGGTTTCGGGGAACGCCGGAGACGGCATCAGCAGCGCCAAGCCCAAGCGCGGAGGCTCGCTCGTCTTCGGCGTCACAGCCGAGGAGTCCGGCTTCAACCCGACGGCGGCGAAGTTTGACAACGTGGGCGTCATGTACGCCCGAACCGTCTACGACCCTCTCACCATCATCACTGCCGATGGGAACTGGGCACCCTACCTGGCCGAATCGGTCGTACCGAACTCGGACTACAGCGAGTGGACGATCACCTTGCGCCCGAACGTCCTGTTCCACGACACAACGCCGTGCGACGGGGCTGCCTACGTTGCCAACATCGAGGCACAGCTCGCGGGCCCGATCACCGGGCTGGTGCTCCCGAAGATGGTGACAACGTACTCACAGGTCGGCCCCCTCGCCGTGAAGATCACCATGAAGTCTCCCTGGGTGCCGTTCCCTTACTACCTGGCCGGCGGCATTGGCGGTCAGCCGGCGTACCTGATGGCACCGTCGATGATCAAGACAAAGACAAGTACAAACAAGCCGGTCGGCACCGGCCCCTTCAAGTTCCAAGAGTGGATCCCCAACTCGCACTTCACCGCGACGGCCTGGGAGCACTACTGGCGCCCCGGACTGCCCTACCTCGACCAGATCACCTTCAAGCCGATCCCCGACGGCTCCACCAGGGCCGACGCGCTCCAGTCGGGCACCATCGACATCATGGTGACCGACACACCCAAGAACATCCTGACGTTCCGGGGCCACTCGCAATGGGCATACATCGACAGCAGCACCTCCACCATCGGCGAGCCCACAGTGACATGCCTGCTGCTCAACCTGGCCAAGCCACCCTTCGACGACCCGACAGTCCGGCTCGCCGCCGCCAAGGCGGTGACACGCACAGAGTACGCGCGAGTCATCAATTACGGGGTGGACCGCGTCGCCGACGGCCTCTTCGTGCCCGGGAGCCCCTACTACTCACCCACGAAGCTGCCGACGCACGACCCTGCCGGGGCAAAGTCCCTCCTCGACAAGGTGGCCCGGCGGCAGGGCAAGCAGGTGTCCTTCACGCTGCACACCACGACAAGCCCCTCCGCGGTGCGCGCGGGCACCTTCCTCCAGACACAGTTCGAACGAGTCGGCTTCAAAGTGACAACCACAACGGTGGAGCAGAACAAGCTCATCGACGACGCCATCTTCGGCGACTTCCAGGCACAGGAATGGCGCCAGTTCGGGGCCGTCCAGCCGGACTTGAACTACATCTTCTGGAGCACGACCACGTACACAAAGACAGGGGTCTCGATCAACATGGCCCGCAACGACGACCCGCGCGTCCAAAAGGCCCTGGAGCTCGGGCGCACCAGCCCCAACAGGGCCACACAGATCAAGGCATACCAGGAAGTGAACCAGCTCCTGGCCGAAGATCTCCCGTACCTGTGGGCAACGTGGTCGACCTGGGCCATCGTTGCCCAGCCATCGGTGGAGAACTTCAACAATCCCACCACGCCCACGGGAGCCAAGGCCTACGGGCTCACAGACGGCTCGATCTGGCCGACGCAGATCTGGATCAACTGACGCAGGCCGGGGAGCGGACTGCCCGTCGGGGCGCAACCGGCACGCTCTCCAGGATGCCGAAGACCGCGAGATAGGGTAGCTCCCGGTGAGCAGCCGTATCCTGGTGGTCGAAGACGACGAGCGCATCCGCTCGTCGATGCGGCTCGCGCTGGAAGGCGAGGGGTACGAGATCGACGAGGCTGCGAGCGGCGAGGAGGCTCTCGATCGCTTCGCTGCGTGCGCGCCCGACATCGCCCTCGTCGACCTCATGCTGCCGGGAATGGACGGCTTCGAGTGCAGCCGGGCCATCCGCCGGCAGAGTGCCGTCCCGATCATCATCGTCACCGCTCGCACCGATACCCATGACGTCGTCGCCGGCCTCGAAGCCGGGGCTGACGACTACGTCACCAAGCCCTTCGTCGCCAAAGAGCTTGCCGCCCGGATACGTGCCCTGCTCCGCCGGGCCCGCCCGAACGACGAGGAGCCGACAGTCTTCTCCTTTGGTGACTTCGAGCTGCTCCCTGACGAAGGAGTGCTCCGCCGGGCAGGGGGCGAAGAGGTCCACTGCACGAGGACCGAGTTCCGCCTGCTCTGCGAGCTGGCTGCCAATCCCAACAAGGTGCTCAGCCGCGAGCAACTCCTCGACCGGGTCTGGGGCTACGACTACTTCGGCGACGGGCGGCTCGTCGACGTCCACATCCGCCGGCTGCGGACCAAGATCGAGCACGACCCGGCAATGCCGAGCCACATACTCACGGTACGGGGTATGGGCTACAAAATGGTCCCCTGAGGTGGACTGAGGTGCCGGGAGGAAACCGGAGGGCGCTGTGGGCTCGCCTCGGTCTTCGCACCCGGGTGACCTTGCTCTTCGGCTTGGGAGCACTCCTCCTGTCGGCCAGCATGGGAGGTCTGTCCTACTTCACCACCCGGCACTTCCTCGTGAGCGAGAGGGCAAGCGCGTCCACCCATCAGGCCTACGTGAACGCGTCCCTCATCCGTAAGGAGATTCGAACGGGCAGCACCCAGATCGTCCCCCTACTGGTGGAAGCGGACTCAGGAACGGCTGGATCACACTCGGTCCTCGATGTGAGCGGGCAGTGGTACGCCCGGACGTTCTCGGTGAGCCAGGACGATCTCCCAGTGGCGCTGCGGCGCCTCGTCGAGTCCGGGACGGCAGCCACTCAGACCTTCGATCTGGATGGAGCACCGCAGCTCGCAGTCGGTGTCCCGATCCCCTCCGTCCACGCCGCATACTTCGAGGTCTTCGACGTGAGCGACCTCGACGGTACCCTGCGGGTCCTCGCGCTGGCGCTCTTCGCAGCGGGACTGGTCACGACGGCTCTCGGCGCGGCGATCGGACGTTCGGCCGCCGGGAGGTCACTGCGGCCGCTCACCGAAGTCTCACGTGCTGCAGTGGCGATTGCCGGCGGACGCATCGACACCCGGTTACGAGCCACTCCGGGCGACCCCGACCTGGTCGGCCTGACCGTGTCGTTCAACCAGATGGTGGACCAACTTCAGGAGAGGATCGAACGCGAAGCCCGCTTCACCTCCGACGTCAGCCACGAGCTGCGTTCTCCCCTCACTACGCTGGCTGCCAGCTTGGGGGTGTTGGAAGGCCACCAGGGCGAGCTCTCTCCACCAGCGGCCAAGGCTCTCGATCTGCTGGCGGCCGATCTGCACCGCTTCGAGCGAATGGTGGGCGACCTGTTGGAGATCTCGCGATCGGACGCCGGCTCTGCCGACGTCGCTTTGGAAACCGTGAGTGCCGGCGAGCTCGTCCGCCAGGCAGTCGGCGCCAACATCCGCTCGTTGCCGGGCAATGTCGACCCGCCGGCCATCGACGTCGACGATCGAGTCGACAGTGCGTTGCTGCACGTCGACAAGCGACGTTTCGAGCGCATCATGGCCAACCTCTTGGAGAACGCCGCCCTCTACGCTGGTGGCGCCGTCACCGTCCGGGCGTATCCGGGCCCACCGCGCCACGACGGCCGCGAGACGCTCCGGGTCTCGGTCGACGACCACGGTGCCGGTCTTGATCGCCCAGAGCGGGTCCGGGTGTTCGAGAGGTTCTACCGTGGACAGGCGTCGGGGCAGCGAGGCGAGGGCACAGGCAGTGGGCTGGGATTGGCCCTCGTGGCCGAGCACGCTCGTCTGAACGACGGGATCGTGTGGGCCGAAGAAGCCCCTGGGGGGGGCGCGTCGTTCGTCGTGGAGCTGCCGACCGTCGACGACGGAGGGATCTCATGAGCCCGCGCTCGCGGACGCTCGATCGCATGCTTGTCAAGCGGCGGGCACGCCGAAAGTTCCAGTGGCTGCTCCTCCTCCTCGCCGGCGCCCTCGCCAGCTCCTGCGGAGTGCCGACCGGAGGAGCGCCGGCGAAGATCCCCTCGGCGCAAGTTCCCTACGGGCTCCTCTCCCCCCAGGCACCGACCACCACGACCACCGTGTCGCCTTCGGCCTACAGCGTCCCGGTCACGGTGTACTTCGTCGCCTCCACACGCCAAGTGCTCATTGCAGCCGGTCGCTCCGTGGCGCCACCGGCGACATTGACGTCGGTCATCGACGCACTCTTGGGAGGACCAACGGCGCTCGAGTCCGACCGTAACATCACCACCGCTATTGCGAACGGCACTCGGCTCTTGTCGGCCGTTGTGAGCGGCGGAGTGACCACGCTGGACTTCAACCGGACCTTCGGTCAGATCTCGGGCACACAGCAAGTCCAAGCAGTCGCCCAGATCGTCTACACGGTCACCAGCCAGCTCGGACCAGACGTGGGGGTGCAATTCGACATCACGGGAGCACCGACCGCAGTTCCCATCGGATCGGGTGCACAGGTCTCCGGCCCGGTGCACCTGCTTGAGTACCTGAAGCTCGCGCCGGCAGGGACGCCCGGTAGCGCAGCTGCTTCGCCCGGAAGCGGAGGCGGCTGACCTCGTTTCATCGAGGTGGTGGCCACGTCAGACGAGGAGCGCTCGACCACAGGTGCTCGAGGTCGTAGTAACGCCGGGTCTCGTCGTCGAACACGTGGACGACGGTGTCCCCGTAGTCCATGAGGACCCACGTGCCATCCCTCAGCCCCTCGACGGCCGACGGCGCGCCGAGGCGCTCGTCTTTGAGCCGACGCTCGATCTCTTCGGCCAGGGCCAAGACGTGGCGGCGGCTGCCGCCGCTGGTCACGACGAACGCATCGACCACACCGAGCAGCTCGCCCATCGCCAATAGGACCGTGTCACGGCCCGCCTTTTCCTCTGCAGCCGCCGCAGCTATCTGAGCCGATCGAGGGATCGTGAGAGCCGGTCCCCCGCCGTCAGGCCGGCTGGCGCCTGTCTCACCACCGGCATTCTCGGCCCGCGCTGCCAGATCCTCGCGCGTGATCACCGGCTCCTCATCGGACCACCCCGAGAGTCAAGACAGTGGCCACCAAGACCCCTGCAAGGAGGATGACGCCAAGCAATCCATAGAGATGCCGCTGGCGCCGCGCACGGCGAAGCGCGACCCTCCGCGGCAGGACGGCCGGTCCGCTCAGAGGTTCACCCCCGTGCTGGACAATCGGAACGTTGGACAGCTCACGGACCAGTACCGGAGCCAGCTCCGACACCGAGGGCGTGCGCACAGATGCTCCCCGAGACAGCGATGGCAGCACGACACTGCCTGTGCGCCAGGCCGATCCCGCTCCCCTGTCACCGGATCGGCTGACCCGGGGAAGCTCGGCCGTGTCGGCAGTCATCGGGCTCACTGCCCCATAGCGTACAGATGTCGGCGACGAATACAGCGGATCACCGCAGGAGGGAGCGCCCACTCGACGGGCTCGTTGCGCTCGAGAAGCGTCCTGACCTGGGAGCTCGACACGTCGACGTTCACACCGGGGACCTCGACGCCCTGCCACCCCGCTGGAGGTGGAGTGGGCGGCAGGCCGGGACGGACGACGACAGCCAAGGTGACGGCTTGCCTCAATGCGTCGACCCGCTCCCACGTCGGCAGGGATGGCACGACGTCGGCCCCGACCACGAGGAAGATCAATGGCGCTTCGAGACCGCGCCGGTGTGCTCGTTCCAACAGCGTCTCGACGGTCTCGATCGTGTAGCTCTCGCCGCCACGATCGATCTCGGTCCGGTCTGCCTGCAGCGCAGGCACCCCATTGACGGCCGCACGCACCATCGCGTAACGATCTTCGGCGGGAGTCACAGTCCGGTGGGGGACCTTCTGCCAGGGGGAGTTGGCAACAACCAGCAGTACGCGATCCAGTCCCAATACGTCGCGGGCTGCGATTGCCGCCGCGACATGCCCGTTGTGCGGAGGGTCGAACGTTCCCCCGAACAACCCGATGCGCTCAGATCTCGGAGGCTGCAGATCGACGCCACATTCGGTCTTCACGCATCCGATCCTACGGTGCCGCTACCGGTACTTCGATCCTCCTCTCGGGTGCCGATATCGGACGCGGGTGTGGGACGCGGGTGTGGGACGCGGGTGTGGGGTGCGGGGCGCGAGGTGCGGGGCGCGAGGTGCGGGGCGCGAGGTGCGGTTCCCACGCCGGCAAGTGAACTGCGGTCTCGCTGAACCGCACTCGCTCCGGCCGGGGAAGTACACTTCGGCTTGACGTGATCCGCCCGCGCCCTTCTCGTCTCTTCGCCACTCTCCACCGTTTTTGGATCCCGCGGTGGACCTTCCAGGGTGTGCCACTAAGGCAACAGCCGCGCCCCACTGGCGTCTTGCGTCTCCTCTCGGCCGCGTTGGTACCAATCGCAACGATGGTCGGCGGCGCGCTGGCGCCAGTCGCAGGGGCCTCGAGCCCCGCCACCTCTGGAGGAACCACCACCTCTGGAGGCACCGTACCGGTGTACTGGCTGGTGGCCTCCGACGGGGGGATCTTCAGCTTCGGCGGCGCCACATTTTACGGGTCGATGGGGGGCAAACCGCTGGACGCGCCGGTGGTGGGGATGGCAGGCACGCCGGCC
>JAJYWG010000354.1 GCA_021791615.1 Actinomycetes bacterium
CTTCCAGAGGCGGAGCCTGTCCACACCGCGCTCGCCCTGGTCGGTTCCGGTGCCACCCGAGCGGGTTCCGGCTGCTTCCGGGGACGCCTGCGAGTCGCTCTCCACACCCGCCGAGCCGATCATGGCGCGAAGCTACTCATGCCCAGCAACTCCTCTCCGAACGGCTGAGCTGGCGCGGTTACTCGTCTCGTGGTCGGCTTACTTCCACCCGACCGGCCTCCGAAGACCATCCCGCCATTCTTGCGTTCCTCGATGGTATATGATCAAATATCGGGTGGGTTGTCAAGAGGACTGGCCGAGAGAGCCAGGTTGGGGGCGTGATGCCGCGGAGCTGTCAGGCGGAGAGGGAGTTGAGGAACGAAATCGCCCGGCCCGGCCTGCCGATTTGCCAGTGCGCTTTCACAGTGTAGGTCACGGGCTCGGACTACCTCGCTGCTCACCAGCGAACTTGGGGGCGAGGACCCCGCGGACCCGCGCCTCGCGTCGGCCGCGTTCGCGCACTGGACGCACGTACTCGGACCGTGGTTCGCCTCCTAGCGACCGACATCGAAAGCAACGACTGAAGGAGATTCCCGGGCCGATGTCACGGATCCTTGTCACCGAGAAGCTGGCTCCGACGGGCCTCGAGATGATGGCGGCCGCGGGCCACAAGGTGGAAGAGCGGCTCGACCTCACTGCCGATCAGCTCTTGGAGGTGGCTCGGGGAGCCCACGCTATCATCGTCCGCTCGGCCACCAAGATCACCGCCCAGGTCCTCGCGGCCGGCACCGACCTGGTCGCGGTCGGCCGCGCCGGCATCGGCCTCGACAATATTGACGTCGCCGCAGCCACGAGGCGAGGCGTGATGGTCATCAACGCCCCGGAGTCGAACATCCTCTCGGCCGCCGAGCACGCCTTCGCGCTCTTGATGGCCCAAGCGAGGAACATCCCCCAGGCGCACTCTGCGCTCGTAACAGGTCGCTGGGAGCGGTCGAAGTGGGAGGGGGTGGAGCTCCACGGCAAGACCCTTGGCGTCATCGGCCTCGGCCGGATCGGGGCGCTCGTCGTCCAGCGCGCTCTGGCGTTCGGGATGCGGCCTTGCGCCTACGACCCCTACGTATCGGCCGACCGGGCGCAGAAGATGGGTGTGGAGCTCCTCCCCCTCGAGCAGCTGATGGCGGTGGCGGACTTCGTCACCATCCACCTGCCGAGGACGCCCGAGACCATGGGGCTCGTCGGCAGGAACTTGCTGGGCAAGGCCAAGCCGGGGATCCGCATCGTCAACGCCGCGCGCGGCGGTATCGTGGACGAGGACGCGCTCGTCGAGGCGATCCGCTCCGGTCAGGTCGCCGGCGCCGCGCTTGATGTCTTCGCCACAGAGCCGTGCACGTCATCCCCACTCTTCGAGTTCCCGAGCGTCGTCGTCACCCCGCACCTCGGAGCGAGCACGCACGAGGCTCAGGACAAAGCCGGGGAGCAGATCGCCGAGCAGATCGTGATGGCGCTCCGTGGCGACTTCGTCCCCTACGCGGTGAACGTAGCGGCGGCAGGCGTATCGGAGGGAGTCCGGCCTTTCCTCGGCCTCGCCGAGCGCCTCGGCCGGATCGCAGCATCTCTGTCGGAGACCCTACCGAAGCGCCTCGAGATCAGCTACAGCGGAGCGCTGGCAGTGGAAGATACCCGGATCCTTACCTTGGCGGTACTGAAGGGAGTGTTCGCCGGGGGAGAGGAGCCGGTCTCCTACGTGAATGCTCCCAAGCTCGCCGAGGAACGGGGGCTGGAGATCGTCGAGTCACTCTCTGCAACCACGTACGAGTACGTGAGCCTGCTCACGATCCGCGCCAACAACCATGCCGTGGCAGGGACCGTCACCGGTCCAGGTGCGACCCCCCGGTTAGTCATGCTCGACGACCATGCCGTCGAGGTCCCGCCTGCCCCGCACATGATCGTCGTGCGTAACGACGACCGTCCGGGAGTGGTCGGCGGCGTCGGGACCGTGCTCGGCAACGCGGGGGTGAGCATTTCCAGCATGGCGCTCGGCCAGACCACCGGGGCCGGGGGTCATCCTTCCGGCACAGCGCTGATGGTCCTCTCGGTCGACCGTTCTGTCCCAGACGGCGTGATCGCCGCGTTGCGGGGGACTCCCGGGGTCCTCGAGGTGCACGCAGTCGCCGCAGCCTGATGTGATGAAGAAGCGCCTGACCGCTCCCGCGTGATGGACCTCGGTGTTGAAGCGGGGTCGGCGCCAGTTCCAAGGGGAAGTCCGATGGCACGCAGGTGGCGGGCACGCAGCGAGGTGCGCCTTGGCCGTGGAGGATCGAGTCGGAGCAGACTCGGGGTTGTCAGACCGTCCACTCCACGACGGAGGAGGACCAAAGTGCTGCAACCCCAACCCTATGTCGGGATCGACCTGCACCGGCGCCGGAGCGTGATCGTCCGACGCAGCCCCGAAGGCGAAACGCTGGCAGTCACCGAGGTGACAAACGACGATGTGAGCCTGTTGCGTGAACGGCAACCGAGGCGGTGACGGTGCCGGTCGGCGGCGCTCGCTGATCGCTGCCGTATCGCGCTGCCCACCGGGTTGGCTCCACCGGCGGGCGCATCGTTCGCCCGATCAG
>JAJYWG010000036.1 GCA_021791615.1 Actinomycetes bacterium
TCGGTCGCGGGCTCCGACCCGTTGAACCTGACCGGGCTCGTCCTTCCCGGGCCGCGGGTGCCCGCCTCGCGCAACCGCCGGGTCCACTACCGCGACGGCGACCTCTCGGCCGAGCAGCCGGCCTGAACCCTGAGGCGGCAGCGGAGCTGCCGGCCGGCTGACACCACCGGGCTCCGGCCGGCGGGCCGCTCGTCGGTGCAGGGAGCGCCCTTGTCGCGCCATCCCAACGGGGCTAGAACGTGCGCAGACGTCCCGGGAACGGAGGGCGGAGATGGTGGGTGGCGAGCCGGCGGTGGCGCGGGCCCGACGCGTCTGCGCCACCAGCCGGCAGGTGCGCGAGGAGGCGTCCCGTACCCGATCGACGAGCGTGTCCCTCCGTGCGACCGCGCGTCGGACCCGAGCGCGGGCGGTGCACCTCGCCGCCCGCGCCCCGTACGCCCGTGTCAGCGGCATCCGGGCGGGAAGACCCGTCCTGATCGTGATCAGGAGGGACGGGACGGTCGACGGTGAGGAGCCTCGGTCGGGCGACCCGCTGCGGTCGACGGTCACCGTCGCCCGGGGCGTCGACCGCCTCGGTGCCGTCGTGCTCCATCACGCCGGGTGGCGGGCGGGCATCCCCTTCCTCGGGGCGGTGGCACACGTGGAGGACGTCCACCCGCAGGACCCGTTCCCGGCGCCCGCCGAGCCCCCGCCGTTCGAAGCCCAGCGGTACTGGAGGGACCTCGTGGAGGGGGTCCGTCTGGTGGTGGTCGGCCTGGACAACGACGGCCGCGTCGCCTTCGCCAACCCGTTCTTCTTCTCGTTGACGGGCTACGACGCTCCAGAGGTGGTGGGAGCCGACTGGTTCCACACGTTCGTCGCCCCCGACGGGAAGCCGGAGATCCAAGCGGTGTTCGACCAGGTCCTCGGTCTGTCCGGCGCCGACCACCACGTGAACCCCATCGTGACGAAGAGCGGCGAGCAGCGGCTGGTCGCCTGGTTCAACACCGTGCGCCACGGTTCGGACGGCGCGGTCCTGGGTTCGCTGAGCGTGGGTGAGGACGTCACCGATCGTGTCCGGGCCGAGGCCCGTCTGCGAGCGATCAGCGAGGTGACCCAAGGGGTCCTGAGCGAGCAGTCACTCGGCGAGCTGTTGGGCCTGCTGGCCCGGCAGGCGCGTCTCCTCGTCGGGGCCGACGTGGCCTCGATCGTGCTGCCCGGTGACGGCGACGCGCTGGTGATCGCCGCCACGGACGGAGCCGACAGTGACCAGCTCGAGGGGACGGTCCTCTCCCGCGGCGCCTCCATCTCCAGCGACGTCATGCGCATGCGCCAGGGGGAGATCGTCGACGACGCCTCGCTCGACCCGCGCGTGTGCCGGCCGATCCTCGACCGCCTGGAGATCGGGCCTGCCTTGTTCGTCCCCCTCTGCTCCGCCGGGGAGACCCTGGGCACGCTGCTCGTCGCCAACCGCCGGGGCGGGCGGCGCTTTGCCCGCAGCGACCTCGAGGTCGTCGAGTCGGTCGCCTCGCACGCCTCGGTCGCGCTGGAGTACCGGCGGTCCCAGGAGACGCTGCAGCGGCTCGTCGTCATGGAGGACCGCGACCGCATCGCCCGTGACCTTCACGACCACATCATCCAGCGGCTCTTCGCCACGGGGCTCAGCCTGTCGGCCGTGCGGACGCGGGCGCAGGACCCGGTCCTCCGTGACCGGGTGGCCGCGGCGATCGACGATCTCGACCGGACCATCGTCGATCTTCGGGCCAGCATCTTCGAGCTGCGCCGCCGTGAAGGGACGGGCGGCATGCGCGAGCAGGTCCTCGAGGTCGTCGAGAGTGCAACCGGCCCGTTGGGGTTCCACCCGCAGCTCCGGCTGGTCGGGATGATCGACACCCTCACCGGCGACGACGTCGCCCACCATGTCGTGGCCGTCATCCGGGAGGCGCTCTCCAACGTCGCCCGGCACGCCCGGGCGGCGCGTGCGTGCGTGCTGGTCGCGGTCAGGGACGGCCGCCTGCTGCTCGAGATCACCGACGACGGGATCGGCATCCCCGTCGCGTTGCCGCGGCGCAGCGGGATCGAGAACTTGCAAGCCCGTGCCGAGTCGCTCGGCGGGACGTTCCACATCGGGGCTCGAGAGGACGGGCATGCAGGCACCGTTCTCGAGTGGAGCGTCCCCCTCGGTGCCCCCCGCCTCGCAGACCCCGAAACCTCGGGGTGAGGTCCCGGGGCCGTCAGCTCACAGCGATGTGCCCAGCAGCCCCTGGGTGGTCGACCCCACGGCTGTGGAGACGGCGCCCGACACGCCCGAGACGGCTGTCCCGACGGCGCCGACCGCGCCCCCGACTGTGACGCCCCCGGCTGTGACCGACGTGGCGGTGCCGCTGCCCGAGCCGGCGGACGCGCCGCCGGTTGTGCCGGCTGCGGCGGTGCCCGCCGGCGCCGTCGGCTGGGTGAGCCCGACGATCACCTGGCCCAGCGCGGCGACGCCGGTGCCCACCACGCGGCCGACTGCGCCCGTTGCCGTGGTTCCCGCCGTGCCCAAGGCCGCCACCGGGTTGGCGCCGCTCGTCGCGAGCCCCGTCGTCCCTCCGCCCGATGAGCCC
>JAJYWG010000418.1:0-456 GCA_021791615.1 Actinomycetes bacterium
GAGGTGGTCCACCTCGGCCCTGGCCGCGGCGGCGATGGCCGCAGCCACCGGGTGCTCGGATGCCGCCTCGAGAGGGCCAGCGAGCCCGAACAGCTCCGCACGGTCGACGCCGGCGGCGCACGCGTCGTCCACGACCACCATGCGGCCCTCGGTCACCGTCCCCGTCTTGTCGAGGACCACGGTATCGATGTGCCGAGAAGCCTCGATCGCCTGGTCGTTCTTGAAGAAAATGCCCTGGTGGGCAGCGGTACCCGAGGCTACGAAGAGCGCGGCCGGCGTGGCCAGCCCGAGGGCACAGGGGCAGGCGATGATGAGCACCGAGAGCGCGGCGTTGTACGCCGTGAAGCTGCCGGTGCCGCTGAGGAGCCATCCCGCCAGCGTCACGAGCGCCAGGGAGACGGCGAGCGGGACGAAGACCGCCGAGATCCGGTCCGCCAGGCGCTGCACCGTTGCCTG
>JAJYWG010000418.1:466-2580 GCA_021791615.1 Actinomycetes bacterium
TGTGGCCGAGTTGGGTCTCGGCGCCCACCTTGGTTGCTCGAACGACGAGGTGTCCGGTGAGCGACACCGCGCCCCCGGTCACCGGATCACCGGGTGCGGCGTCGACCGGCTCGGACTCGCCGGTCACGAGGCTTCGATCGATGGCCGAGCGCCCATCGATGATCACGCCGTCGGTCGCCACTCTCTCGCCGGGCCGGACGACGAAGCGGTCGCCGGGGCGCAACTCGGCCACCGGCCGCAGGTGCTCCTCGCCACGGGCGTCGAGCACCGACACCTCCTTCGCACCCAGCTCGGCGAGGGCCCGCCGGGCGCGGCCGCTGCGCTGGCGCGCCCGGGCCTCCAAGTAGCGGCCAGCGAGGAGAAACGTGGTCACGCCTGCCGCCACGTCGAGATAGATGGAGCCGCCCGAGTCGTGGATGAGCAGGTAGGCGACCGAGGGGCCCGTCCGGGCGGTGTCCTCGAAGAACATGGCGAAGATCGACCACGCCGTCGACGCGACGACGCCCAGGGACGCGAGCGTGTCTATCGGGAACGAGCGGTGGAGGGCGTGCTGGAAGGCGGCTTGGTGGAACGGCCAGGCCGCCCAGGTGACGACGGGTGCGGCCAAGGCGACGAGCAGCCACTGCCAGCCGGGGAACCGCACCGTGGGGACGACGGATAGGACGACGGAAGCGTCGCACAGCGGCATGAACAAGACCGCCGCTACGAGGAGGCGCCGCCGCAACCGCCGGACCCGATCGCCCGTCTCGTCCCGCGCCGTCGCCCGGGCCTGGGCTTGGCGCGAGTCGGCGCCGATCAGCTCGGTCGAGCACCCGACCGAGGTCACCTCGTCGACGAGCTGCTGGGAAGTCACGGCCGCCGGCACCACCATCGATGGTCAGCGTCGAGGACGCCCGACACCGCCGCTTGCACCAACGCGCACACCGGAGCCATCACAATGACGTCGCTTCCAGACGCTGCCATGAGCCGTCGGCGAGCCCCGCGCCCGAGATGGCTGAACCCCAGCTTCTGTCGTGGCGCCCTACGCACGGGGCATCTTCGGAACCGAATGGAGCGGAGCCCGGTGAACGAGCAGCCGGTCGACGAGCGCGCTCCCCGCACTCTCCTCGTTGATCGCCGTTCGGATCACCCACATGAGGGCCGGGAGCGCCCAGAAGTCCCCGCAGATCCACAGGATGGCCGCCCCGATCTGCTGGTCGACCAAGGGCGGCAACGAGACTCCAGGGAGGTGATCGTAGACCGAGTACCACGAATGCGACGTGAAGATGCTGAGCGCCATGGCGAGAACGAACATGACGAGGTTCGTCGACACCAATGCACCGATCTTCCCCATGGCAGACAGGTTCGGCTTGAGCGGGTACGAGGGGATGATCTGGAGCCAGAAGAAGACTCCCGAGACGAAGAAGCTGGCATGCATGAGCCAGATGTGGACGCCCTGGTTGGTCTCGGCGAGGTCGAAGGGGCCGGGTAGGTGCCAGACGACCATCACGACGTTGAACACCACAACGGCGACGGCGCCGCTCGTGAGGAGCCGCCCGAGTGCCCGCAGGGGCCTCGCCCAGGATCCCAGGAGGACGGCCCGCCCCACGCGGCGCCGCACACCCACCGGAAGGGCGTGGAGGAGCGGGAGCCACGGAGCGCCGGCCACGATCAGGAACGGGGCGAAGAACATGATCAAGATGTGCTCGATCATGTGGACGAAGAAGTAGTCGTCGGCCCAGTAGTCGATCGGCGAGACGACCGCCAGGAGCAAGACGGCGAGCCCGCCGTAGAAGAGCAGCGAGCGTCGGCGCCTCTCCGTTGCGCGGGCTGGCCGCGATCGACGCGCAAGATGGGCCAGGCCCTTTTCGTGCCACGCGACGACGACCGCGGCGACGACGACGAAGGGATCGAACGACCACTGAGTTAGGTATCGCATCGGGTCGTCACCCCCTTTCCGTGGGCACCATCGCGCTCAATGGCTCGAACGGGCTCGCTGCTTGGCTACCTGGCTGTCTCGGGCGGCCCTGTTACCTGCGCGAGGGCAGTTCGATCCAGCCAGTGGCCGGAGAAGGGGCCGGCCGAGCCCTCCGGGAGGCGACCGTCGTGCCCGGCTGGTCTGTCACCATCGTGCG
>JAJYWG010000150.1 GCA_021791615.1 Actinomycetes bacterium
CCGAGACGTTCGACAGCCCGCGACATCACGGCATTGATGAGCAGCAGGTAGTCGACCTTCGGCGGATGCTGAGGGGTGCCGGGATCACCCCGAAGTCGACAGCGGGGCTCGATGTCGACGGCCAGTAGACCGTGGTCTCGGGAACGAGCTGCAAGCCCCGTCCCCGCCCCCGTCACCGTGGCTTTGCTCCGCCAGGGCCGGGTCCACTCGGACGGTTGGCGATGGCTGGCTGCTCGGTTGACGTCGACGTGGTGCTCAACGGACTCGCGCGATGGTGTCCTGCCACCTTGCCCGTCCTTCACCTCGGCATCTGCCGCGAGGTCGAACTGACGACGGCGCCGTGAGTCGCGCCCGCTCCGTGTCGTGGTCCTCGCCAGCAGCTTCTTCAGCCGAGGCAAGATAATCCGGTGCCGACCGGCATGTTCGGCACCAGGAGACGACCCAGGACCGGGTTCAGGCATGCAAGCATGACCCGACGAGTGGTCATCCTTGGCGGGGGTGCCGGCGGCCTGATCGTCGCCAACAGCCTGGCAACCGCGTCGCTCGCCGGATTGGAGGTGGTGCTGGTCGATAGGTCCACCGAGCACCTCTTTCAGCCTGGGCTGGTCGCTGTGCTCTTCGGGCAGGCCGAGCCGGACGTGTACCGTCGTCCACTTCGGGAACTGATCGCTCCGGGGATCGAGTTGCTGAACGGTGAGGCGCAGTCAATCGATCCCGGAGCGCACCTCGTCACCGGATCATTCGGAGAGCTCGGGTATGACGACCTCGTCGTCGCCCTGGGCGCGGATGTCGAAGGAGCCAGCGGATCTATCGGAGAGCAGCTTGCGCCGTGGACCCTCGCCGGTGCCCTTGCCGGGCGGCGAGCCCTCGAACGCATTGGACCGACGACGAGAGTCGTCGTCGGAGCGACGAATGTCGCCTACCGTTGCCCGCCGGCCGTGTTCGACCTCGCGGTGCGTATTCGGGGCACCACCGGGGCCCGAGTCGAGGTTGTGCATCCCTGGCCCGCGCCACTCGCCCCGTTCGGCGCACAAGTTTCGAAGGCATTCGCTGTCATGCTCGAGGCCGCCTCGGTGCGCTACCGGGGCGATGTCCATCTCGAGTCCGCTGATGGACGGCTCACGGACAGCGACGGCGAAATCGTCGACTACGACGTGGCCTTCGTCGTGCCGCCTCACCGCCCTCCGGGGGTCATCGCTCGGTCCCCCTTGGCTGGCGAGAGCGGATGGCCCCAGGTCAGCTTCCCCACACTTACCCACCCGTCATTCGCCGATGTGAGCATCGTTGGAGATTTAGCTGCCGTCCCTCTCGGCGTGGGAATGGCGGGCACTCTTGCCATCTCGGAAGGCCGCTACGTGGCCGACCGCCTCGCCGCGAAGATTGCGGGAGCGGCCCCAGCGCCGGGCCCCGTGACGTCGGCGCTCTGTTTCGTGGACACCGGGCGCAGCGGGTCCCTGCTCGCCTGTGACTTCACCGGTCCGGCGTCGGGAACCGGCACCCCCTCCTGTGTGCTCCCTTCCGATGCTCGGCTATTTTCGCCGGGCCAAGCAGCTCTTCGCGGACGAGTGGTTCTCTGACACGATCCGTGGCCGAGCCACATGGTAGGCAGCTGTTCAACCGACGCTTCAGGTCGGGTACCCGAGACCTTGGTGTGGCCCACCTACGGTCGTGATCCTCCGGGGGGCAAGATCAGGGATGCTGAGAATGAGTAGTTACGTCAAAGGAGAGACGCCATGTCCTACAGTCTGCCGGACCTGCCCTACGACTACGCCGCCTTGGAGCCCCATTACCAGGCCGAGAACCTTCAGGTGCACCACGACAAGCACCACGCCGCGTACGTCGCTGGGGCCAATGCCACCATCGAACGCCTGGAGGAAGCGAGAGCCGCGGCGAACTACGCCGGCTTGGTCGGCCTCGAGAAGACTTTGGCGTTCAACGTGTCGGGCCACGTGCTGCACTCGATGTTCTGGAAGAACCTCACGCCCGGCGGCGGCGGACGACCCGAGGGGGACCTGGCAGCGGCCATCGACGAGCACTTCGGTACCTTCGACGCGTTTCGGGCCCAGCTCTCCCAGGGAGCGGTCCTCGTGCAGGGATCAGGTTGGGGGGCGCTCGCGTTCGAGCCGCTCGGTCGGCGTCTCATCGTCGAGCAGATCTACGACCACCACGCCAACCTGGCCCAAGGATCGGTGCCGCTGCTGGTGTTCGACGTGTGGGAGCACGCCTACTACCTGCAGTACCGAAACGTCCGGTCCGACTTCGTCGAAGCGCTGTGGAACCTGGTCAACTGGCCCGACGTCGCCGGGCGCTTTACCCGCGCCCAGCACGGCTCGCTCGACTAGCCCAACTGGGAGCCGAGCGTAGGCGACGGGAGAGCCGCGAGGACGATGGGAGGCGCATCGCTTCTGGCGCTCGACTTGTGGAACCCCCACGTCGGTCTGGCTCTGTGGGCGGTGCTCGTGACCGCGTTCCTACTCGGGATGGTGCATGGCATCACGCCGGACGAGCACACCTGGCCGATCACCTTCTCCTACGCGGTGGGCGGTTACTCCAGCCGAGCCGGGATGAGAA
>JAJYWG010000252.1 GCA_021791615.1 Actinomycetes bacterium
CCGAACACCGCCAACAGCCCTGGATCGTCCACCGTGTCCCCTCTCTCGAGCGTCGACTTTGGGCGGCAACGCTACGCCGAGAGGGCACCGACGGCGGGTGGCTACCCACACGAAACAGCGAGGAGCCCACTTGCCACGTGGTCGCCCGACGAGTGGCACGCTCCGACGAGGACTGGCAGTGTGAGGAGGTGCAGGCGCGCGCACGGCAGGGGGGGGATCGGATGCGCAGGACTCAAGCACCGTGACCTTGCCGGCCGGCTCGGGAGCAATGGCCAGAAGCAATTGAGGACGCAGTTGTGGACATGCGTCCATCCCGATGGCCGACGGTGGGCCAGGTGAGCCACGGGACCTCCACTCCGAGGTCCGGCGCGCCGATGAAGGCCGCCGCGACACGGTTCCGGGCAACCGGCGCGGTACTGATCAAGGCCATGGTGGCGGTAGGAATTGCGCTCGTGTTCGTGGCTGCATCGGTACCCTCGGGCTCGGGCGCGGCCGCGCCAGTCTCCACCGCCGCTCGAATGACGGCCTCCGCGAAAGCCATCCCGGCGGCAGCGCTCGCCGCAGTGTCGTGCCCGTCGGCTTCCACATGCGTCGCCGTCGGAGGGATGGGTGGGCTCATCGTGAGCCACGACGGCGGGGCGTCCTGGGTGGAGGCCAGCGTGCCGACTGGCCACCTGCTCTACGGCGTCTCTTGCGCAAACCCGTCGTGGTGCGCGGCGGTAGGCGACGGCGGGGCGATCGTCGTGACCTCCGACGGTGGAGCGAGCTGGGCGGCAGCGGCGTCGGGGACCGCATCGACCCTCGACACGGTCTCGTGTCCTGCACCCGGCCACTGCGTGGCCGCCGGTGCCGTCGTCGTGGTCACGACGACCACAGGGTTCTCTTGGCACGTGGTCACCTCGACCGCCGGTACGACGTACTCGGCTGTGACGTGCGTGACGGCCGACACATGCCAGGCTTCGGACTTCGCCACCAACACGTACGCCACTTCCGACTTCGGCGCGTCCTGGCGAGTTGACCCGACCGAGGTGCCGGCACTCCTCGGCATCGATGCACTCTCCTGCCCGACGTTGTTGCAATGCTGGGTGGTTGGGCAGGTGGGCACCATCGAGTCGACGACCGACGCCGGTGTCGCCTGGGCGTCTCAATCCGCTCCTCTCCAGGTCGATCTCCACGGCCTTGCATGTCCGTCGGTGACGATCTGTGTCGCGGTCGGCGACCAAGGCGAGATCGAACGGACCACCAGCGGCGGCGCCGTGTGGCAGTCCGTGGCGTCGGGGACGGGCCAGACGCTCGACGCCGTGAGCTGCCCGGACACAGCCCACTGCGTAGCGGTCGGAGCCGGCGGGACCGTCGTGACCTCGACAGACGGAGGCACGACATGGGTGGCCCGAGCGGGACCACCCGCGTCGAGCTCGCCACTCAGGGTCCTCGTGGCCGGCGATTCGGTGGCCGGCTCACTTGCGCTCGGCCTCGACACCAACGCGACCGCCTACGGCATGGTCGTGCAAAACGCGGGCCTCGACGGCTGCAGCCTCGCCGAGGGCGGTCCGATTGTCGTGCACGGGACACAGTTCCCGGTCACGGGGGCGTGTGCGTCGGCGACAGGCTGGCAGTCCATTTACGCGGGTGCAGTGGCGAGCTTCCATCCTGACATCTCGATGCTCCTGGTCGGCGCATGGGACGTCGCGACACGGTGGTACGACGGCGCGTGGCGGGCGCCGGGGGACCCGGTCTTCGACGCGTACCTCGCCACTCAGATGCAAACTGCCGTGTCGATCCTCTCCTCCGACGGCGGCAAGGTGGCGGTGCTCACCACTCCGTACTTCCGCCCGGCCGACATCGCGCCGCCGTCCGGTCCCGGATTCGACGTCTGCGGTACGGGGCCGTACCTGTGGTGCGAGCAAGAGCCCAGCCGCGTCAACGCCTACAACACGCTCCTGCGCCAAGTTGCTGCGGCGAACCCGGGCACGGTCGACCTGATCGACCTCAATGCCAAGCTCGATCCAGGAGGCGCGTACGCCGCGGTCATCGACGGGGTCAATGTGCGGGCGGCGGACGGGGACCACATTTCCTACCCTGGCGCAGACTGGCTCGCGCCCTGGCTCATGCCCCAGCTCACTGCCTACTACGCTGACGCCCGCCTTGGCCTCGACGGCTACCTCGAAGGGGCGGCCGACGGCGGGGTGTTCGCGTTCGGCGACGCGGTGTTCGACGGGTCGATGGGTGGTGCGCGCCTCGACGCGCCGGTCGTGGGGATGGCCACCACCCCGACAGGTGGCGGGTACTGGGAGGTGGCGGCCGACGGCGGGGTGTTCGCGTTCGGCGACGCGGTGTTCGACGGGTCGATGGGTGGTGCGCGCCTCGACGCGCCGGTCGTGGGGATGATGAGGGCCTGAGGGCCGCCGAGCCTCGATCCACCGAAGAGCGCCGGTCGGCTGGACTCTCGGAGAGCGCTCGTCATCCGGTCGGCTTGGGGAGGGAGACCTTTCGCGCCGGGACGACGGCATCGAGCACCCCGAGCGCCACGACTCGGTAGGGGACTGCACGGCTACGGAGGAACGCTTCGAACTGTGCCTGGGTGTAGCCGCCCGGACCGGTCTCAGGGTTGGAAAAGGCAGCCGAGGCCTGGGGGATCTTCGTGGGCGCGAAGAACAGCCAGGCTGGGTCCGGTGCTCGTGCGACCTTCGCGGCCATCGCCGGCCATCGGACGACGTCGAGCGGCGATGGGCTCACTGTCACCTGGCCGGGGTCCAAGAAGTCCAGCGTGTAGGCGATCCAGTAGTCGCCGTACGCATAGCGGATGTGGTGGCTCGCCATGGCATGTGCCGATTGGCGCCCGGCAGCATTCGGGTCCGTCCAGTGCGACAAGAACGACCGCGGCGTCGCGGGTATTCCTGCAGTCGAAGCGCCGGCCATGGTGAGGACCAGTGCGCCGGCCAATGCGACCGCTGCCACGGGGACGACTATGCGCTCTTGGAGCGCACGTCGCACAGGCGCCCCCGAGGCGCGGTGGATCCGTCCGGCGGCAGCCAATGCGTCGGCCCAGCCGCTCTCGTGGAGCGATCGGGAATCGAAGACCGGCCCCGCCAGGCTCAAGGCCAAGAACGCGGCCAACAGCGGCGGGAGGTACACGCCGTAGCGCCCGTCGATCCAGTACCCCGAAGACGGGATGGCGCTGTAGATGAAAGGAAAGGCCACGATGCCCGCCGCCAATCCTGCCATTGGAATTGCTCGGTAGCCGGTGCGGGCAGCCCACACGCACCGCACGATCGCGACAGCGATCAATGCTGCGAGGACCCCGAAGAGCACCTCGCCCACCGTGTCGCCACCCACCCACGCGCCGCCGGGCACCACGCGGGTGCCAAGCTGGATGGGAAGCATTTCGTGGAAGAACACCATGAGGCGGTAGCCGTACCCTTGGCCGGGGGTCGAGGGGAGCGAGCTGGTGCGCAGCGATGCGAAGCCCGTGTGGATGTTGGTGTACAGCCACGGCAGCGCGCCGACCACCACTCCCGAGAGCGTCAATAGGGCGGGCCGCCAGCCGATGCGCCGGCTCCACCGGGTACCCTTGTCGGAGAGCCGGCTCCACGAGGTCACCACGATGATGCCGACCGGCGCGGCAAAATATGCGATCTCGGGCGACGCCCACCATCCGAGCCCCGCAGAAAGGCCGAGCACCGCGTACGTGGCCGCTGTCGGTCTCGGCCGGTGGAGCCGAAGCGCGCAGAGCACCAAGACCAGGCCGCAGCACACTGCGAGCTGGCGGAAACCGTTCTCCCGGACCGAGTTCCAAATCCCGGCGTACGACCATACCCAGGCGACGGCACCGCTCACGGCGGCAAGGCGGGGGTTGCGCGTCGCTTCGTGGACGATGGCCGCTACGACCACTGCCGATATCGTCGAGATGAGCGCGGCCGTGCCATTGAGGCCCATCGGGCCGCCGTTCACCGTGCGGAGAACGGCGGCGACCACGTAGGACTCGGCACCCCCGTACTGCTGACCCCAGTAGAACGTTCCGAGGTGCCCGCTCAAGTACCCGCGCGCCATCAAACCGACGACCGCCTCGTCGCTGTTGAGCGGGAGGTGGGCCAGGAGCCACGCACGCAGCATGAGGCCATAGACAAGCGCGGCTGCGACAACGACGAACGTGATGACCCGTCCCAGTGGCGAGGAGGTGGCGGACCCCCGTCGTGCGTGTCGAGGTGCCCCCGATCGCGGTCCCCAGCTCCGGAGCGGACCCCCGCCCCGCAGCGGACCCCCACCCGGTGTGACGGCCTTTCTTGTCGCTGCTGGCACCCGTGCTCCTTGCCGTCGCCACCGGTCCTGCCCCCGTCCCCCGCCCGCAAGCGAGCCCCGAGCCCACTCCCGCACCCGAGCCCACTCCCGCACCCGAGCCAACTCCCGCACCCGAGCCAACTCCCGCACCCCGCTCCGGCATGAAAGAGTAGGGGCATACCGACGAATGCGGACAGTCGCCGTACCGGGGAGAGCCAGCCGGCGCCGCGCCGACGGCGCGTCGCCAACGCACCGGTGAGCTTCGGAGTGTTTGAGCTCACCGCCAGCCAACCTCCCCTCGTCTTGCCCGACCGCCTCTTGGACCTCGTCGTCGAGGCGGGGTACGAGGGGATCGACCTCGGCCCCGTGGGCTACCTGGGCGATGCCGCCGCGCTCGGGCAACGCCTCGAGAGCCGCGGCATCGGCTTGGCCGGCGGGTGGATGGCGATGACCATGAGCGACGAGGGCCTCTTCGACGAGGAGATGGCGGCACTCGACCAAGTGCTCGATCTGTTCGACGCGGCACCCGCCTCCGAGCCGGCCTTCCGTCCCAAACCGACGCTCGCCGACGCCGGATCCCCGCAGAGTCGAGACCACCTCGGGGGACGCACGTCCAACTGCGCATTGGACGCGCCGGCATGGTCAGCGTTGGTGTCCCGGCTTGAAAGGGCGGCCGAACGGGTCCGCCGGCGCGGCTTCGAACCGACGTTCCACCACCACTTGGGGACCTACGTGGAGACCCCCGACGAGATCGAGCGCCTCCTCGAGGATACCGACATCGGCCTGTGTCTCGACACCGGACATCTGCTCGCTGCCGGTGGTGATCCGGTGGAGCTCTTCGGGCGATGGGAAGGGCGGATCAACCACCTGCACCTGAAGGACTGCCACCGAGCGGTGGTCGCGCGGGTCGTGGCAAGCGACGGACCGGTCCGGGCCATCTGGTCTGACCGAGCGTTTTGCGCACTCGGCTCCGGTGACCTCGACGTCGAGGGTCTCCTCGGTGCCATCCGGTCATCGTCCTACTCAGGGTGGCTCGTGATAGAACAGGACGTGATCCCCGGTCCGACCGATCGGCCCGAGACGATCGCCGACGAGCAACGGGCCAACTTGGAGTGCCTGCGGCGGCACGGTCTGCCGTGAGCCGCCCATCGCTGCCGGCGGCTCTCCTCGGGGCCGGGCACATAGGGATGCTCCACGCCCGGCACCTTGCCGGCGGTGCCGGAGGGTTTCGCTTGGAGCTGGTCGCCGATCCCGATGCTGCTGCCCGCCAACGGGTGGCGACCGAACTGGCGGTGCCGACCGTCGAAGACTGGCGCGCCGTCGTCGAGGACCCTCGCATCGCGGCCGTCGTCGTCAGCTCGGGCACCCCATTCCACTTCGAGCAGGTGATGGCAGCGCTGGAAGCAGGCAAGCACGTCTTGTGCGAGAAGCCCCTTGCCCCGACCCTGGGCGAGATCGACCAGATCTCCTACGCCGCGGCGCAGAGCGGCACGGTGCTCCAAGTGGGGATGCACCGCCGCTTCGACCGCCACTTCCGGGCGCTCCATGACACCGTGAGGTCCGGCAAGATCGGGCGGCCTCTGCTGGTGCGCATCAGCTCCCGGGATCCGGAGCCGGCGCCGCCTGGCTACCCGCGGAGCCCCGGCGGGATCTTCATCGATTCGGCGATCCACGATTTCGACGTCGTGCGGTTCCTCCTGGACGAGGAGGTGGTCGAGGTGTCGAGCATGGGGGCGTTCCTGGTGGACCCGATCGCCGAAGAGGCCGGCGATCACGACACCGCGGTGACGCTGCTGCGCTTCGCGTCCGGAGCGCTCGGCGCGCTCGACAATTGCCGGCTCTCCGTCCAAGGGTACGACCAGCGAGCCGAAGTGCACGGGAGTGCCGGGATGGCCGCCGTCGAGAACCCCACAACGCTCGCGCTGCGGGTCGCCGATGCCGATGGCATCTGCCGCCCTCCGCCCCCTGCGTACTTCATCGAGCGGTACACGCCCGCGTACCACGACGAGGTGGTGGCCTTTCGCGAGGCCATCGACGGCGCGCCGGTGCCGGTGACGGTTGCCGACGGCCGGGCAGCGCTGCAGCTCGCACTGGCGGCTTTTCGGAGCATCGAGGAGCACCGACCGGTGCGGTCGGACGAAGTGCAGGCCGACTGAGGCCGGCATGGCCTTTCGGGGAGCGGAGCGCAGCGGGAACAATGGTGCGATGACAAAAGGACCGAGTGGGAACCCAGCACACGTCAGCGCGGCGGCTCGCGTCGACCTCCACCGCCCCGCCGGCACGCTCGCATCGCCGCCATGGGCGCTGGAGCTGACCCAGGGAACGGCCCAATGGTCATGGGTGTCGCTGCGCGTGCTCGAGCTCGAACCCGGTGGCGAGCACGAGCTGGAGAGCGGGGGCGAGGAGCTCTTGGTCCTCCCGCTCACCGGTTCCTGTGAGGTGTCCTGCGACGGCGAGACCGTGGTCCTCGCCGGCCGGACGGACGTGTTCGCAGGCCCCTCCGATTTCACTTATGTCCCGAGGGATGCGCACCTGACGATCTCCAGCGAGCGAGGCGGCCGTTTCGCGTTGCCCGGAGCGCTCGCCGATGAGCGCCTGGAGTTCCGGCGGCAGCCGAGTGAGCGCACCCCGGTCGAGCTCCGAGGTGCCGGACGGGCGTCCCGTCGGGTGGTCAACTACTGCATGGCCGAGACGTTCGATGCCGACCACCTCTTGGTGTGCGAAGTCGTGACCCCTTCGGGCAACTGGTCGTCGTACCCTCCGCACAAGCACGACGTGACAGGCCCAGGGGAAGTGCCACTCGAAGAGCTCTACTACTTCGAAGTCGCCGGAGGACCGGGCGGGCCGGGGTTCGCGTACCAGCAGGTCTACGGCACCGAGGACCGGCCGATCGAGCTCCTGGCGAGAGTGGGCACCGGCGACGTCGTGCTCATCCCCCACGGCTACCACGGGCCCTCGATGGCCCCTCCCGGTTACGACCTCTACTACCTCAACGTGATGGCCGGCCCCTGCGGTCGCCAGTGGCTGGCGTGCGACGACCCCCGGCACGCCTGGGTGCGGGGCACGTGGGAGGGCCAGGAAGTGGACGAACGCCTGGTGACACGCGCCGGCGACGAGACGGGAGATCCCCGTTGATCCGCCTCACCGTCGGTCAAGCGGTCGTCAAGTTCCTCGTGAGCCAATGGAGCGAACGCGACGGGGTCGAGCATCGCCTGATCGAGGGCTGCTCCGGGATCCTCGGTCATGGCAACGTCGCCGGATTGGGCCAGGCGCTGCTCGAGAGCGAGCTGGCGGACCCCGGCGCGTTCCCGTACTTCCAGGGCCGCAACGAGCAGGCGATGGTCCACACTGCCGTCGGCTTCGCTCGGACCAGGGTCCGCATGTCGACGCTCGCCTGCACTTCGTCGGTCGGGCCAGGGGCGACGAACATGGTCACCGGGGCAGCGCTGGCGACCATCGACCACATCCCGGTGCTCCTGCTGCCGAGCGACGTGTTCGCCACTCGGATGTCCGACCCGGTGCTCCAGCAGTTGGAGCTCCCCGGATCCAGGGACGTGACGGTGAACGACGCGTTCCGGCCCGTCTCGCGCTTTTTCGACCGGGTCCAGCGAGCCGAGCAGCTCCCCGAAGCGCTCCTCGGCGCCATGCGCGTGCTCACCGACCCGGCAGATACGGGTGCGGTCACGGTGTGCCTGCCCGAGGACGTGCAAGCCGAGGCGTGTGCATGGCCCGAGGAGCTCTTCGAGCACCGCACGTGGCACGTCGACCGACCCCCGCCCGACCCCAGAGCACTCGAGCGCGCGGTGAGCCTCTTGCGCTCGGCCCGCCGTCCGCTGGTGGTGGCCGGAGGAGGGGTCGTCTACTCGGAGGCCGAGGACGCGCTGGCGGCACTGGCCGAGTCCACCGGGATCCCGGTCGCCGAGACGCAGGCCGGCAAAGGCGCGCTGCCCACCTCCCACCCCCAGGCCGTCGGCGGGCTGGGGTCGACCGGGACGGCGGCGGCGAACGCCCTCGCCGCTTCCGCAGACGTCGTCGTCGGGATCGGGACTCGCTGGACCGACTTCACGACGGCCTCGCGCTCGGCGTTCCGCACACCCTGGGTCCGGTTCGTGAACTGCAACGTCGCCCGGATCGACGCCGCCAAGCTGGCCGGCGTGGCGCTCGTGGGAGATGCCCGCACCACGCTCGAGCTGCTCGTCGAGCGGCTCGGAGGCTGGCAGGTGGCCGAGGAGTACCGCCGGGAGTGCGAGACCTTGGCACGGAGCTGGCACGCGGTCGTCGATCGCGCCTACCACCTCGGGCACGGACCGCTCCCGGCCCAGTCCGAAGTGATCGGCGCGCTGAACGAGATCACCCGTCCCGGCGACGTCATGGTCTGCGCCTCGGGCTCGATGCCCGGTGATCTGCACAAGCTCTGGCGCACCCGTGGACCCCGGGAGTACCACGTCGAGTACGGCTACTCGTGCATGGGCTACGAGATCGCCGCCGGTCTCGGGGTGAAGATGGCGGCCCCCGAGCGAGACGTGTACGTCCTGGTCGGAGACGGCTCGTACCTCATGCTGGCCCAAGAGCTCGTGACCGCGGTGCAAGAGCACGTGAAGATCACGGTGGTGCTCGTCGACAACCACGGGTTCGCCTCCATCGGTTCGCTCTCGGAGTCCGTTGGGTCCCAACGGTTCGGCACCGCCTACCGGTTCCGGCGTCCGGGGTCAGGCCGCCTGGACGGCGAGGTGCTGCCGGTCGACCTGGCAGCCAATGCCGCGAGCCTCGGCGCCGAGGTCCATCGCGTGACCGGCATCGACGAGCTGCGTCACGCGCTCGAGGCAGCCAAGTCGTCGACCGGCCCGGTGGTGGTGTGCGTCGAGACCGATCCGCTCGTCCCTGCGCCATCGAGCGGCTCGTGGTGGGAGGTCCCCGTTGCACAAGTCGCGGACTTGGAGTCGACGAGGCAGGCCCGGGCCACCTATGAGCTCGAGCGGGCCAACCAGCGACCGTACCTTTGAAGAGGGGAGGGCCGATGCAGACGGTCGGTCATCAGGTCCTCACCGCGGCGACCTCGAGAGCAGAGGATGGCCCTGGGGCACCACCGGCCGGCTTGCCCTGACCTGCTCGCACAGGCCGCTCTCGTCCTCGAGCCGGCCGCCGCGCAATCCCCGACCTTCGATCCCCGGTCATGGTGTGGCGTCGTGACAACGATCAGTGCTGGTTGCCAGCGGCGCGACGTGGAGGCCGCCACGCGAAGAGCACTGGGTAGAGTGCGGCATTCACACATTGCACGACCGCCGCGAGCTCGAAGGGCGCGGCAAGGCTCACCTCGTCGAACAGGTAGCCGGCCAGCACCTGGCTGCCGGCCATGGTGCCCTGTGCCGGCAGGTTCGAGAGCGCGGCCAGGCTCGCCCGCTCCTCGGGGTCGGCCATGTCCTGGGTGAAGGACTGGCGCAACGGGAGGCCGACGCGCTGGATGAGCATCCGGACGAAGAACACCGCGCCGGCCAGCCAGAAGCTCGGTGCCAAGACCATGGGCACGAGCAGGATCCCGGTCAGGGCTCGCACCGCCGCGATCACCCGCACGGTCCCCAGGCGGCGGGCGATCCCTGCCGCGGCCAAGGTCGACGCGAGCGACCCGGCGTTGACCAATGCGAACAGCAGACCGATGGTGCCCGGCGTGGCGCCGTAACGCCGGAAGAGCCAGTAGCTGACGAACGGTCCGATCATCCCGATGGCCAACCCGTTGGTCCCGTTGGTGAGCCAGAACCGCCACAGGGCCGGCCAGGAATTGCTCGGCCAGCGGAAGTGGCCCTTGGCGTCCGAGCGCCCGGCATCGGGCTCGGGCTTGTGCTCGGTGATCCCGAGGGCGAGGAGCCCCGCGGCGGCGGCGAACAGGGCGATCGCCAGGAAGGCCGGCCGGTAGGCCGCCGTGGCCGCCGCCCGGGACAGGTGGGGGCCGGCCGAGGCCAGACCGGCCAGGAGACCGCCGATCAGCGCGCCGAGCGAGGAGACGAAGGCCAGGCGACCGAAAGCGGCTGCGCGCGACGCGGTGGGCACCACTTCGGCCACGAGGGCCGACTCCGCCGGCTGGTAGGGGCCGACGTTGTTCGCACCCGCACCTTGCCCGCGCCCGAGGCTCCCGAGCGAGGAGAAGACGAACAGGATCGGCGCCGCGCCCGAGAACGCGAACGCCACGGCGGCGGCTGCGGTCAAGAAGGGAATCGCGACCAAGAACCGCTTGCGACCGACGCGGTCGGACACCATCCCGATAGTCGTCGAGAGCACAGCAGACAGCACCGTGATGCACAGGAACAGCAGTCCGATCTCGAGCCCGGAGAACCCTTCTGCCGCCAGGTACAACGCAGTCACCACCCCGGCCACCGAGCGCGCCACGCTCATCGAGAAACGCGCTTCGAGGATGATTCGCATGTTCGGCGTGATCCATTCGGGCCACAGCGTCCGCCAGCGGGGAGTGCGGGTGTCGGGAACGGGCGGGGGGCCGGCTGCGGCCGAGGCGGGCTCGGGAGCCGCAGTGGGATCGACGCCGGTCACGGGCGCTGCACCTTCATCAGCTCCGCCAGTGCTTCGAGCGCCGGGACGGCAGCGGTGATGGCGGCTTGGTCCTCGAGCGGCAACTGACCGACGAGCTCCTCGAGCGCTTGGGCACGTTCCGCGCGTAAGCGCTCGTGGATGCGGCGCCCGCGCGCCGTCGCCGCGACCAGTGCTGCCCGGCGGTCGCCCGGGCTCGGCGTGCGGATCAGCACACCTTCGCTGGTGAGGTGGGCGACGATGCGCGAGGTCATCGTGGGATTGCACCCTTCGACCCGAGCCAGCTCGCTCGGTCGCAGTGGTCCGGTCCGCACGACAGTCCCGAGCATCGAAAGCTCGGAGGGCGTGAACCCGGTCCCCGCGTCGATGGAGCGGAGTCGTTGGCCGATCTTCATGAGCGCAGCCCGGAGGCGCACTGGTTCGGGACGTGGTGTCGGACCCGGCATCCTCCCATTATTGCTTGCCGAGAAGCAACTGTGTCACGGACGTGGTTCGTCGGGTGGCGATGGTTCGGCAGCGACAGCCTCTGATCGCCGAGAGGTAGAGTCAGGACCGCGAGCGCCTGGGTAGCTCAGTCGGCAGAGCAGCGCATTCGTAATGCGCAGGTCGTGGGTTCAAGTCCCACCTCAGGCTCCAGGTCAGAATGGGTTCTTGGTCCGAACCCCCGATATTTCGCCCAAGTTTTGCCCAACTCAGATGGGGGTCGGATTGGGCAGGAAGGGGCATTCAAGAGAATCGGAAGTCCGATTCGGTGCCGTCCGCATAGAGATGGCATGGGACCACACCAAGACAATGACCAAGACACCACGGCCGCTCCGGCACTGCCTGATCTGTGGGACGAGCAACGCCTGGCCGACTACCTCGGCGTCGGGCATCGGTTCGTCAGGCGACTCTGCGAGGAAGGGCGGATCCGCTTCATCCTCGTCACCCGGCACCTTCGAGACCTTCTCCGACGCCGCAGCCTGACGAAGCGAGCAGGTTGCCCGCCGTATCCGGTCTCGCACCGTCAACGCACACAAGCAGACCTTCGACGAGGTGTGGGACCAGGTGCACAGCGACAGGCCGCTGCGCCACAACACCGCGGTCCGCAATGAGTCGGCCTACCGCAACTACGTCCAGCCGTGGTTCGGTGACGTGCCGATCCACAAGATCACCCGGAGCCATGCCATCGAGTGGGTGCAGGCGACGGTCGAGACGGGCCTGGCACCCTCCACGGTGGTCAGGGTGGTGGCCGTGGCAGCGGGCTGCATCCAGCGGGCCGTCGAGCGCGAGATGGTGGATCGGAACCCGTTCCGGCGCTTGCCGCTCCCCAGGGTCGAGGACAACGAGCGCCAGTTCATCACCGCCGAAGAGGCGCACCGGATCGAGGCGGCGATGGACCAGTGGTGAGCGCTGATAGTGCCCTTTGCTCTGGACACGGGACTGCGGATCGGGGAGCTGGCCGGCCTGGACATCCGGGACATCGAGTTCAATTCCCGTCGTGGGTGGTGCACGTCCGCCGGATCGTCTCCGACGTCCATGGACACGCCCGGATCGGACTGCCAAAGACCCGAGCCGGCATGAGGGCGGTGCCCACGCTCACCCGTCCGGTGGCCGAGCGACTGGCGGTCCATATCGGCGAGCGTGGGCTGTGCCCCGACGACAAGCTCTTCACCGGACCAAACGGCGGCATCATGCGCTCGAGCGGCTGGAGGTCGAGGATCTTCCGCCCGGCTGTGGCATCGGCGGGGCTCGGCCCGGAAGTGACGCCGCACTCGCTCCGCCACGGCGCGGTCGCCAGGTGGATCGCCGCCGGCCAGTCGGACCCCTACGTGCTGTCCCGGTGGCTCGGGCATTCCACCCCGGTCATCGTCTACCGGACCTACGCACACCTCCTGCCGCAGGACACCACCGCCATTACCGAGAGGATGGAGGCCGAGGCGCTGGCGGTACCAGGGAGCGAGAGGCCAGTGTCGCCGGTCGTGGATATCCGGCCGTGAGCACGATCTGAAAATCCCCGCTCTCTATCCCGACATGAGCACCAACACCCAGCCCAGACAGCCCAGCGGGACCCCGGTCGGCGGCCAGTTCGCCGGCAAGGCCAACCCGGAACCGGACACCCAATGGGACACCGACCGATACGGCGGTCTGCGGCTGGAAGACGTATCCGGGTGGAGGTCACTTCGCTTCGTGGTGGACAGCGAGGGCAGGATCCAGGACCCGACGACTGGTCACCAGCCCTGCGGGAATACCGCAATGATGGGTCGGCACATAGCCCCCCTCCCCTGCGAGCACGAGGTGAGCCGGTGGGTGGGCGGCGACCCGGCGAGAGCCGGTGCCCCCCGATGCACGAGATGACCAAAGTACCCTTGCCCGGCAGAACACACCGGGAGGTGCACCTGTGAACAGACCAGCCGTAGTCCCCGTTGTTTCGCTACGTGCCGCGCTACGTGCCGCGCTACGTGCCGCGCTCGGCGGCATCCTGTGTGCCGGCGCAGCAATGGCCGTCGTTGCCATCCCCCAAGGCGCCGTCGGTGCCGCGGCCCCAGCGAAGGTGTCTGAGACGTTCACATTCACCGGAACCCAGCAGAGCTTCACGGTCCCTGCCGGAGTATCGGAGGTGACAGTCGTGGCGACCGGTGCTCCGGGCGGGAACGGGCGCAGCGGCGGAGAAGGTGCAGGAGAGGTCGGTGGGTTCGGTGCCCAAGTCGTGGCCCAAGTTCCGGTCACCCCGGGCGAGGTCCTCTACGTCGAGGTCGGAGGCCCCGGGAAACAGGCGTCGGGCACAGGGCCAGGTGCTGGCGGGTTCAACGGCGGGGGGAATGGAGCTCTCGGCGGTGGCGGCGGCGGGGGTGCCTCGGACGTGCGGACGTGCTCGGACACTGCGTCGAAATGTCCGACAGGGGCGGCCAGCTCACTGGCGTCACGCCTGGTCGTGACCGGTGGCGGCGGCGGTGGTGGTGGTTTCACAAGTGCCGTCGGTGGAGCCGGCGGGTCGGCCGCCAACCCCGGAGCCGACGGGAGCGGTACGGGTCACGGTGACGGAGGCGGACCGGGCACCGCGACGTCAGGCGGCGCTGGCGGTGCTGGCGGTGCTGGCGGTGCTGGCGGTGTTGGCGGTAAGAACGGCACGCCAGGCATTCTCGGTTCGGGTGGCACAGGTGGGATCGGAGAATCAGACGGCGGCGGCGGTGGTGGTGGTGGGTACTACGGCGGCGGCGGCGGCGGTGGTGGCACATTCGCCGGCGGCGGTGGTGGTGGCGGCGGTTCGAGCTACGGACCACCGGGCGCGTTCGCCACCGCAGCCCCCGTCTCGACCCCTTCGGTCGTCCTTACCTACAGCCCGCCGCAGGCCCCCGAGGCGACCACCGGACCGGCCGAGACCGTCACCTCGAGCGCAGCCACGCTGAACGGGATCGTGAACCCGATGGACCAGGCCACCACCTCCCACTTCTCCTACGGCACCACTCCGGCGCTGGGGAGCACATCGCCGACAACGACAGCAGGGTCGGGCACATCCCCCGAGTTGGTGGCCACCACCTTGAAGGGGCTGTCAGCGGACACGACCTACTACTTCGCGCTGGTGGCGACCAACGCCTCGGGCACCACCACCGGTGCCCAGGGCACCTTCACCACGACACCAGCCCCACCGCCGCCCTCTCCGGGGTGCTCGTCGACCGGGGTGGGCTCGGCCTCGTTCCCCGGCGGCTACTGGCTGGCTGCCGCAAATGGGGCGGTCTACTCGTGCGGGGACGCCCCCTTCTACGGCTCGCTCGTCACCTTGGGGGTGACCCCTGCCAAGCCGATCGTGGGGATCGCTGCCACCCCCGATCACCGGGGCTACTGGCTCGTCGCCTCCGACGGAGGGCTGTTCGCCTTCGGTGACGCGCAGTTCTACGGCTCGATGGGGGGCAAGCCTTTGAACAAGCCGGTGGTGGGGATGACCGCCACCCCGACAGGCGGCTACTACGAGGTCGCTTCTGACGGGGGCTTGTTCGCCTTTGGTCCCGGGGCCACCTTCTACGGCTCGATGGGCGGCAAGCCGCTCAACAAGCCGGTCGTGGGCATGGCTGAGACCCCGTCGGGCGGCTACTACGAAGTGGCCTCGGACGGTGGCTTGTTCGCCTTTGGTCCGGGGACCCCGTTCTTGGGCTCGATGGGTGGCAAGACCCTCAACAAGCCGGTCGTCGGCATGGCCGTGGACCCCACTGGCGGCTACTACGAAGTGGCCTCTGACGGGGGGATCTTCAGCTTCGGTGCACCGTTCCACGGTTCGACTGGCTGTCTCAGCTTGGACGAGCCGATCGTGGCGATGGAGGTCTCTCCTGACACGACCACTGTGGGCACTGGCACCGCGTGCGGGTTCAGCGCTCCCCAGGCCCCGGGTGGCTACCAGTTCGTTGCTGCCGACGGCGGGGTGTTCAGCTTCGGCAACGCCGCCTTCGCCGGGTCCCTGGGCGGCCAGGGAGTGACCGACATCGTGGGGATGGCGAGCGCGTAGTCGACATCGGGCCGTGGTGGGTGCTCACGCCCTGCCAACGCCCGTGGTGACGTGCTTGGTCCGCTTCTACCCGGTCATGGGCAACCCACGTACCTGCTGCAATTGATTGACGGAAAGTTGAGTGGTCGGTAACCTCACCGGCGACGGGGATCTCACGGGGAAGGCGGACCACGATGCTCAAGCGGTCCTGGCGCTCCGGTGCCGCAGCCCTGGCGGGACTGGTTGTCGCAGCAGGGATGGTCGTGGTGGGGGTGGGGGGCGTGGCTCCCGCCGGAGCGTCGAGTTCGACCTCGACCAAGAAGGATCCAGTGTCACCGGGCATGATGGCAGTTGGTTGTCCATCGACGACAGTCTGCTACGCCGTTGGGGAGAGCAGCTCAGGAGTGGGGGACGTCCTCAAGACCACCGACGACGGGACCACATGGAAGACCCAGACCCTTCCCGCAGGGACCAGTGCACTCTCTGGCGTCGCCTGTCCGTCGACCACCACCTGTTACGCGGTGGGTTACGTCAGCACAGGCTTCGGCGGCTCGGTCGTCGCTACCACCGACGGTGGCGCCACATGGAAGACCCAGACCCTTCCCGCAGGGACCAGCACACTAAGTGGCGTCGCCTGTCCGTCGACCACCACCTGCTTCGCTGTGGGTCGCAAGGACACAGGGGGCTCCTACGTCGGCTCGGTGATCGCCACCTCCGACGGTGGCGCTACATGGAAGACCCAGACCCTTCCCGCAGGGACCAGCACACTAAGCCTCAATCCACCGCGCAACTGCGTGAACTGAACGAGCGCGCATCCGCGGAAAGTGCCTCCCCGCCTGCGAAAATGGTTGTTGCAAACACGCCATTTCCGACAGGATCAAGGAGGCACTTCCAGTG